>DASYLY010000011.1:0-27094 GCA_036009365.1 Solirubrobacterales bacterium
TGCTCCTCAGTCGGCTCCAGATGGGGCTGGCGGCCGTGGTTGATCTCGTGGGCGGCGGTGGTGATCATCGAGCGCGCCGCCTGGCGGAAGATCTGGGTGAGGCGGACGACGGGGGTGACGTCGGAGGCGATCAGGTCGGCAAAGGGCTTGCCGGCGCCGATCGGCGGCAGCTGGTCGGCGTCGCCGACGAAGACGACATGGGTCGACTCGGCGAGCCCGCCGAGCAGCACCTCGATCAGCCGCAGGTTCAGCATCGAGGACTCGTCGACGATCACCAGGCCTGCCGGCAGCGGATGGCCGGGGCGGTAGGCCGGCTCGCGGCCGGGCATCCACTCGAGCATGCGGTGGATCGTCTGCGCCTCGTGGCCGCCGGTGGCCTCCTCGAGCCGGCGGGCGGCGCGGCGGCTGGCGCAGGCGACCGGGCACGAGGCGCAGACGATCCACCGGCTGCTCGAGTGGGCACCCGGCAAGGAGCCGACCTTCAAGCCGGGGCACCCGCTGCCCGCGGATCTGGTGGTCGTCGACGAGTCCTCGATGCTGAACCTGCGGACGATGGAGGTGCTGCTCGGGGCAATCGCCGAGGCGACCCACGTCGTCTTCGTCGGCGACGCCGATCAGCTGCCGCCGATCGGCGCCGGCAAGCCCTTCGCCGACCTGATCGAATCCGGGACGGCACCGACGGTGCGGCTGACCCAGATCTTCCGCCAGGCGGCCGAGTCGATGATCACCACCGCCGCCCACGAGATCAACCGCGGCCGACTGCCGCACCTGGAGCCCGGCGAGGGCCAGCGGCACGACTTCTTCCTGATCGACCGGCCCAACCCGGAGCGGGCGCGCGACACTGCGGTCGAAGTGGTCGCCGAGCGAGCGCCGAGCCGCTACGGCGTCGACCCGATTCGCGAGGTGCAGGTGCTGGCGCCGATGTACCGGGGGGCGACCGGGATCGACGCCCTCAACGAGCGGCTGCAGCGGGAGCTGAACCCGGACGGCGAGCCGGCGCTGGAGGAGCGGTTTCGGATCGGCGACCGCCTGATCCAGACCCGCAACGCCCACGACCTCGAACTGATGAACGGCTCGATCGTCTTCCTCGTCGCCGACGACCCGGAGAAGGAAGAGATCCTGGTCGACCTCGACGAAGGCGGCAGCCTCACCATCCCCTACGACAACAGCGGCGATCTGCGGCTCGCCTACGCGATCTCGGTCCACAAGGCGCAGGGCTGTGAGGTCCCGGTCGTGGTGGCGATCTGCCACCGCTCCCATGCCCGGATGCTGACCCGGCCGCTGATCTACACCGCGGTCACCCGCGCCCGCCAGGCCTGCGTCGTGATCGGCGAGCGGGCGGCGCTGGAGATGGGGGTGCGGCGCGACGACAGTGGCGGTCGGCACTCGGGGCTGGCCGAGAGGCTGCGGGGTGAAGACGCTTCACTCTCGCCCACCCCTCTTCCTCGCCACGCCGTGACCGACGAGCAGCAGGACGAGTAGCGCCACAGCGCTGCCGAGAACCAGCGGGTCGGTAATCGAGAGGCCCTCGAGCCGGGTTCCGAAGTACACGGCCAGGGCGGTGATCGGGAGGTAGCCGACGAACGTCGTCCAGATGAAGCGCCAGAGGGGGACGTGGGCGGCGCCGGCGGCGTAGCAGGCGAGGCTGAAGGGAATGATCGGAATCAGGCGTAGGGAGATCAGCAGGGTCGCCCCTCCCCGCTCGATCGCCGCCTCGATCCGCTCGAAGCGGTCGGCACCGAGCCAGCGGTCGAGCAGCGGCCGCGCCACCGAGCCGCCAATCGCGTAACAGGCCAGTCCCGAGAGCAACCAACCCACCATCACCAGCGCCAACGCCGGGAGGAAGCCATAGAGAAACCCCGCGGCCGCGTTGACGATCTCCGCCGGGTAGAAGACCACCGCATGGATCAGCGTCAGACCGATGATCAATAGCGGCCCCGCTACTCCCAGCTCATCGGCCTGCCTGCGTACCTCCGCCGTATCTCCCTGTACCGCCGCCGACACCCCCTCGCGCAGCGGCTCGATCGCGAGCATCAAGCCGGCAAGCAGCGCAACCCCGGCGAGCGTCACCCCGATCTCGACCCATGGCACCCGCAGCGAGTGTTCCTCCACCCCCGCAGTATCGCCGGGTCAGCCCACCCGCTTCACCTGGAACTTGAACACCGCCGGCGTCGCGTCGACGTTGCCGACGGCGTCGCGGGCCTTGACGACGACCACGTGGCGGCCCTCGTCGAACCGCCGTGACACCCTGGTGGGGCAGAAGCGCAGGAGGTCGCGGTCGACCTTGCAGATGAAGACAACACCAGCCTCGTTGGAGCCGAAGCGGAAGGTCGCCCTGGCTCGCTCCCGCTTCGTGCGGATCCGCTTCGGCGGGTGCTTGGTGAAGAAGGTCCGTGGCGGCCGGGTGTCGATTTTGAAGGAGATGACGCCGGTATCGCCGACCCGCCCCGAGACGTCAGTTGCCCGGACGACCAGGCCGTGACTGCCGTCGGCCAGTGCCACCGGCACCGTGAATGGCGAGGCGCAGGGCTGTGCGGAGCCGTCGACTTCACAGGTGAAGGCAGCCGGACGGTTGGCGCTGAACTGGATCGTCGGCCGGCGGTTGGCGCTTAGCGGCGCCGGCCCCTGGGTGATCGTCACCTTCGGCGGCAACGCCAGCGAGTCGACCGCGGGATAGGCGCTCACCAGCCCGGCCCCGACGACGTTGGGCCCGAAGGCACCGACCGGGCTCGCCGTCGCGGCCAGCGCCGAGCGCACCTGGGCGGCGCTCGCGCCCGGGTTCGCCTGGCGCATCAGCGCCGCCACCGCGGCGGCGTGGGGAGCGGCGGCCGAGGTGCCACAGAAGCGGAAAGGCGGCGGCGAGGTCGGTTCGGGCCGGAAGAAGAAGGTGGTGACGCCGCAGTCGGTCGCCGCCAGGTCCGGCTTGGCGATCGTCGCCGGTGCAGCGAGCGCGGGCGCCGCCGTGCTGCCGAGGACAGGACCGAAGTAATGGGTGACGGGACCCCGCGAGGAGTAGGCCTCGGCTTTGGCGCTGTTGTTGAAGGGCACGGCGCCGACCGCTATCGCGCCGGCCGCACCCGCGTGCCCGAACACGGTCGGCCCAACGACGTCGCCGCCGCTTGATTTCGGGTACTCGGTGGCGGTCACGCCGCTGCCGTTCTGCAACAGCGCCAGCTTCAGGCGCGGCGTCGCCGTCGAGCTCGCGGCCGGATTGCAGACAAGCGCGCAGCGGTTGATCACGAGCCGGACTTCGGCGGCTGCGCCGGTGTTGTTTTCCCAACCGAGAACCTCGACCGGCCGCTGGGTGCTGCCGACATTGTCGTTGCCGCCGCCGACGAGGAATTTGTTGCCGTCTTTGTCTTCTTCTTCCAGTGGATCGCCACTGGAGTCGAGCAGGTAGGTGTCGAGGTCGGCGCCGACGCCATTCCACGGTTCCGCCCACTGCAGATCGACGATCAGCGTCGCTTCTTTGGAGACGGTGATGCCAAAGGCCTGGTCGCTGCCCGCACCGGGGTTGAAGTCCATGCAGTGGGGCCCGACCAGGGCGGCGGCGGTAACGAGGGCGACCGGACAGCCGCCGGAGTCACGGAAGGCCGGCGCCTCCCAGGAGGCGATCTCGTTGCCACCGGCGTCGATCAGGTTGTCGTTACCGGCGGCAGAGAAGTAGGAGGCGCCGGCTGCCGCCACTTCACCAGCGGCCACCGCGACCGGGCCGTCCTGGAAGAACGGCTCAGCGAAGTAGCCGACGTCGTCGACGATCACCTTCGCGCCAGCACCGCCCAGTGCCGGTGGCGCCGCCAACCGACGGATGCTCGCCGCAAAACCGAGTTCCCCGTTGAAGGCGCTGGCGAAGGCCAGCGGCGAGCCGGGCGCGAGGTCGTGGACGATCTGCGCCATCGCCCGCCCCTCGTCTCCCGGCGCTTCGCCCGGTTCTTCGGGCACGAAGCTCTCGAGCACGCCGACCGGGCTCGGGTGGCCGCACGGGTTGCCGGGGCCGGGCAGGTCGCCGGTCGCGACATCGCCCGCCGCGTGGGTTGCCGCACCGGGGTCCTGGTCGAAGGAGTCGGAGAGGATCCCGACGGTGACGCCGCCGCCGTCGACGCCGAAGGCGGCACGGGCGCCGGCCGCGTTCAGCTGCGTGTCGCCCTCGGAAACCACGGTGCCGGTGCAGCCGACAGCGGCGACAAACGGCGCCAGGACCTCGGTCACCCCCTCGACGCCGGGAACCGCGTCGATCGCCTTCAGCGCGGCGGGCTCTGCCGCCACCGTCACCATCTGATAGCGACCGCTGACATGGACGATCCGCGCCCCGGCGGCTCGCAGCTCTTCGGTCGCCGCGGCGGCACCGACGGCGAAGCGGACATCGGCGAGGACGCGACTCCCGCGCCGCAGCAGGCTGGCGGGGCCGGCGGCCGGAAGACCGAGCGCTTCCGCCTGTTGCTCGGGCGGGGCCGCGCGCAGCGGTGGCTGCGTCAGCTCGGCGAGCCGCGGCGAGAGGCTCTCGGCGGCACCCCCGGCGCCAGCCAAGGCCGCGCCGGGCGCCATCGCGCAGCCCAACGCCAGCGCGGCGATCGTGCAGCACGAAAGGCGGTGGCTGAAGAAGGTGTTTCGGCGAATCATCTGGAGCTGGGCATCGGCAAATCCCGTCACCTTCGCAACACGCCTAGACGAGATTCCGAGCGCTCGGCCGGATGCTAGCCGCCGCCGCTGACCGGGGTGCCGTGGAAGCAGCCCAGCGTGTAGGGGTACTCGAGGGTGGCGTTGTAGTGGTAGATCCGCTGCCAGCGGCCTTCGAACTTGACCTTGCTCGTCTGCCCGTGACAGGCGTCGAGGTCTTCGTTGCTCAGCAACCGGCCGCCGGCGCCGCGCGGCCCGTAGATCGGGTAGCCGTCGAGGGCGAAGCCGACCAGACCGGAGGCGCGCCTGGTTGGTTCGCCCTCGGTCAGGCAGGCGGGGATCGAGTGGTAGTGGTAGATGCCCTGCTGCTGGGGATGCCCGCCGCAGCTGTCCTGGACCTCGTGGGCGACCGCATCACGGCTTTCGGCATCGAGGCCGTCGAAAATCGACACCCCATTGCGGGCGATGCCGATCGGGCCGGCACCGAGGCAGTGCGGGCTCGCCGCCTTCCGCGGGCGCAGCGGCAGCGAGTAGCGATCGCTCTGGGCGGCGATCGAGTTCGGGTTGCGGTCGTACTGGTAGGCGTCGTCGCTGGACTTGACCGGGAATTCCCCAGTCGTCTGCCCGGTCGGCAGGCCGTTGCCCCGGAGCAGGCGCCGTGAGCGGGTCTTCGACGCCTTGAAGGTCGCCTGTAGCCAGCTGACGGCACCGTCGACGGTCGCCTTTGCGGTCAGGTCGTAGGTGCCGTCGCCGCGAATCCACGGGCCTTCCGCGAAGGCACCGGCCCCGCCGGGAGGAGCCATCCCCAGGCCGCATCTGTAGACGTAGCCGCGCTTGGCGCCGGCGGTCGTCACCTTGCCGTCGCCGATCGGCAGCATGGTCGGGTCGGTCGATGAAGACCCGGACCCCAGCGTCACCCCGGCCATCGCGATCGAGGCCACCGCCGTGACCGCGATGCAGAGCCCCAACGGTGCCAGTACCTGCCTGAAGAACGACCCGCTCATCTCTGTTCCTCCCCTGTGCTCGTCGTTTACGGCGCCCGCCTCCCCCGACCCTGCTACGGTCCCCAGCGTATGGGCCGGATAAATACCGGCAAAGTTTGTGTCTAGCGCTCGCGTCGTTGCTTCACCGCATCCTCCGCGTTCGCAGCACACTAAGTGGAGGCAATGCATGCCGACTGGAACTGTTAAGTGGTTCAGCGACGACAAGGGCTACGGGTTCATCACGCCCGACGATGGCTCGAAGGACGTCTTCGTCCATCACAGCGCGATTCTCGGCGAGGGCTTCAAGTCCCTGACCGAGGGTGCCAAAGTGAGCTACGAGTCCGAAGAAGGCCCCAAGGGCCCGGCCGCCGCGAGCGTCCAGCAGACCTCGTAGTAGAGCACCGCTCTTAGCTGTCGACGAGGCCCGCCAATTGGCGGGCCTCGTCATGTAAGGGCCCGACTTCCCCTACCCTTCCTCCCTCTCCGATGCCTGCCACTCAAGACAAACTTAGGAACATCGCGATCATCGCCCACGTCGACCACGGCAAGACGACCCTGGTCGACGCGATGCTGTGGCAGACCGGCACCTTCCGCAAGGGCCAGGACGTCGCCGAGCGGGTGATGGACTCGATGGATCTCGAGAAGGAGAAGGGGATCACGATCCTCGCCAAGAACACCGCGGTCAACCACGGCGAGGTCAAGCTCAACATCGTCGACACCCCCGGCCACGCCGATTTCGGCGGCGAGGTCGAGCGGGCGCTGACGATGGTCGACGGAGTGCTGCTCCTGGTCGACGCCTCCGAGGGGCCGCTGCCTCAGACCCGCTTCGTCCTGCGCAAGGCGCTGGAGGGGAAGCTGCCGGTGATCCTCGTCGTCAACAAGGTCGATCGCCCCGACGCCCGCATCGCCGAGGTCGTCGACGAGGTCTACGAACTCTTCATGGATCTCGACGCCGACTCCGACCAGATCGACTTCCCGATCGTCTACACCAACGCCAAGGCCGGCTGGGCGGCGATGGAGGAGGGGGTCGAGGGAACCGACCTCTCCCCCCTGCTCGATCTGATGCTGGAGCGGATCCCCGCCCCCACCTACGAGCCCGATCAGCCGCTGCAGGCCCACGTCACCAATCTCGACTCCTCGCCCTACCTCGGTCGCCTGGCTCTCTGCCGCGTCCACAACGGGACGATCCGCTCCGGCCAGCAGATCGCCTGGTGCAAGGCTGACGGCACCGTCGCCCGCGCCACCGTCTCGGAGCTGTTCGTGACCGAGGCGCTGGAGCGAGTGCCGGCGGAGGAGGCCGGCCCAGGAGAATTGATCGCCGTCGCCGGCATGGAAGAGGTGACGATCGGCGAGACCCTGGCCGACCCCGAGAACCCGCAGCCGCTGCCGGTGATCACCGTCGATGAGCCCTCGCTCTCGATCGTGGTCGGGATCAACACCTCTCCCCTGGCCGGCAAAGAGGGCACCAAACTGACCGCGCGCCAGGTTCGCGACCGCCTCGACGCCGAGCTGATCGGCAACGTCTCGATCCGCGTCCTCGACACCGAGCGACCGGATGCCTGGGAGGTTCAGGGCCGCGGCGAGCTGCAGCTGGTGGTGCTGCTGGAGCTGATGCGCCGCGAAGGCTTCGAGCTGACCGCCGGCCAGCCCCGGGTGCTGACCCGCGAAGTCGACGGCAAGGTCCACGAGCCGGTCGAGCGCCTGGCGATCGACGTCCCCGAGGAACACGTCGGCGCCGTCACCCAGCTGCTGGCCGGGCGCAAGGGGCGCATGGAGCAGATGGTCAATCACTCGACCGGCTGGGTGCGGATGGAGTACCTGGTCCCGGCCCGCGGCCTGATCGGCTTCCGTACCGAGTTCCTCACCGAGACCCGCGGCACCGGCATCCTCCACCACGTCTTCGACCGCTGGGAGCCCTGGGCCGGCGAGCTGCGCACCCGCCCGACCGGCGCTCTCGTCGCTGACCGCCAGGGCTCCACTGCCAGCTTCGCCCTGTTCAGCCTGCAGGACCGCGGCACCCTCTTCATCGGCCCGGGCGAGGAGGTCTACGAGGGGATGATCGTCGGTGAGAACGCCCGCTCCGAGGACCTCGACGTCAACGCGGTCAAGGAAAAGCACCAGACCAACGTCCGCGCCGCCAGCGCCGACCTGCTGGTTCGCCTTACCCCGGCAACCCGGCTCTCGCTGGAGAACTCGCTGGAGTTCCTGCGCGACGACGAGTGCGTCGAAGTGACGCCGGACTCGGTCCGCCTGCGCAAGCTGGTGCTGGACAAAAACGCCCGGCAGAAGGCGGCGCGTCAGCGCAGCCGCGCCGGCGTCGCCAGCTAATCTCAACCCCGCTCGCGCCCGAGCGCTGGACTCAGACCGGGATGACTTCGAGCCCGGGAACGCGTTCGAAGTCACGTACGTTTGCAGTCGCGACCGCCATCCCGTGACTGAGGGCGGTGGCGGCGATCCAAAGGTCGTGAACAGGGATCGGAGTGCCCCCTCGCTGAAGCGCTGCCGAAAGACGAGCATGGGCTAGGCCTAAGCTCCCCAGCGCCGATCTCTCCCCCTCAGGCCTCCGCTGTCTCGACGCGCCCGTCGTCGATCGCGGCGACCAGAGCGGCGTGGTCGCGCTCGCTCTGGTCGGCGTAGCGCTCGGAGAACTCGGTGATCGCCCGCTCGAAGGCGTCGCCGCCGCCGAGGTAGGCGGCGATCGCGACCCGGTCGCCGGAGCGGGCGTGGGCGCGGGCAAGGACCCAGCCGCACATCCGCGCGTACAGCTCCAGCCCGTGGGGAGTCAGCCGCTCGACCTCGACCGACCGCTTCCAGTCCCAAAGCTGGCGCACGTAGAAGTCGCGAGAGCGACCGTCGAATCCGACCGCCGGGCACCAGCCGAGGAAGATGTCGCTGGCCGTCTGCATCAGGCGCTGTCCTTCGACCACCCGCTGCCCGTGGTTCTCAAACCGACTGGCACCCGCATACGGCTCCAGCACCGACGCCTCGGCCTCCTTTGCCTGCAGGAAGAGCGGGTCGCCGTCGTCGGCGCCGGTCATCAGGATCACCCAGGCCCGGGTGCCGACGCTACCGACGCCGACCACCTTGCGGGCCATGTGGCGGAAGCGGTAGCCGTCGAGCAGGTGCTGGCGGTCGCCAGGGAGGGTCGATCGGTAGGAATCGAGGACCTCGACCAGAACCGCTTCGAGGTCACGGGTCTCGCCCCCTGGCATCAGCTCCTCGGCCGGGACTATCAGCGGCGGTTCGCTGCGAATACGCAGCTCGCCGTCGACCGTGTGGGTGAGCCTCTCGAGCGCCCGCAGGCTGTCCTTTGCCTGGGCCTTGGCGACACCCTTGCGGACCTGACGAGAGAGCTTTGATTCCGCATCGATCTCGCCCAGCACCGACTCGACGTCGAGCCGCGCGTACCAGACCTCGAGGTTTCGCTGGGAAGCAAAGCTGCGCATCGCCTCGCGATAGCTGCGGCCGGCGGTCAGCACCGCCGCCTGCCGCTCCTTGCGCTTGAAGCCGTTTTCGCGGCCGGCGATCGCGAAGCTGGCGGCGAGCCGCTTCACATCCCACTCCCACGGCCCCGGCAGCGACTCGTCGAAGTCATTGAGGTCGAAGACGAGGCGGCGATCGGGCGCCGCGAAGGCACCGAAATTGGAGAGATGAGCGTCGCCGCAGGCCTGCACCTGCAGTCCTGAATCGGGGGTGCGCGAGAGGTCCGCCGCCATCACCGCGGCGGCGCCGCGGAAGAAGGCGAACGGCGAGGCCGACATGCGCCCGTAGCGAATCGGCACCAGCTCCGGTACCCGCGAGCGCGCCTGCCGCTCGAGGATCTCGACCGGGTCGGGTCGGTCCGCCGCCGGCTCCCAGGCGCCGTGGGCCGCACGGGGAACCCGCGAGCGCGCGTCCTTCCCGCTCGCGGCACTCTCCGACGCATTCACTCCCCCAACGTACCTGCCAAAAAAAAGAGCCGCCGGCCCGAAGGCCGGCGGCTCGCTTTAGGGCCCCTGCCCTAAATCCTTAGACGGCGGCGGCAGCCTGCTCCGACTGGCTCTGCTCGGAGGCCACGGCGGCGGCTTCCGGCGCCGCCGTGTCGACGCTGCGCGGCAGCAGCACTTCTTTGGCGATGACGAGGCGCTGGATCTGGCTGGTCCCCTCGTAGAGCTGCATGATCTTCGCGTCGCGCATCAGTTTCTCGACCGGGTACTCCTTGATGAAGCCGTAGCCGCCATAGACCTGCACGGCGTCGGTGGTGACCTCCATCGCCGAGTCGGCGGCGAAGCGCTTGGCCATCGAGGAGACCTTGCTGGCGCGCTGGCCCTGGTCGAGCAGGACCGCGGAGTTCCAGGTCAGCAGGCGACTGGCCTCGACCTTGGTCGCCATGTCGGCGATCATGAACTGGATCGCCTGGTGCATCGCGATCGGGACGCCGAACTGGACCCTTTCCTTCGAGTACTCGGTCGCGTACTCGAGCGCCGCGCGGCCGATACCGACGGCCATCGCCGAGACGCCGGGACGGGTCCGGTCGAGGGTCATCATCGCCAGTTTGAAGCCCTTGTTTTCCTCGCCGATCAGGTTCTCGGCCGGGATCTCGACTTCGTCAAAGGAGATGGTCGCGGTGTTTGACGCCCGCTGGCCCATCTTGTCCTCCTTCTTGTCGACGCTAACTCCGGGGAGGTTGGCGTCGACGACGAAGGCGCTGATCCCGCGATGCCCGCCCTCTGGGTCGGTCTTTGCGAAGACCGTGAACCAGTCGGCGTAGGTGCCGTTGGTGATGAAGCACTTGGAGCCGCTGATGACGTACTTGTCATCCTTCTTGATGGCGCGGGTCTTCATCCCGGAGACGTCGGAGCCGGCGTCCGGCTCGGTCAGGCAGAACGAAGCCAGCTTCTTGTCTTCGGTCAGCATCCCGAGGTACTTCTTCTTCGTCTCCTCGGAGCCGCCGATCGTGACCGGGGCGGAGGCGAGGCCGTTGGCCGCCAGCGAGGTGCCGATGCCGGAGCAACCCCAGCCCAGCTCCTCCTCGATCAGGCAACCGGAGAGGTAGTCGAGGCCGGGACCGCCGTAGGCCTCGGGGATGTGGGTGTTCATCAACCCGACCTCCCAGGCCTTGTCGATGATCTCCTGCGGCCAAGTGCCGTCCTTGTCGTACTCCCAAGCGACGCGGCGCATCTCTTTCTCGGCGAAGCTGTGCGCCAGCTCGCGCAGGTCCTTCTGTTCATCGGTCAGGGTGAAGTCAACCACCGGTCGGTGCTCCTTTGTCCGTGCGTAAGTGAGTTGAAGCCTTGTCTGGAGCGCCGCCGCCCGGGCGAACGTTCCGCCGATTGACTGGTCAGTCAACCAACGGGAAGGGTAGCGGATAGCCCGGTTCTCATGGGGGGTCTACCCTTGATCCCGTGGACTGGGCGTTAGCGATGAGCACGGTGGAGAAAGGCGGCGTGCTGATGCTGATCACCGTGATCACGCTGCCGATCGCGGCTACCGTCTTCGCCCGCTCCGGGCCGCTCTGGCGCTCGATCGGCAAAGGACCGCTCTCGATCGATGAGGACCTCCCCCACGTTCCCCGCTACCTGGCAGCGCCCGAGGCCGCGCTCGACCCGGTCGCCCAGGAGGCGGAGGTCCGGCAGATGCTGGAGGCAAAGTCGGCACGGCGCCTGCGCCGTGGCGAAGCGGCGCTCGATATCGAGGCCGAGACCGCACGACTGCTGCAGCCGCCCCCGGACTCCTCCCGCGCCCCCGACGCGACGCTGCGATACGAGATCCGCCAGCTGGTTGTCGCCCGCAACGAACGGCGGCTGCGCCGCGGTCAGCGCCCGCTCGACGTCGAGGCCGAGACCGATAAGCAGCTGGCCGATCTCATAGGATCGTGCTGATGGCGGGAGCCGCGAAAGAGAACCTCTACGAGGTCGAGGAGCTGCTGGTGCAGCCCGGCACCTACTTCAACCCCCAGACCGAGGTCGTGGTCGTCGTCGACGACTCCGCCTCGATCGACCAGGAGGTCTTCAACATGGAGGCCTACGAGGGAGCCGACTGGGTGCGGATCTCCGACGAGGTGCCAATCGACGAGGACGGACGTGATCGCGTCCTCGAGACATTCCAGACCCATTACCATCCCGGTAACGGCGGCTCTGTCTCCGAAACCGCGCTCGAACAGGGCGACGAGGAGCTCGACGAGGGCGAGGACGGCCAGGAGCCAGGCCGCGAGGACTGATGCTGTCCGAGGGTGACGCGGCGCCGGACTTCACCCTGCCCGATCAGGACGGCAACGAGCTAACGCTCTCCGACCTGCGCGGCGAGACGATCGTCCTCTACTTCTACCCCCGCGCCGATACCCCGGGCTGCACGACCCAGGCCTGCGGGATTAGGGATCGCAGTGCCGAGTACGACGAGGCCGGCGTCCGGGTGATCGGGGTCTCGCCCGACGAGCCGGCAGCGCTGAAGAAGTTCGCCGACAAATTCGACCTCGGCTTCACCCTGCTCGGCGACAAAGACCACGCGGTTGCCGACGCCTACGGCGCCTGGGGCGAGAAGTCGATGTACGGCAAGAAGTACATGGGGATGCTGCGCTCGACCTTCATCATCGACTCAGGGGGAAAGATCGCCAAGGTCCTCCCCAAGGTCCAGCCGAAAAAACACGACGCGATCGTGCTGAAAGCGTTGGCCGAGGTTGCCGCTCCTTAAGCTCGCGACTACGTGCCGGGCACGTCTGGCCCATCGTCGCCATCGAGCCCCACGGCGACTCCGTTCTCCCAGAGGGTCGAGAAGTACGAGCAGAATCCACTCGTCAGCTCCGAAAGGTCCGGCGGGATCACATATTGAGTGGATTCCGTCCCCCTCTTCCTCGGTAGATAGGAATTGACATACACCGTTTCGCGGTCGACGATCATCAAGCGCCAGACGGGGTCGCTCGAGATGAGCCGCACGGATACATCGGCGTCGATGGTCTGGCGATAGGTACTCAACCGGTGCAAGGTTGCGAAAAGCGTCAGCCGCCATGCCTCCGGGGGCTCTTCCTCTTCCTCGGCTCTTCGCTCGAACGCGTCACACGCTGGGTGCAAGAGCAGGAACCTAAAGGCAATGTTGGCGCTAGCCGACGTTCGTAGCGCATCGCGAAAAGAGTCGGTTCCCACCGAACCACCTGCCGTAATCCCGCAAAAATCGATACTCGCCTTGGCGGTCGTAGCAACCCCACTCAGCCCGTGCATAGCCTGCGGAGGTAGAGCCGCGATCCTGACGAAACCCTGGGAAGGCTTCCCCGCGCCAGCCCCCTCGTCGGAGTCGACACCGGATTGCTCCGACACGAAGCGACTGGCGAGCAAATCCGCGGCATGTGGCGATCCCGAATATCGAGCGAAAGCTTCGAGCGCTGGCACCAGCCGGTTCTTCGGCGTGGTCTTGTTCGCATTCAAACCCGCCTTCCGAAGCTCCTCCACGATCTTCGCGAATCGCACCTCCTGCTGGCCCTCGCCGAAGAAAAAACCCTTCAGGAGAATCTGGTTGGATTTGCCGAGGTGAGCCCCGTCAAGGGTGGCCTCTTCGAGGAGAAAGACGATCGCCTCCGGTCTGTCGTTGAGGGCAATGTGCTCCAAGATCGGAGGAAGAGGTGGGTTGGTACCGGCTTCGCTGATGCGGTCCACAGTCAGTGGCTCGCTTCGCTTGGTCATTAGGCCGCGCAGGTACTTGACCGTCATGTGGTGAGTGGATATCTGCATAGAGATGGAGATGTAAAACCCTATATCCAGATTGGATAGTTACACCTAGCTAGATCGATCAATTCTGTCTGTGCTGGCTGCGACCAGATGACCTAGGTTGTGCCGAACGCACCCACCAACCAAACCCGACGGAGGCCGCAATGAGTGCAGCACCTCTTCAAAATCAAGCCGATCCACAAGACCACGAGGATCAGTGGCCGGCTGAGATCGACACGCCCCATTGGCTACAGCTACCACCCACCGACCTCAGGGTTTCAGCTGAGCGCGAAGGGCTGTCGCGATCATGTCCCAAGTCGAGTCGTCGCCCTGCGGCAAACTCCTGAACCTGCTCCTGACCCCAGGACCCCGCGAACAGACGCGCTCCTAGTTGCTCGATCCCGCTGGCGCGCTGGCCGGCAGCGGCTGGATCAGCTCGATGTCGCGAAGGCTGGAGGCGTAGTCGAGAGGGCATCTGCGGCGACTTGTCCTCCATCGCGTAGGCCAGCAGCAAAGTACTGTCCTTTGCCCCGCGCGCCGACACCCCGGCTGCACGACCCAGGCCTGCGGAATCCGCGACCGCAGCGCCGAATACGCCGATGCCGGCGCCCGCGTGATCGGGGTCTCCCCCGACGAGCCGGCGGCGCTGAAGAAGTTCGATTCAGGCGCTCAGCACGACCACGATGAGGAAGGCTGAGTAGAGCGCGAACCAGCCGATTACGGCGGGGAGTTTGAAGCGGGCGGCGCGGTGGAGGCTGACGTAGGCGAGCAGGCCGCCGGCGACGCCGAGGACGATCGAGAGCACCGCGTTGCCGCTCAGCGCCCAGTCGGTGAAGATCAGGCCGATCCCGACCGGGATCGTCGACTGAAAGACCATCGCACCGCTGATGTTGCCCAGGGCGAGGGCGTCCTTGCCCTCGCGCACCCAAAAGAAGCTGTTGACCTTCTCCGGCAACTCGGTCGCCAGCGGTGCCAGGATCAGTGCCAGAACTAGCGCCTCGACGCCGATGCTCTCGGCGATGTGCAGCAGCTCCTCGACGAAGAGGTGGGCGCCGCCGACCATCGCCGCGAGGCCAACGACGAGCTGGATCACGCACAGCGATAGGGCCGGGTCCGAGCGGCGCTCCGAGCGGGGGTCGAAGATCAGCGGGTTGAGGGTGTCCTGCTCCTGGACCTCGCCACCACCACGCAGGGTGCGGGTGATGTAGACCAGGTAGGCGAGCAGGAAGACGACGCCGACCGAGATGCGGACCGCCGCCGGGGGGCCCCAAGAGAGCAGCCCTGCCGCGGCGAAGAAGGTGAGGAAGAAGAGCAGGTCGCGCTCGAGCGTCGGCCGGTGGGCCTTAAGGCGCAGACCCTGCTCGCGCCGCTCGCGGTAGAGGTAGGCGAAGAGACCTACCAGCCCCATCGCCAGCGTCGCCAGCAGGAAGGGGGCGCCGACGATCGCTCCGATAGCGACGTCTTCAGAGCCCTCGTTGACGCTAAGCAGGGCGACGATCGCGATCAGCGTCTCCGGCATCGCCGTCCCGACCGCGGCGAGGATGCTGCCGACCGCACCCTCCCCCAGGTTCAACCTGTGCCCGATCCACTCGACGGCGTTGGTGAACAGCAGCGCCCCGGCGAGGACGACCGCGAAGCTGACCAGAAGAAGAAAGACGCTCATCAGCGCAGGCTATGTCACTTCGAGCGGCCGAGTGGCCGGTCAGGCGAAGTAGAAGGCGAGGCCAAAGACGAAGTAGACGGCGAGCAGTTGCACGCCCTCGAACCAGGTCGACTCACCGTCCTGAGTCACCTGGTTGGCGATCAGGATCGCCAACAGGATCGCCCCCAGCTCGAAGCCGTTGAAGACCAGGGCCAGCGGATAGGGGCCGAGGAAGAAGGAGGCGAGGACCAGCACCGGGGCGACGAAAAGGGCGACCTGGGCGCTGGAGCCGATCGCGATGTTGACCGCTAGGTCCATCTTGTTCTTCATCGCGACCAGGACGGCAACCCAGTGCTCGGCGGCGTTGCCGACGATCGCCACCACGATCACGCCGATGAAGAACTCGGAGAGGCCGATCGAGTGCGAGGCCTCGGTG
The DNA here is from genome assembly GCA_036009365.1 of Solirubrobacterales bacterium. Taxonomy (GTDB): domain Bacteria; phylum Actinomycetota; class Thermoleophilia; order Solirubrobacterales; family 70-9; genus VAYN01. The sequence continues at coordinate 15,355 of DASYLY010000011.1, forward strand.
ATCGAGCCGACCAGGACCTCGGACATCAGCCCGACCAGGACGCCGGCAATCGCCAACGCAATCACCGAGGTCCTCGTCGACCAGCCCCAACTGTCCTCGTCCTCGTACTCGGGGTTGAAGATGTCGCGGTGGGTCTTCAGCGAGAAGAAGAGCCCGATCACGTAGGTGGCGATGAGGACGATCGCCACCGCCAGCGAGAGGTGCTCGACGGTGCCGCCGTAGTGGATCGCCTCGGCGCCCGGATCCGGCAACCCCTTGCCCTCGACCAGCTCGAAGATCGCCGGCATCAGCAGGGCCGCCGCGGCCAGCATCAGCATCGAGGTCTGGATGCTGGCGCCGGTGCGGCTGAAGGTCTGTTTGTCGCGGCCGATGCCGCCGGCCAGCATCGCCGCCCCAAGCACGAGCAGGATGTTGCCGATGATCGAGCCGACGATCGAGGCCTTGACCACCTCCTGCAGGCCCTGACCAAGCGCGAAGAGGGCGATGATCAGCTCCGGCGCATTGCCGAAGGTGACGTTCAGCAAGCCACCGATGCCGGGGCCCGAGCGGGCCGCGAGCTCCTCGGTGGCGCGACCCATCAGCGCCGCCGTGGGGATGATCCCCAGCGCCGAGGCGGCGAAGATGACCGTCGCCGGTGCGCCGATCAGCTCCAGCGCGACCGCGAGCGGGATCAGCGGCGTCAGCAGGTAGGGCCAGCCGATCGGGGTGAGGAGGAAACGCGCATCGAGCCGCGGGCGGTTGGGGTTGCCGGCCTGGTTCACGAGCGGGGAAGCGTATGCACAACGCGAAGGGGCCGCTTTTGCGGCCCCTTCGCTGCTATCTCCTGCCGACTCGCCGCTAGCGCAGCGCTTCGCACTTCTGAAGATCCGCGGCGGAGCCGACGTTCTTCAGGCATTCCAGGTACTCCTGGGCGTTTTCCGGGGAGGGAGTGGCCGAGGAACCACCCGAGGAGGAACCTCCGGTGGCACCTTCCAGCAGGCCTTCGAGGCCGCCCGAGGAGCCGAGTTCCAGCAGTTCGATCGGGTTGACGTCGAGCTTCTGGAATAGCTGGTTGAGCGGCTTGGCGCCCGACGGAGCCGAGATCGTCTGCTCCTCGTTGACGTTGCTCAGCGTCAGCTCGAAACTCAGGTCGACCTTGCTCGGACCTTCTTCGCCGGCTTCTTCAGGCGGTTCAACCGAGAGCTCGGCGGCGATCTTGCGGATGATGTCGTCGTCACCTACGTAGACGTCGACGTGGGCTTTCTTGATGGCCTCGCCGAGCACGCCCTTGGCGCTCTCGAGTTCGTCCAGCGGCAGCGGGCCGGCCGCTTCCAGCTGAGCACTGCAGGCCGGGTCTTCGGCCAGCTCGACGATCGAGTCGATCGCGCCGGAGACATCGAGGTCGCCGCTGATCTTGGTGGTCGAAGTGCCGTCAACGTCGGCACTGCCGTCATTGGCGAGGTTGTCGACAAAGTCTCCGACCTTGAGGCTGGTCGCGGCCTCCTGGCAGGCGGTGACGTCGGCGCTTGCCCCTTCGGCACCCTGCTGGTCCTGAACTTTTTCGATCGCCGATTTGACGAAGCCGAAAGTGGTCGGGTCAACTTCGTACTCGGTGCCGTCGTATTCGACGTAGGCCTTGTCGGAGAGCAGGGTCAGGCCGGCCGCGAAGTCGACGCTTTCGTCGCCGAAGGCACCGTTCGCATCGACGCTGAGATCGAGCTGCGGAAGTTTCTCTTTGCCCTCGCTCTGGAACTGACCGGAGACGCTGGCGTCGAGGTCTCCGCCTTCCTCGCCCTCGGCCGTGATGCCGATGGCGAGGTCGAAGCTGCCGCTTTCGACCCCCTGCAGGGTGGCGGTGTCGATGACCTGCTGCGGGTCTTCGCTGCTCTTGTCGCTGCTGCTGCTACCGCAAGCGGTGAGCGCGGTTGCCATCGCGGCAAAAGCGACCAGCAGTAGGAATGCGCGGAATCGGCTCAAGGGATGTACTCCTCCTGGGGTGGAAAGACAAGTTCGAACCCTGATCGTAGAAGCTCGCGCCGAAAGCCGCGGTACAGGGCGGCCTAGCCGCTGTCGCCCGCCCGCGATTCCTCGATCGGCGGCGGCTTGTCCTGCGTCGTCAGGTTGACCGCCAGGGGGAAAAGGAAGGCGCCGAGGAAGATCAGGAGGATGCCGGCGGCGACCAGCCAGCGGGCCCGGGACAGGTGGCCGAGGATGCCGAATACGAAGCCCGTCAACATCAGCACGATGTAGGGGCCGGGGCTGTGCGGCAGCAGGTCGGCGAGAGGCAGGATGAGGTCGGGCACTGTGCGGGATTATCATCGCCGGATGCCCGACGGGTCTGTCACCGAGGTAAAGGACGCTCTGGCGCAGGTCGGCTACCTGGCCGACGAGCCAGCGGCGCTGGTCTCCTTCCTCGCCCAGCGGCTCGGCAAGCCGGTGCTGGTCGAGGGCCCCGCCGGGGTCGGCAAGACCGAGCTGGCGAAGGCGCTCTCCCGCGCCACCGGTCGCGAGCTGGTGCGCCTGCAGTGCTACGAGGGGCTCGACGAGGCCAAGGCGCTGTACGAGTGGAACTACCGCAAGCAGCTGCTGCGGATCCAGGCCGGTGGCGAGGCTGGCTGGGATGACGTGCAGGAGGACATCTTCAGCAACGAGTTCCTGCTGACGCGGCCACTGATGCAGGCGATCGCCAGTCCCGAGCCGGTGGTCCTGCTGATCGACGAGATCGACAAGACCGACCAGGAGTTCGAGGCGATGCTGCTGGAGCTGCTCTCCGACTTCCAGATCACGGTCCCGGAGCTGGGCCAGGTCTCGGCGACGACGATGCCGATCGTCATCCTCACCTCCAACGACTCGCGCGAGCTGACCGAGGCGCTGAAGCGACGCTGCCTCTACCTCTGGCTCGACTATCCGGATCTGGAGCGGGAGCTGGAAATCGTCCGCCTGCACACGCCGGAGCTGCCGGAGACGCTGGCGCGGCGGCTGGTCGAGGTGATCCGGATGGTGCGCGCGCTCGACCTCAAGAAGCCGCCCTCGATCGCCGAGTCGATCGACTGGGCGCGGACGCTGCTGCTGATGGGAGCCGAGGACATCGACCGCGAGACCTTCAACCAGTCGATGTCGATCATCGTCAAGCACCGCACCGACATCGATCTGGTGGCGGAGCGGGTCGGGGTGAAACTTGCCGACCCCCTACGGCCCCAAAGCTGACCCGGGGCCGCCGGGCCTGGCGGCGAAGCTGCTCGGCTTCTGCGAGGAACTGCGCAGCGAGGGAGTGGCGATCGGCACCTCGGAGATCCTCGACGCCTTCGCCGCGCTCGAGCAGGTGCCCTGGACCTCCCAGGACGATTTCCGTGAGGCGCTGGCCTCGACGATTGCCAAGTCACAGGAGGACCGGCGCGTCTTCGAGCTGCTGTTCGAGCGCTTCTTCTTCCGCGCCGCCGAGGCCGAGGCGATCTCCCGGGAGATCTCCGAGGAGGACAGCCGCCACGAGGGCGGCGAGCGGCTCGACATCGACGAGCTGCGCGAGCAGATCCGCGAGGCGATCCTGGCCGGCGACGACGGCCAGATGCGCGACCTGGCGCGGCTGGCGATCGCCGCCTTCGGCCGCCGCGCCGAGGGCTCGGGCGTGGTCGGCGTTGACGTGCAGCGGATCCGCCGAACACTCGGGCTCACGGCCGGATCTCAGCAAACGCAGGGCGAGGACCACGCCGCCGAGACGCCGCCAATCGATCGCGACCAGCTCAACCGCTTCGAGCGCCACCTGCGCCGCGAGCTTGAACGCGACCTGATCGAGCGCACCGAGACCCTCCCCCCCGCGCGGCCGCTGGCCGAGCTCGACCGGACGCTGCCGACCAACCCGACCCAGGACCTGGCCGCGGTCCATCGCGCTGTCTCGCAGATGAAGCGGCGGCTGGCGACGCTCGGCCACGAGCAGCGCGGTCGCCGCCAGGCGCAGATGGTCGACGTGCGGCGGACGATGCGCGCCTCGCTGCAGACCGGCGGCGTGCCGCTCTACCTGCGCTACCGGCCGAAGCGCCCGCGCCGGCCCGAGATCTACGTCCTCTGCGACGTCTCCACCTCGGTCACCTCGGCCAGCGTCTTCTTCCTCTCAGTCCTGCACGCCCTTCATGACTCGTTCCGCAAGCTGCGCAGCTTCGTCTTCATCGAGCGGATCTCCGAGGTGACCGACGTCTTCGAGCACGAGCGCGACTTCACCACGATCGCCCAGCGGATCTCCAGCGAGGGCGGCGTCGCCGACGTCTCCGGCTACACCGACTACGGCCGAGTCTGGCTCGAGTTCATCACTGAGATCTCCGACGACCTCGACCCGCGCTCAACCGTGATCGTGCTCGGCGACGCCCGCACCAACGGCCGCGAGCCCCACGCCGAGGTCTTCGCCCAGGTCGCCGAGCGCGCCGGTCGCCTCTTCTGGCTCAACCCGGAGCCGAAGCTCTACTGGAACTACGGCGACTCGGTGATGGCCGCCTACGAACGCCACTGCGACGGTGTCTTCGAGTGCTGGACCACCCGCCACCTCGAGAACTTCGTCAACATCGTCGCCGGCGGCGTCCCGGCCGCCGATTAGCTGCGGGGGGCCCAGGCGTCGGGGGAGGCGGCCAGAGCCTCTACCGAGGTCGGTAGGTCACCGGAGACGAGGTCGGCGAGGGTGACCTCCTCGAGAACCGCGCGGAGGTTGGCGCGGACGGCGATCCAGACCTTCTGCAGCGGCTCGGAGTTGCCGCGGTATTCGATGTCCTCGGGCGGAGTCGACTGCACGTGGGCGATCGGTCCCTCGACGGCGCGGACGATGTCGGCGACGCTCACCTCGTCTGCCGGCTTGGCGAGCCAGTACCCCCCCTTGGCACCACGGCGGGCGCGGACGATGCCGTTGTGCTTCAGCTCGAGCAGGATGTGCTCGAGGAACTGCAGCGGGATGTCCTGGGCCTCGGCAAGCACTCCCCCCTTGACGGGGCCCTCGCCGGCCGCGGCGAGCTCCGCCGCCGCTCGCACCGCATAGTCGGCCTTCGCTGAGACGCGCATACGTCCAGTAAACCAATCAGCCGATCACGTCAGGGGTCAGATCGTCGGAGCGGTCGATCCCTTGCTTCGCTTCCTCTGCTTCGCGAGCGACCCGGCGCTGGTTCCACCAGCGCGGGAACCAGATCAGCAGACCGAGGCCGATGCCGGCCACCGCGGCGGCGATCGGCCAGACGACCGGGTCGCCCTTCTGCACCGTGACGATCCCGGAGGCAATCAGGACGACCCCGAGGGCGCTGCGCAGGAAACCGACCGGCGCCCGCGCCGCGAAGTGGGCGCCGACCACGACTCCTGGTATCGAGCCGAGCAGGATGTTGCCGGCGAGGACGAAATCGACGTTGCCGCCGACCCAGTGGGCGATGCCGGCCGCCCAGAGCAGGATCGCGGCGTGGAAGACGTCGGTGCCGACGACTTTGCGCGGCACCAGCCGGTAGACGGCGATCAGCAGGATCGCGATCACCGTGCCCGAGCCAGCGGAGGTGATCCCAATCACGAACCCAGTCGTGGCGCCGATCGCAACCGCCGCGACTTTGTGGCGCCGCTTCAGCTCGAAGTCCTCGCGCTCTTCGATCAGCTTGCTGAGGATCAGCGCCCGCGCCAGGGTGATGATCCCGACCATCAGCAGGGTGCCGCCGAGCAGCGCATAGACGATCGAGTCGAGCTGCTCTTCGCCAACCTTGCTCTGCAGGACCGAGATCGCCCAAACCCCGATCACCGAGGCCGGCACGCTGCCGGCGGCGAGCCAGAGCGCCAGGCCGATGTTGACCGTGCCCATCTTCAGGTGGCGCCAGCCGCCGACGGTCTTCGTCACCGCCGCGTAGAAGATGTCGGTGCCGATCGCGGTCACCGGCTTGATCCCGAAGAAGAAGATGAGCAGGGGCGTCATCAGGGTGCCTCCACCCATGCCGGTCATGCCGACCATTGCTCCGATGCCGAAGCCGAAGATGACTATTGCCGGGTCCATCTGCTTTTCCCGCGTGGTTGCTTATCGACTTTCTCGACCACTTTGGTCGGGAGCGCGGAGTGCGGCAGGATACCAGGGGTGCCCGGCGAGTCGATCTCGATCCGTGAACTCGCCCACTCCTTCGGCGAGCTGCAGACGATCGACCGGATCGACCTCGAGGTACCCAGCGAGGGCGTGATCGGCCTGGTCGGCCCCTCGGGTTGCGGCAAGTCGACTCTGCTGGAGCTGATCTGCGGCCTGCTCGATCCAGGCGACGGATCGATTGAGGTCGGCGGCGCCCGCTCCGCTCCCGAGCGGCTCGGCCACTGCGCCTTCATGCCCCAGCGCGACCTCCTCTTGCCCTGGTACTCGGCAATCGACAACGCGGCGCTGGCTCTGCGCAATCGCGGCGCCGGCCGTGCCGAGGCGCGAGCGCAGGCGGCGGAGCCGTTCCGGCGCTTCGGCCTCGAAGGGTTCGAGCGAGCCCGGCCGCACCAGCTCTCGGGCGGGATGCGCCAGCGCGTCGCCTTTCTGCGCACGCTGCTCTCCGGCAAGCCGGTGCTGGCTCTGGACGAGCCCTTCGCCTCGCTCGACGCGATCACCCGCGCCGAGATGCAGGAGTGGCTGGCCGCCGCGCTCGGCTCCGACCCGCGCACGGTCGTCCTCGTCAGCCACGACGTCGAGGAGGCGCTCTACCTCTCCGACCGGGTTGCCGTTCTCTCCCCCCGCCCAGCCCGCATCGTCGCCGAGCTGAGCGCCCCCCACCCGCGCGCCCCCGACCGCGATGCCGCCGTCACCGACCCGGCCTTCGTCGCCATCCGGGAGCAGGCGATGCACGCCCTTCGTGAGGTAGCCAGGTGAAGTCGTGGCTCCTTCCCTTGCTGTTGGTCGCCGCCCTGATCGCCGCCTGGCAGCTCGCCACCAGCACCGGCGCCATCGCCGACGCCCTCGACCTCGAAGACTTCCTCGTCCCCTCACCGCTGGAAATCGCCGAATCGCTTTGGCAGAACCGCTCGCTGCTGGCCGAAAACGCCTGGGTGACGCTGCGCGAGATCCTCTTCGGCTTCGGCTGCGCGCTCGTCGCCGGGCTCGGCTTCGCCGTTCTCCTCCATCTCTCAGAGACGCTGCGCCGCGCTTCCTACCCGCTCCTAATCGCCTCACAGACGGTCCCGATCATCGTCATCGCCCCGATCCTCGTCGTCTGGTTCGGCTACGGGATCGTCCCGAAGCTGGCAATCGTCGCCCTCGTCTGCTTCTTCCCGATCGCCGTCAACACGCTCGACGGCCTGCGCTCGGTCGACCCCGAGGCGATCAAGCTGATGCGCACCCTCGACGCTTCCCGTGCCCAGACCTTGCGCCGGGTCGAGGCCCCGGCGGCGCTGCCCTTTGCCTTCAGCGGCGCCAAGATCGCGATCGCGATCGCCCCGATCGGGGCCGTCTTCGCCGAGTGGGCCGGCTCCAGCTCCGGGCTCGGGCACATGATCCTCCAGGACGGCGCCCAGCTGGAGACGGCGCGGCAGTTCGCCGCGGTCGCCGTGCTCTCGGCGATCGCACTGGCCCTCTTCGGCCTACTGGCACTCGCGCAGCGCCGCGTCGTCTCTTGGCGGTAGAACACAGGACATGAAGCCACCCCGCACCAGGGCGCTAGCCCTCGCCGCCGCCCTGCTGGCCGTCGCCCTCAGCCTCGCCGCCTGCGGCGAGAAGTCGGAGGACACGGCGGGCGAATCGCAGCCGTTCGCCCTCACCCTCGACTTCTATCCCAACGCCGACCACGCCGGGATCTACATGGCGGAGAAGCTCGGCTACTTCGGCGAAGCCGGTCTCGGCGTCGGCATCAGCACCCCCGCGGATCCCTCGATGCCAATCAAGCAGGTCGCCGCCGGCCGCAGCGACCTGGCGATCTCCTACGAGCCCGAGGTGATGCTGGCGCAGGAGCAGGGCCTCGACGTGGTCGCGGTCGCGGCTCTGGTCAACCAGCCGCTTACCTCGATGATCTGGCTGAAGAAATCCGGCATCAAGGGCGTCGGCGGCCTGCGAGGCAAGACGATCGCCACCGCCGGCATCCCCTACCAGGACGCCTTTCTGAAGACGATCCTCGGCCGGGTCCAGCTCTCCCCCACCGACGTCAAGACGGTCAACGTCGGCTTCGGCCTGCTGCCGGCACTGCTCGGCGGCAGCGCCGAGGCAATGCTCGGCGGCTTCAGGAACGTCGAGGGCGTCGACCTGCAGCTGCGTGGCAAAGACCCCGTCGTCACCCCGGTCGACCAGCTCGGCGTCCCCATCTACAACGAGCTGGTCCTGGTCGCCCGCCGCTCAACCGTCGAGGAGGACCCGGAGGCGATCCGGCTCTTCCTCGCCGCCCTCGAGCGCGGCACCGACGCCGCCGTCGCCCAGCCTGGCGCCGCCACCAAAGCGGTGATGGAGGCAAACCACGACCTCGACGCGAAACTGACCGGCGCCGAGGTGGAGGCGACGCTGCCGCTGCTCGGCGCCAGGGTCGAGGGCAAGCCCTACGGCTACATGGACCCGGCCCAGTGGACCGAGTTCGCCGGCTGGATGCGCGACAACGGCCTGATCGCCTCGCTGCCCACCCCGGAGCAACTGCTCAGCAACGCCTACCTACCCGGCGAAATACCCGAGTAGCGCAGCGATCCCTCGCCGAGCAGGCGAGTGACGTCGGCGACCGGCATCGCCATGTGGAAGAGGTGCCCCTGGGCGTAGTCGCAGCCGAGGCGCTTCAACTCGGCCAGCTGCACCTCGTTCTCGACCCCCTCGGCGATCACGTCCAGCGACAGCGCCCGCGCCATGCCGATGATCGCCTCGACGATCGCCGTCCGCTCCTGCTCGATCCCGAGCCCGTCGATGAAGGAGCGATCGATCTTCAGCGCGTCGAAGGGGAAGCGATTCAAGTACGCGAGCGACGAATAGCCGGTGCCGAAGTCGTCGAGGACGAGGCGGACCCCGAGCTCGCTCAGCCGCTCCAGGGTCGCGGTCGCGGTCGCCGACTCCTCGACCAGGACGCTCTCGGTGATCTCCAGCCGCAGCAACGTCGGGTCGAGGCCGGTGCGGGCAAGGACGTCGGCGACGACCGCCGGCAGGTCGCGGTGGGCGACCTGACGGGCGGAGAGGTTGACGGCGACGTCGAGCGGACGGTCGTCGGGGCGGCTCTCGTGCCACTCGAGGATCTGGCGGCAGGCGCGCTCCTGCACCCAGCGGCCGATCGGCTCGATCAAACCGCTGTCCTCGGCGATCGAGACGAACTCACCGGGGTCGAGCAGGCCGCGCTGGGGATGCTGCCAGCGGACCAGCGACTCGAGGCCGGTGATCTCACCGCTGCGCAGCGAGAGAACCGGCTGGTAGTGGAGCAGCAACTCGTCGCGCTCGACCGCGTGGCGCAGCTCGCGTTCGGTCTCGATCCGCCGCAGCGCCCCGGCCCGCATCTCGGCGTCGAACAGGACGCAGCGCGAGCGGCCGCGTTCCTTCGCCCGGTACATCGCCGCATCGGCGTCGCGGATCAACAGCTCGGCGTTGGTCGCGCCCTCCTCGGCGGGGCTGGCGATGGCGATCCCGATGCTGGCGCTGACGAAGTGTTCGGCCCCGTCCATCGAGAAGGGCTGGGCGAAGGCGGCGGAGATGCGATCGGCGATCGCGATCGCCTCCCCTTCGTCCGCGAGCCGGTCGATCAGGATCCCGAACTCGTCACCGCCGAACCGGGCGACGACATCGCCCGGGCGCAGTTGGGCGCGCAGCCGTGGTGCCACCACCCGCAGCAAGGCGTCGCCGGCATGGTGGCCGAGGCTGTCGTTGATCAGCTTGAAGTGGTCGAGGTCGAGGAAGAGGATCCCGATCGGGGAGCCGGAAACCGTCGCCCGCTTCAGCGCGTCGCCGAGCGCGTCGACGAAACTGAGCCGGTTCGGCAAGCCGGTGAGGGCATCGTGGAGGACCCGGTGGCGCAGCGCCTGGTCGGTGCCGTGGCGCTCGATCGCATCGGCGAGGACGTTTGCCGCCGCCTGTACGAAGGGAAGATCCTGGAGGACGAGACGATCGGGCTCGACCGCGTGCACGTCGAGCACTCCGAAGGGATGGTCCTTGCCGTCGATCGTGACGGCCAGACTGCTGGTGGCGCCGAAGGCGCGCAACACCGGCGGCATCGTGAAGCCGGTCTCAGTCGACCAGTCGGTGACGATCGTGTGGCCGCCCGAATCCAGGGCGACCCCGGCGTGGGAGTCGCGCGCCGCGGAGACCCGCCGCCCCGCCCCGAAGACGTGGCCCTCGAGGCCTGCTCGCAGGTTGAGACGGCGGCCGTCGCGGCCGACCTCCCAGATACAGGCGCTGTAGATGCCGTCGACCTCGCCGAGCAGCGCCACCGCGGCCCGCATCAGCGACTCCGGATCGCTGTTCTGCAGTGCCCGCTCTCCCAACCGGGCGACGACCGCCTGCTGGGCAAGTGCTCGCTGCAGCTCCTGCTCCGCGGTCTTGCGCTCGGTGATGTCGTAGAGGACGCCGTGCCAGACCGGGACCCCGCCGTTGTCGGGTTCCAGCACCGCCTCGTCGAGGATCCAGACCACCTTGCCGTCGCGGGTGACCATCCGGTAGTCGATCGGCGGTGGATCGCGGTCGCCGAGCTGCTTTGAGCTCTCCTGCGAGAGCGCCCGCTCACGATCATCGGGATGCAACAGTCGCGCCCAGAGGCCGGGGTCCTGCTTCCATTCCTCGGGGCTGTAGCCGAGGATCTCCTCGATCTGCGGGCTGACGTAGCGCCAACGCCCGCGCTCGCCCAACTCCGAGGTGTAGACGATCACCGGCAGCCGCTCGACCATGCGGCGATAGTCCTCGCCGCCGGAGGAGATCTGCGAGATGAACTCGCTGACCTCCTCGTCCTGCCAGTTCCTTTCCCCTGCGCCGCGCATCGTCGCCTGAGTATCGACAAATTGGGGAGGGGCTTGACCCCAGTTTTGAGGTGCACGGTTTGGTTGGGGAGAGGGATGGCGACCCCCTCCCTGTGAATTTCGTTCGCCTGCCTGCGGCAGGCTCCGGATCGTCGAGATCATCAGCAAGCGGTTCCGCAGCTGGCCAAGCGCGTCAACGTCCTCGAAGAGGATCTCGACTATGTCCAAGAAGCGCTACGCAGGTGCCTTGGTCACTTAGGACTGAGCCGCTACGGCGGCTTCCTCTAGAGCTTTTGCATGCGCTTCAGCATGGATCCCCATGCGCTTCACATTTTCCTCCGCCGCCTTTGCAGCAGTGGCCCACTCCAGAGCGCCCTCCAAATGCAACTTTTCCTTTGCTTGGTCAAAGCTGATCGACTTGAAGTAACGGAAGAAGTCCTCTCTGCCCAGCAGAACGTGCGGACAAAGAGGGGCGAACGTGGCACTCAGAAGCAATTTCTTCCCGAGAAAAAGCACATGAACGCCCGGCACATATAGATGCTGGGTCGTAGCGCCACCTGCGGTCGAGCCCTCCTGCTGGAGGCAATCGTTATCCGTATCGATCCCGAGCCGTTCCGCCCATTCAATCGGGAAGGTCGTGAAGTCGCAGCCACTGTCGACAATGCCAAGAGGGCGCGTAGCCAGGATGTCTCCGCTAATACCAACCAGGCCTAGATGACTGATACCACGGCAAACCCTCTCAGCAAGGGGTATTAAGCAGAGAGGCCGAAGTCGGCGGTGCTGAAGCAACCGTCGACCGAAAGGCCACGATGCACGCCGACCTCGACACTCTCTGCACCGTCGTTTATTGCACGGCGGACGATCTCCTGCCTGAGAAGCCGGGCAATGCCCG
>DASYLY010000012.1:0-20619 GCA_036009365.1 Solirubrobacterales bacterium
TCGGCAACGCCCGCAACGAGGAGGAGCTGCGGGCCTGGGAGAGCCGGCTGGCCAACTACCTGAAGCGACTCGACATCACCGCTTCGGAGTTCAGCTACACGACCGAGCCGAAGATCGACGGTCTGGCGATCTCGCTCAGCTACGAGGACGGGGTCCTCGTCCGCGGCGCCACTCGGGGCGACGGCCGGATCGGCGAGGACGTGACCCAGAACCTGCGCACGATCGGCTCGGTGCCGCTGCGAATACCCGACGCGCCGGATCTGATCGAAGTGCGGGGTGAGGTCTACCTGCCGATCGCCGCCTTCAAAGCCCTCAACGAGCGCCGCGCCGAAGCCGAAGAACCGACCTTCGCCAACCCGCGAAACTCCGCCGCCGGCTCGATCCGCCAGCTCGACCCGGCGCTGGCCGCGGAACGGCCGCTCTCGAACTGGGTCTACGGGATCGGTGCCGTGCGCGGCCTCGACCTCGCCACCCACATGGACGAGGTCGAGTGGCTGAGCGATCGTGGCTTCAAGGTCAACCCCGACACCGACCATCACCAGGGCGTCGAGGGCGTTGTCAAGCGCTGCCACTGGTGGGAGGAGCGGCGCGAGCAGCTCGACTACGAGATCGACGGCGTCGTCGTCAAGGTTGACGAGCGGGCATTGTGGCGGGAGCTAGGCGTGGTCGGGCGCGAGCCGCGCTGGGCGATCGCCTGGAAGTTCCCGCCGACGACGGCGACGACGACCATGCGCGAGGTCGTCTGGAACGTCGGCCGCACCGGCCACCTCGTCCCCTTCGCGATGCTGGAGCCGGTCCATGTCGGCGGCGTCACCGTCAGTACCGCCACCCTCCACAACGAGGAGGATCTGGCGCGCAAGGACGTCCGCAACGGCGACGAGGTCGTCGTGATGCGGGCGGGGGACGTGATTCCCCAGGTCGTCTCGCCAAAATTGCCGCGCAGGAACAAGAGTGCTCGCAAGCCGCGGCCGCCGAAGAAATGCCCCAAATGCGGCACCGAGACGGTCAAGCCGGAGGGCGCCGTCTTCTCGATTTGCCCCAATCGCACCGGCTGCCCCGGCCAGTCCTTCCAGCACGTCAAGCACTTTGTCAGCAAGGGGGCGATGGACATCGACGGCTTCGGCGAGAAGCAGGCGATGCGCTTCCTCGAAGAAGGGCTGATCGTCGACGTCGCCGACATTTACGACCTCACGGAGGAGCAGCTGGTGGCGATGGACCGCTTCGCCGAGATCTCCGCCCGCAACCTGGTGGCGGCGATCGAGGGCTCGAAGCAGCGCCCCTTCAAACGTGTCCTCTACGCGCTCGGCCTCCCCGGCGTCGGCTACGTCACCGCGGAGGCGCTGGCCGACCACTTCGGCTCGATAGACGCCCTGCACGAGGCCGACCCCGAGCGGATCGAGGAGGTCGAGGGAGTGGGGCCGATCATGGCCTTCCAGATCGCCGAGTCACTCGCGGACGAGCCGACCTGGGCGCTGGTCGAGAAGTTGAAGGAGAAGGGCCTGCGGCTTGAGGCCGACGAGTCGGAAAGGCGCGCCAGCGGCGGCCCGCTGGAGGGCAAGACCGTCGTCCTCACCGGAACCCTGCCCGAGCTGACCCGCGAGGAGGCGGCGGCGCTCGTCAAGTCCGCCGGCGGCAAGGTCACCAACTCGGTCTCGAAGAAAACCGACTACGTGGTCGCCGGCGACAGCCCCGGCTCGAAGCTGGCCAAGGCCGAGTCGCTCGGCACCGACGTCCTGGATGAAGCTGGGTTGCTGGCGCTCCTTCGGTAGGGAAGTGGATGCAGTGTTGGCGCTTTCTGCGCGCCACGCGTAGTACTTCGTTCGTCAGGGTGCGGCCATGTCCCTGGCGGAGATCGGACCCTTGACCGACGCGATGGAGGCGCTGGCGAGCGCTGTGGGAGCCGGGGGTCTGCTCGGTGCGTTCCTGATGGGCGCCTTTGGGTTTTTCGCGGGCTGGCCGCGCCAAGGCCTGGAGGCACGTGCTCTCACCGACGGCTACGCCGGCGGATTCATCGCAACACAGATCGTGTTGACCGACATGGCGGTGCGGTATCTTTCCTGAAACGAATTGTCTGAGTCGATGAATACGAATAAGAAAGAACGAAGAGAACTCCTCCACTTTGCCAACGTCGGCATCCTGGTCGCCACGGTGATCCTCTTTGGGGGCGCGTTCCTCTTCAAGGATGCGGGCGAGGGCGCTCTGCAGGCCGTATCGCTGGTCGGGTTCTTTTCTGGTTTTGCCGTCCTGCACGGCCTTGACGAGCGGGCGAAACGGCGTCGCAAGCGAGGTCAGTAGGACGCGACCGCAGCTGCGATTCGGTCCTGTTCGTCGTGGGCCAGGTAGATGTTGCTGACGCTGCCCATCAGGATCGAGAAGGCGATGATCCGGCCGCTGCGGTTGAAGCAGTAGCCGGAAAGGTTGCTGACGCCGGTCAGGGTGCCGGTCTTGGTTCGGCAGCGGCCGTAGGCGGCCGTGCCCTCGGTGCGGCTGGAAACGGTGCCCTCGTGCCCGGTCAGGGCCAGATCTTGGATAAATCTGTCGCCCACCACCTCCTCGCGCATCGCCAGCAGCAGGTCGATCACCTGCCGGGGGGAGGCGCGATTGGAGCGGGTCAGCCCGGAGCCGTCGATGGCATGCAGGCCGGAGCCGCGCTGATGGGCGAAGCTCTCGATCGCCGCGGCACCGGCCGCGGTGGTGCCGGCGCCGCCCAGACGGGCGCCCAGCAGCTTGATCAGCATCTCGGCGAGGAAATTCACCGAGTAGACGTTGGTGGTGTTGGCGATCAGGTCGAGGGACGGGGAGTGCACGATCGCGACCCGCTTCGCGTAGGGCGGGGTCGCGCCGATTGCTACCTGGGCCGGGACGGCGACGCCCGCGTTGCGCAGGGAGCGGGCCAGCTTGGTTGCTGCCAGCTTGGCCGGGTCTGAGGAGAAGCTGATCAGGCTCGGCCCGGTGAAGCCGGCGTCGAAGGCGAGCCCCGAGAGCGGGCCGATTTCCGAGCTGGTGGCGTAGCCGGAGTCGGCGACGCCGCGCAGGCGGTCGAAGACCGTGTCGTCAGCGTAGAGCCGCCCGGTTACGGCATCGATCCCGGCGCGAGCGATCTGGGGCTTGAGCGAGAGGAGGTTGGTGCCGAGGCCGCCGAAGTAGCTGTCGTAGAAGGAGGGGGTGCCGAGGACGGGGTCACCGCCGCCCTGCAGATAGAGGTCGCCGTGCAGGGTGCCGGAGGCATCGATCGGCCCGGCCGCGAAGACCTTGGTGGGGATCCGGTAGTCGGGCCCGAGCAGCGACAGCGCCGTCGCGGTCGTGAACAGCTTCATGTTGGAAGCAAGTGGCCGGGCTCGGCCGGGGGCGCGGCTGCAGAGGACCTGGCCGTTTTCGGCGTCGACCACGAGCAGGCCGCTGACCGGACCGCCGCCGCGAAGCAGGCGTTCTCTCATCGTCTGGCAGGTTCCGGCCGCCGCCGAGGCAGCCGAGATCGCGGCGATCAGAGCAATCGCGAAAGCGGCGGCGAGCAGGGCAAACGTGCGTCTCATCCCAAGTTCCAACACTTCAGCGGCGCAAGGTAGCGGGCGGGTCGGCCGCCCGCGGTGGGATACTTCCCTGTCTATGGGCAAGGTCGTCGATATCGACTCTAAGCCGCGTCGTAAAAAACGAGGCAGGAAACGGCCATCGAAGACCGCCTTGGTGCTGGGGGGTGGCGGCTTCACCGGTGGTGTCTACGAGATCGGCGCCCTGCGCGCCCTCGACCTGCTCGCGGTCAACAGCACCGTCAACAACTTCGATGTCTACGTCGGCACCAGTGCCGGCTCCTTTGTCGCCTCGATGCTCGCCAACGGCGTCACTCCCGACGAGATGATGCAGGTGATCAACTCGCGCGAGCCCTCTGAGATGGAAGATCTCGATCTCGGCAATGTGCTGAGGCCGAACTACCTCGGTTTCGTCCAGAAAGCGCTGGCGCTACCGCTGCGCACGGTCGAGTTGCTGCGTTCTCTGGCCCGGCTCGGAGAGCTCTCGGCGATGGATATCGGGGTTGGGCTCGCGGAGGCGCTGCCGACCGGCCTCTATTCGAACAGCGGCATCGACGACTACGTCGCCGGGGTTCTCGCCGATGACGGCAAAGTCAACGACTTCCGCCTGCTGGAGCGTGAGCTGTACCTGACCGCGACCGATCTCGACACCTGCGAGCGGATCGTCTTCGGCGAAGACAGCTGGTCCGACGTGCCGATCTCCAAGGCGGTCCAGTGCTCGACGGCGCTGCCGATCGTCTACAAGCCGGTCGAGCTGAAGGGCCGCCAGATGGTGGATGGAGGAATCCGCTCCACCACCAACGTCGACATCGCGGTCGATAAGGGCTCCAAATTCATCGTCGTCGTCAACCCGCTGGTGCCTTACGTCAACGACTTCGAAAAGACGATCCCGACCGTCTCCGGAAACCGTGTGCGGCGGGTCTCCGACATGGGCCTGCCGGCGATCGCCAACCAGACCTTCCGCCTGATCGCTCATCAGCGGCTGCACCAGGCGGTCGAGCAGTGGCAGGAGAAGTACCCGGGCGTCGACATCGTCCTGATCGAGCCCGAGCCCACCGACGAGCTGATGTTCGGCACGCCAATCATGGATTACTCGCGGCGTCTCAAGATCGCCCGCCACGGCTTCGAATCGGTAACCGCCACCCTGGCCGAAGACTACGACCGCTTCAACGAGCTCGCCCAGCGCCACGGCCTCGAAATCTCCCCCAGCCGCGTCCGCCGCGTCGTCGAGCGTGCCGCCGAGGAAGAGCCTGAGCAGGCCTCCGCCTGGCGGCGGGTGCTGGGGCAGACGACCTCGGTTCTGCTGCGCCAAACCGGCGAGGCGTCTTAGTCCGAGGTGGTCGTGGGAAGGGCGCCGACCCCCTCCCCGTGAATTGCGTTCGCCCCCTGCGGGGGCTCCGGATGTTGGAGCGCGGCTGACGCCGCGCAATAGACAGATTGCATATCGCCGCTTCGCGACATTCACGGGGAGGGGGTCGGCGCCCTTCCGCAACCGCCTCGGGCAGCCCACAAGCTGAACAGCTTCAGGTCGGAAGCTTCGAGCAACTCACCAGGCTTCATCAAGCTTGCTGTTGACGGCTGGTCCCTGCTGTTGTGCTGAGGGAGCTCGACCACGCTCCCTCCCTAACCGCTGCGTCTGGCTAGGCGGCGTACAACTTCTCGATCGCAGCCTCATGCTTTGAGGCGACGACCGCCCGCTTGACCTTCAGGGTCGGCGTCAGCTCGCCGCTCTCCTGTGAGAGGTCGTGGGGGAGGATCGAGATCTTCTTGACCTGCTCGACCCGGGCGAAGTTCTTGTTGATCTCGTCGACGTGGGCCATGATCGAGGCGTGGACGTCGGCGTTGGCGGCGAGCTGCTCGGGGGTCTCCTGGAGGTCATGCTCTTTCGCGTAGGCGGCCGCTTCTTCGGGGTCGAGGGTGACCAGCGCCACCAGGTAGGGACGGCGGTCGCCGACGACGACGCACTGGGAGACGAGCGGGTGCTGCTTGATTTCGGCCTCGAGGTTGGCCGGGGTGATGTTCTTGCCCCCGGCGGTGATGATGATGTCCTTTTTGCGGCCGGTGATCTTGATGAAGCCCTCGGAGTCGATCTCGCCGATGTCGCCGGTGTGGAGCCAGCCGTCGACGATCGTCTCCTTCGTCGCCTCTTCGTTCTTGTGGTAGCCCTGGAAGACGTTGGGCCCCTTGACGAGGATCTCGCCGTCGTCGGCGATCCTGATCTCGCAGTCGGGGAACGGTTTGCCGATCGTGCCGACCTTGAAGTCGTCGGGGGAGGAGATCGTCGCCGCGGTCGAGGTCTCGGTCATCCCCCAGCCCTCGAGCACGAGGACGCCGCCGGCGTCGAAGAAGCTGAGGATCTCCGGGTTGATCGGGGCCGCGCCGGAGACGGCGAGGCGCAGGTTGCCGCCGAACAGGGCGCGGATTTTCGACAGCACCTTCTTGTCGGCGAAGGCGTACTGACGGCTCAGCAGGAAGCCGGGCTTGCGGCCGCTGCGTTCGACCGCACGCATCTTCTTGCCGGTCTTGATCGCCCAGTCGAAGACGATCTTTTTGAGGCCACCCTCTTTTTCGATGCCGCTGTTGGCGGCGGTGTAGATCTTCTCGAAGATGCGGGGCACCGAGGGGAAGTAGGTGGGTTTCAACTCGCCCAGGTTGGGAAGGATCTTCAACGGATCCCGCTCCCAGTAGGCAATCGTGGCGCCGAGGTCGAAGCTGCCGAGCTGGATCAGCAGCGCGAAGGAGTGGGCGAGGGGAAGGTAGAGGTAGGTGACGTCCTCGTTCTCGATGACGCTGGTCTCGGCGACCATGTCGAGCATCGCCCGGTAGTTGCCGTGGCTGATGATGCAGCCCTTCGGCGGGCCGGTCGTCCCGGAGGTGTAGATGAAGGTGCAGATGTCGGCGGGTCCGACCGCTTCGTAGCGCTGCTGCCAGGTCGAGGCGTCGAGCTTGGCGCCGCGGGCGGCGAGGTCCTCGGAGGAGATCGCGTCGTCGCTCGAGCCGGTCATTCGCACCACCTGCTCCAGGGCAGGCAGCTTGTCGCGGACCTCGCGGATCTTCTCGATCTGCTCGTCGTCCTCGACGACCACGACCTTGGCGTCAGAGTTCTCAAGGACGTAACGGCACTCCTCGGGCGAGTTGGTCTGGTAGATCGGGACGACCACCGCGCCGATCGAGAGCGCCGCGAAGTCGAAGTAGGTCCACTCCTGGCGGGTGTTGCCGAGGATCGAGACGCGATCGCCCTTCTCGACCCCGAGGTCGACCAGACCCAGGGCCAGCGGTCGGACGATCTCCAGCACCTCAGTGAAGCTGCGATCTACCCAGGCGCCGCCGTCCTTGTAGCGAACTGCGGGCGCGTCGCCGTACACCTGCGCCGCGAGCGGCAGCAGGTCAGCAAGAGTCTTCGACTTGGTCCCCCGCCCCATCGCGGGGCAGTCTAGTTCAGGTCAGCTTGCCGAGGCGCTTCGCGATCTCTGCCTGGCGCCGGCCTGCCGAAGCGAGGACTGGAACAGCGATTTGTCGATGCGGCCATGGAAGATCGGGACGCCCATCTCCACGCACTTGCCGATCACCTCCTGTCGTTTCATCTGCAGCTCGTCGGCAAGCTCTGCGGGCGTCAGGTGATTGGCCATGGAGACCTCCCAGGTAGTTGAAAGTGGGTAGGGAGATTTTTACCCCGAAAGGCGGACATGTCAATCGCGGGGACCCGCACCTTGCGGCTTCTGGGCGAGCCTTATCGGGATAATGGGGCAAGTGTCCGAGCTTGCCGTCAAGGCGATCCCGCGCCGGGGACGGCTGCGGGTGATCGCGATCTTCGCCGTTGCCCTGCTGGGGCTCGGCTACGCGATCGTCGCCATCTCGACCCAGAAGGCTGGTCCGGCGACGATCCGGCTGGACGGCATCGGCGACGCCCAGCGGATCTTCGCCGGCATGCCGCAGGCGGGCGATCGGCTCGGCTCCTCCAACGCGCCGGTGACGATCCAGATCTTCAACGACCTCCAGTGCGCCGATTGCCGTGAGGACTTTCTCGGCACGATTCCCACGCTTGCCGAAAACTACGCGCGCGCCGGCGACGTGAAGCTGCTCTACCGCCACTACTCGGTCGCTCAGAATCCACAGGAGTTCGGCTTCTACGGCGCCGAGGCGGCGGCCGAGCAGGGCTACGGCTGGCAGTACACCTATCTCTTCTTCCGCAACCAGGACGAAGCCGAGCGCTTTGGGATCGACGACGAGTACCTGGCCACGATCGCCGGCGGCATCGCCGATATCGAACCGCAGGAATGGCAGGCGACCAGGGAGGCCGGCGAAGGGGCCGACGGAGCGATCACCAAGCGCCTCGAGGGCTACGAAGAGCTGGGGTCGGACCTCGGCATCCGCGTCCGCCAGGCCGCCATCGTCACCGGCCCGAATGGCACCAGGGCCCTGCAGGACGGCCCTACCCTCGCTCAGATCGAGCGGGCGATCGAAGCGGTGCAGTAAGCCGGGGCGGTCGCCGGGTCGCTCAGTCTGGCGGGTCCACCCGCCCCTCGAGCGTCTCGCGGATGGTGCTCGTCCCCTGCCCCATCATCTCTGCGGTGGGGTTCGCGAGATCGTCCGGCAGCAGGTCGGCGGTCCATACGAAGCGCGAGCCGCCGTCACCCTCGTCGATCACCTGAGCGGCGCCATTGTGGTGCGTGTAGGGGCCGTCGACGATCGACCAGACCAGCCGGCGCGCCTCGTCGTCCATGGTCACCAGCCGCTCGCGGACGCTGGCGCCATTGAAGAAGGTGACGATGCGGTCGTCCCCATCGAGGCGGGTGTCGACGGCAAAGCCCGGCACCAGACGCTCGTGAAGGGCACCCCAGTCGCGCAGCGCCGACCAGACCTCGTCGGGGGGCGCGGCGATCGTCGTTTCTTTGCGGATGGAGGCCATATGACCATCTCCCTTCGGATTTTGGCCGGTCCGGTGACCGGCGGGGGATGCAGCATCTCGCCGGCTGACCCTTCGCGCTTGGACATTCGTGTGCGTTTGGGAGAATCTTCTCGATGCTGAAAGTGCGAACGGCTCTCGACCGAGATGGGGTCAGGATCGCCGATGTCGCCTGCCGGCACGGGCGGGGCCGAGGCGAGGCGGAGGAAGCATCCGATCGCGCGATCGTCTTCGTTCGCCGGGGCTGCTTCGTGCGCTGCGACGAGGCCGGGGAGGTATTGCTAGATGCTACGGCCGCCTACTGCATGAACCCTGGCGATGAGCATCGCTACGACCATCCCAGCCACGGCGGCGACGACTGCACGACCCTTTTTCTCGACGCCGATCTGGCCGCTTCGCTTTGGGGAGGCGACCCGACGCTGCCGTCGGGATCGCTGCCCAGCTCGCCCCGCTTCGACCTGGAGCAGCGACTGCTGCTGGCTGGTGCCAGACGCGGCGCCGATCCGGAGGAGCTGGCCGAGCGGTCGATCCTGCTCGCCGCTGCGGCGCTGGAGCAGGGTGACGCCCGCCGGATCGCCTCCGGTCGCCCGGCCACCGTCCACGCTCGGCGCCGGCTGACCGATGCGGTGCGGGAAGCCCTGAGCGCCGACCCCGGCCGTTCGCTACCCGACCTGGCGCGCTCGCTCGCCGTCTCCCCCCATCACCTCAGCCGCGTCTTCCACGATGTCCAGGGCAGCACGATCTCGCGTCACCGGATGCGCTTGCGATCTCGCGGCGCTATGGAGCGGCTTGCCGATGGCGAGCGCAACCTCGCTCGTCTGGCCGCCGACCTGGGTTTCGCCGACCAGGGTCATCTCTGTCGCGTGATCCGCGCCGAGACCGGCCAGACGCCGACGGCGCTGCGGCTTGCACTCGCCTCGAGCTAGGGGAAAGCGATCTTGAAGCGGGTGGACGCCTGCTTCGACTTGAGTCCACCCGAGTCCGTCGCCTGCGCGGTCAACTTGTACTTCCCCGGCGGCAGTGCTCCCCGGCGCTTGAAGTTGGCCGTGAAGCGGACCGTGCGCTTGCCGGCCTTCTTGATGTTGCGGCTGAAGGTCACCGTTTTGACGCGGGGGCGGCGCGGGACGAGACGCTTGACGACGAACCGCACCTTCGCCGGCTCAGAGAGCGTGAACCCGATCTTGGCGCCGCGGCGTACACGGGCGCTGACGTTGGCGCGTTGCAGCTTCGTCTTGCCGCGGGCCGAGAGGAACCGTTTGGGGGTGACCCGCAGTCGTTTCAGCACCGGGGCCACGTTGGCGGCAGGGGTGGATCCGGGATTGACCTTCAGGTAAAACGGGATCTGCCCCTTGAGGCCATTCGAGTCGGTCGCGGTGACGTAGACGATTTGGGTGCTATCGGCCGCGGTAGTCGGGTAGGTCCAGGTGAACGTGCCGTTGCCGTTATCGACGACGGTTCCGACCGAAGAGCTCAGCGTGACAGGGTCGCTGCCGTCCGGGTCCTCGTAGGTGCCGGTGACGGTGGCGGTGCCACCCTGGGTGACCGCCAGCTCCGAGTTGTCGACGTTGACGTCAGGCCGCTCGTTGCCGTTGGGCGCGGTGATCACTAGCTCCGAGAGCATGCCGTCGGTGGCGTGGAAGAAGATGTGACAGTGGAAGACCCAGCGGCCGAGCGCACCGCCGGGGGTGACGCCGTCGGCAAGTGCGCGCGGGTCCAGCCTGATCCGGTATTTCAGCGTGAACCCGCCGGGCACGTCGACGTTGTCCCTGAACTCGGGATAGGTCCAGGTGTACGTTTCCGCACCGTTGGTCAGGGATTTGGGCTGGATCGAGAAGCCGTGCAGGTGGAACGGGTGGTTGGCTCCGGTGACGTTTTTGACTTCCAGTTCCAGGGTGTCGCCCTGTTTGGCGTAGCGGCTGGAGCCGAGGTGGGGAGCATCGGCGTAATCGCCGGTGACGTCGTGGGTTCCAAAGAATTTATCGACGCTCAGCTCCGTCTGGGCTTTCTGGGTCAGTTCGATGACTTTGCTCGGCAACCCTTTCTTCGCCGGCGTGAACGTGGCGGGATTGAGCAGGATGCTCGACGGCGCACCCAGCGTCTCGACCGGGTCCCCGGTGGCGGCGCGCAGCGGCGTGCCCGCGGCGATCGTGTAGGCGGGGGTGACTTTCGCCCCGGCGAGGTTGAGGTGCATGACCGGCACGGTGGGGATGTTGGAATAGCCGGCGCCAGTGCGTTCGAAGTCCTCGGTCCAGAGCGTCAGCACCCCGCTCGTGGGGGCGCTGGGAATGGCCGCGACGACATCGGCGCGGGTTCCAGGCGGGAGCAGGATCTCGCCCGCGCCGTACTTAGTCACCCAGGTTCCCTGCGTGCCGCCTTCGATTACGGCGTTGTTGAGCAGACCTCCCTCACCGCCGACGCGGATCAGTGGGACCAGTGCGCCGGTGGGGGTCGTCAGGCGCAAGCGGAAGAACCGCACGGTCGAGGAGTTGACGAGCTGCAATCTCAGTCCCTGCCCCGGCTGCACGTCAAGCACGGAGGCGCCGGAGGCCAGTGCCCCGGGAGCGGCCGGGGTGCCGGCTCGAGCGCCGACGTTCTTGCCGTTGGTGAGCACGGTCTGGCCCTCGTTGGTCGGTCCCGCGTGCAGCGCAGTCTGGATGTTCGGGATGTCGCTTGCTGCAAACGGGGCACGCAGGGTCCCGTCCTCGTCGACCGGGTAGGGGTTCGGCGGCGGTCCGGCGAGGCCGGGGCCTTCGCAGAGGTTTTTCGGCGTCGGCGGCGACTGCGCGGGCAGGGCGCCCCCGCTTACGTGTGGCAGCGCCGGGTTGTAGGTCGCCGCGTCGTTGGTCCCTTTCGTCTTGCAGACGGTCACGTCGCTGAGCACGATCGGCTTGGTCTGGGCCGCCGGGGGCAGGGTGCCGGATGCCTGCAGAGCCGTCTCGTTCGGGTCCTTGACGACGATCGCGCCGTAAAGGCCCTTGAAGACCTGGTTGGTCGAGGCGTGGTGATGTGGGTGGTACCAGTAGAGCCCGGGCCTGGTGACGGTGAATTTGTAGAGGAAGTTGCCGCCCGGGGGGACCTGGTTCTGGGTGAACGGGGTGCCGTCGACGGCGTTGGCCAGCTCGATCCCGTGCCAGTGGATGCCGCTCTCCCGGTTGAGGTTGTTCTGGTAGTGAACGATCACCGTGTCGCCGACGTTGAGGCTGAAGGTGGGGCCTGGCAGCTGCCCGTTGAACGTCTGGGCGTGGGCGAGAGTGCCATTGCCGATGTCCACGGTTGCCTCTTCGGAGGTCAGCGTCGTCTCGACGATGTTCGGCGCCGGGTTGGTGTCGACGACCGCCGGAACGGCATAGGGGCTGCCGCCCGAGGTGGCGGAGACGAAAGGGTTGAAGGCGATCAGGAACAGCGCCACCGAGGCGGCGAACCCGAGCAACAGCACGAGCAAACGCCGGGTGCGAAGACCGTGATCGTCAGACGATGCGAGCAGCTGTTTCATTCCGTCTCCCAGACTCAGACGGAGCGCATCGCGCGATCCGTAAGTTGACCTTACAGCGCAAAAGGTTCCCTATGTAGGGGGTGGGGCCGCGTCGCCGCTCACTCAGGCGGGATCTCGAGTTTGAAAACGCCGCGCAGGCGGGTGCCGTCGCGGGTACGGGCCACAACCGCGATCGCGAGCGATCCGGCCTTGAGATTCGCGTCGACGACAAATTTGCCTCTGCTCAGCCTCTGTACCGGCGACTGCCGGGTGACGCCGCCGGCGGTGAGCACGAGCACGAGCTGATCGACCCGCGACTCCGAGCCGAACGTGGTGAAGCAGGTGACGTAAAGCCTGCTCGGGCCGGCGCGCTCCGGGTGGGGCTCCAGCTGAATCTGTCCGGTCGTGCCGATCTGCATCGTGTACTTCGGTGGCTTGCCGGGGGGACGGAGGATCGAGACGAACTGCTCCCGGCCGGGGAGGTTGAGCTCGAGTGGGACCTCGATGGCGCCGGCTCCCCGCTGGACCGTGACTGCGATGCCCCAGCGCCCATCGAAGGCCAGGTTCGAGCCGGAGCCGACGTAGGTGTCGTCGGGGCCGGGCGAGAGGGCCAGGGATGAGGGCTCGACCCCGGGGTCGTCGAGCGGGGTAAAGCGCAGGCCGACCCCCGCTCCAGTCAGCGGGTCCCCCGAGTCGTAGTCCTCGATGCTGACGGTGAAGCGGTTGGGCCCCGGCTCGTCGGACGCAGTCTTCAGCTCGACCCTGGTGGTGGTCCCGAAGTCCGCCCCCGAAGCCGAAAGGCCCAGCGACCCGGTGGCCTGCCCGGACACCGGCGGCGCCAGCGTCCCCAGCAGGGCGGCGACTCCGATCGCCGTGAAGGCGAGCGTCAGCTCGATCGCTGAGGTACGCCGCAGCGGCCCGAGGTCGGTGGTCGCAGCGGGAACGCTGCGACGGCGGTTGAGAGCGGCGAGCCCGGTGATCGCTCCGATCAGCGCCAGCTTGGCCAGGACCGTGCGGCCGTAGTCGCTGCTGAACAACTCGTCCCAGGAGCCGAGCTCGTCGACGGCGCGCAGGGTGCCGGTGGCGAAGACGACGACCAGCGCCGCCAAGGCGACGGTCGCGAAGCGCCGGATCGCAGTGCTTTTCGCCGCTGCGGCGGCGCCGCGAACGCCGAGCAGCAGCGCCGCCAGGCCGCCGAACCAGACGCCCGCGGCAGCGAAATGCGCCGACTGGGCGGCGACGGTGATCAGCGAGGGCCAGGCTCCTGCCGCGGCGTGTCCCGCGGCGACGTGGACGACGATCGCCACCAGGGAGGCGCCGGCGGCAAGGGCGAATCCGAGCCGGCGCAGGCGCGGCACACGCCGGGCGAACAACAGGCCAGCTCCGGCGCCGCCGATCGCGAGCGCCCGCCAGATCAAGGCGTGCCCGACTGAGGTGTCCAACAAGCCGCCCAGCGAAGAACCGGCGGCGCGCCTCTGGGCGTCCGCCAGCAGCAGCAGCCCAACCGCCGAGGCGAGCCAGCCGGCTCCGGCGAGTGCCAGGTCACTGCCCGAAGAACCGCCGAAGCGGGCGAGCGCAGCGACCGCTGCGCCGAGCAGTGCCACGAGACCGACGAGCAACAGCCAGCGGGCCGCCAGCTCGAGTGGCGAGCTGGACGGCGTCGAGATGCCCGATTCGGTTGCCAGGCCCTTGGGAGAGGCCCTGACGCCGAAGGAGTAGGTGCCGTCGGTCGCGTGGCCGTCCACCGCCGAGACGATCTTCCAGTTGACGGTGTAGACCCCCCGGGGGAGCCGCGGCAGCGGAACTTCCAAGGTAAGGGGGTCGCCACCAGCCGGCCTGACGGTTCCTTTCTGCTCCTCCGTCCCGTCTGGACCGAGCACACGAATCTCGGAGAGCGAAACCTCAGGCTGCTCGGAGAACGAGAGCCGCACAGATTCCGGGGCGGCACCGAGCGTGGCACCGGTCGCCGGCTCGGAGGCGAGCAGCCCGGCGTGGGCCGAGGCGCTCTGCGGCGTCGCCACGACCAGCAGTGCCGTGAGGAAGAAGAGAACGCTGGCGAGGCGGCGGCTCAGGGCCGGCTGCTCTTCCGGCGCCCGGCGACGACGAAGGAAAGCGCGGCGGCGAGGCCAAGCGCCAGCATCGCGGCCGCCAAGGCGATGGTCGCAGTGCTCTTGGCGCTATCTGCCTGGTCGCTCGTCGCCTCGACCCGCGCCGCTTCGCGGGCGAGCCGCTCGGCGAGTTCCCCCGACGATGGGTCCTTGACCGGGAACTCGGTGCCGGCACTTGCCTTGACGCACTCGAAGGTCGTTTCAGAGCAGGTCGCGCGCACGTCCAGCGTCTGGCCCTCGACGGTGCCGGTGACGTGGAAGCTGTAGGTGCCAGGCCGGGTCGGCGTCAGATCGGCTCGGAGTGAGCCGGGGTCATCCGTGGGAGCCAGCGGCAGCGTAACCCCGCCCTCGCCGAAGCCCACCTCCACCGAGAGCGCACCGGCCGGCACCGCGACCGGCGCTCCGCCGCCGCGGGCAACCCCCACTTCGACGAAGTTCTCTGAGCTGGCGATGGGCGGCTCGTTTCCCCAGCCCATCTCGACCTCGAACTGTCCCGAGCTCTGAGTCACGTGCGCCGCGGCCGCGGATGCCAGCGCCAGCGCTCCTAGCAAACCCAGCGTCAAAGCCGAAGCGAAGGCTCCTCTCCGTCTCAGGTAATCCACACCACTCCTTCGCTCCGATGGACATCCATCCAACAGCTCGACCGCCGCAGAATCTATCTGCAGGTTGAAGTGGCGATTACTGTCATAGACGCCGGCGATTATCGCTGCCGGCGGGAAATCATCGGGGCGCCCGGATTTGAACCGGGGACCTCACCGACCCGAACGGTGCGCGCTACCAGGCTGCGCCACGCCCCGAGAACGGCGATTATCTCAGAGGGGGCTCGGGGGCGATTCCCGCCTCTTCCGCATCGGCCGCTACTTTGCGGCGGCTGGCGGGTCCCAGTGAAGCGATGAAGCGATTGCTGCCGCTCATAGCCGCGTTGGCCCTGCTGGCACTGCCGTCGGCGGCCTCGGCGTACTTTCCGCCGGGCTTCATCGGTATCTCGCCGCAGCATGCGGCCAACAGCTTCGACTTCGAGCTGATGCGAAGGGCGGGGATAGAGAGCGCCCGGTTGCCGCTCGTCTGGTACAGCGTGCAGGACGAGAACCCGAGCGTCGCCGAGCCCGACTGGGACGCCTTCGACCACGACGTCCGCCTCGCCGCCGAAAACGAGATCCGGGTGTTTCCCTTCGTCTGGGGATCGCCCGATTGGGTCGCTCCCGATCCGAGTGACCTGCCGGTGCGAAGCGCCTGGCAGCGCTGGGGCTGGGCCAGCTTCCTGCGCGAGGCGGTGCGCCGCTACGGGCCCGACGGCTCCTTCTGGACCGAAAACGAAGACCTCCCCTTCCTGCCGATCCGCCGCTGGGAGATCTGGAACGAGGAGAACATCGTCACCTTCGCCGACGATCCTGATCCGAGCCGCTTCGCCGCGCTGATCCGTCTCTCGGGTCGGGTCCTGCACCGTGAGGACCGCGAGGCCAAGGTGATCATCGGCGGCTTCTTCGGCCGGCCGCTGCAGATCCCGCCCAACATCGCCTCAGGCGACTTTCTCAACCGCATCTACCGAGCCCGCAAGGTCAAGCGCTACTTCGACGGCGTTGCCCTGCACCCCTATGTCGCCGACGCCAGGGCGATCCGCGCCCAGATAACCAACCTGCGGCGGATCATGCGCGTTCACAGCGACGCCGCGACGCAGCTTTACGTGACTGAGCTGGGTTGGGGATCGAGCCCTGGGCCAACGCGCTGGGAGCGGGGTCTCTACGGGCAAGCAAACCAGCTTTCTCGTGCTTTCTCGATGCTCTCCGCCGAACGGCGGCGGTGGCGGATCGGGGGCATCTGGTGGTTCTCCTGGGCGGACGAGGTCAACACCTGTCAGTTCTGCCTCAGCGCCGGTCTTCTAACGGCGAAGCGCGAGGCAAAGCCGGCCTGGTACCGCTTCACCGCTTGGACCGGTGGCGATGCGGGCGCGGTTCCGCGGGCGCGGTTCGGCGTGGAAGCCGAACTCGACGAAGAAGCTGAAGTCGCGCCCGAATAGCCAGGCGCCCACCTCGATGGATCGGCGCCGCTAGGCTCCTTTCGACTTCGCATTCGACCAGTTGAAGGAGACGCCAGATGCCTTTCTCGGTTCCCGATCTTCCCTACGCCTACGACGCCCTCGAGCCCCACATCGATGAGGCGACGATGCGCGTCCACCACGACAAGCACCACCAGGCCTATGTCGACAAAGCCAACGCCGCCCTCGAGGGCGGCGAGTGGGCTGACCGCGACGTCGAGGACGTTCTGAAGAACCTCTCCAGCCTGCCCGCCGACAAGCAGGCCGCGGTCCGCAACAACGCCGGCGGCCACTACAACCACTCGCTCTTCTGGCAGATGCTCAGCCCCGACGGTGGCGGCGCCCCGAGCGGCGATCTGGCGGCCGGCATCGACGAGAAGTTCGGCTCCTTCGACTCCTTCAAGAACGAGTTCAAAGAAGCCGGCATCACCCAGTTCGGCTCCGGATGGTCCTGGCTGGTCCACGACGGCTCCGGCCTCGCGGTGGTCAAAACCGCGAACCAGGACTCGCCGATCTCCGACGGCGCCACGCCGCTGCTCGGCTGCGACGTCTGGGAGCACGCCTACTACCTGAAGTACCAGAACAAGCGTCCCGACTACATCGACGCCTTCTGGAACGCCGTCAACTGGGACTACGTCGCCCAGCGCCTCGCCGACGCCGGCTGAGGCTCAGCGAGCGACAGGGACTGCCGGCCGCGCCGCCTCGGGGAGGTGGCGCGGTTCGCTTCCCTCTTTGGGAGGGATCAGGCTCATCGCGTGCTCGGCCTTGGCGGTGATCGTCAGGCTCGGGTTGACGCCGGGGTTGGCGGGGACCGAGGCGCCGTCGGTGACCAGCAGGTTCTCGTAGCCGAAGACACGGTTGGCCAAGTCGACGACGCCGCTCTGCGAATTGGCGCCGATCACGGCGCCGCCGAGGATGTGGGCGGTGGTGGGGACGTTCTGGATCGACTCGGTAAGGGCGCTCTGGGCGATGCCGCCGGTTCGCTTCGCGAACCAGTTGGCGGCCTGCGCGGCGGCGGGGAGGTAGATCGGGTTCGGCCGCTCGGAGTCCTGCTCGGTCTGCAGCCGCACGCCGCGGCCGAACAGCTTGCGCTTCGGCCGCAGGTGCATCGCCGCGTCGACGGTCTGCATCACCAGCAGGATCACCGTCCGTCGCGACCAGCGATAGGGGATTCGCATCCGCAGCGTCTGCAGCGGGTGGCGCAGCATTGCCGCGATCCACTTCAGCGGCCTGGTCAGCCGGGTGCCGGGACCGGTCATCGCCGTGAAGGTGCCGCTCATCGCGTCCCCGGCCTGGCCGTAGGTGACGACCTCGATGTGGGTGTCGGGGTCGGGGTAGATGCTGGAGGTGATCGCCACCGAGTGGCTGAAGTCACGCTCGTCATCCATCGCGGTGACCGACTGGATCGACTCCGAGTTGGTGCGGATCACGTCGCCGATCCGCTCGGAAAGCCGCGGCAGGGCGCCGCTGTGCTTGCAGTTGGCGAGCAGGTTGTTGGTGCCGAGGGCGCCGGCGGCGACGACCACGCCGGCGGCGGTGACGGTGCGGCGGTCCTTGCGCACCCACGCCCCCGAGCGCTCGCTGGTGATCGCGTAGCCGCCGGAGCCGTCGGCCGGCCCCAGTGGCCGGATCTCGGTCACCTGCCGTTCCGGCTCGATGTCGACGCCAAGCTTCTCGGCGAACCAGAGGTAGTTTTTGACCAGCGTGTTCTTGGCGCCGTGGCGGCAGCCGACCATGCAGCTGCCGCAGCGCATGCAGCCGGTCCGGTCCGGTCCCTCGCCGCCGAAGTAGGGGTCGGAGACCTCTTTGCCGGGCTGGTCGAAGAAGACGCCGACACGGGTGTTGGTGAAGGTGTCGCCGACCCCGATCTCCTCGCCGTATTCCTTCAGCAGCTGGTCGGCCGGGCCGATCCCTTCGTACTCGGTGACCCCGAGCATCCGTTCCGCCGTGTCGTAGTGGGGTGCCAGCTCCAGCTCCCAGTTGCCGAGCTCCGACCACTGGGAGTCTGTGAAGAAGGCGGGCCTGGCTCGGTAGAGGGTGTTGGCGTAGCCGAGGCTGCCGCCACCGACGCCGCTGCCGGAGACGACGAAGACGTCCTTGAAGAAGGTCAGGCGCAGCACCCCGCGCATCCCCAGCTTCGGCGCCCAGAAATAGCGGCGGGGCTGGCGCAGGGTCGACTCGGCGAAGTCCTCGTCGCGGAAGCGGCTGCCGCACTCCAGCACGGCCACCGAGTAGCCCTTCTCGGCCAGGCGCAGGGCAGAGACCGAGCCCCCGAAGCCGGAGCCCACCACTATCCAGTCGTAGTCGTGCTGGCGCATCGGGGGCCTCCCAGCCCCGAGCGACTAGGCCCCTCGCCTAGGCCTCGCCCGGCCCCAACGGTCGGAAGTCGGAAGTCCTCGCCCCGCAGACCGGGCAGAACCAGTCCTTGGGGATGTCCTCGAACGCCGTTCCAGGCGGGATGCCACCGTCAGGGTCGCCGATCGCTGGGTCGTAGATGAACCCGCAGCTGTCGCAGATCCAGAGCGTCGCTTCCTGCGTTGCGGTCATGCTCGGAGTTTAGAGCGGATTATTTGTTGAAGCTGACCGCGACCGGCTCACGCTGGGCCTCGTCGATCTCGAAGTACTCGCGCTCGGTGAAGCCGCCCTGGTTGGCGATGATCGAGCCCGGGAACTGCTGGATGTCGGTGTTGTAGGACTGGACGTTGGAGTTGTAGATCCGGCGCGATGCCTGGATCTCGTCCTCGAGCTCGGAGAGGTTGCGGCTGAGCTGCTGGAAGTTCTCGGTCGCCCGCAGGGTCGGGTAGTTCTCGGCGACGGCGCGCAGGTCGGCCAGCGCTCGTTCCAGTTTCTGCTCGGCCTGAGCGGTGTCGCCGACCGTCTGGGCGGCCATCGCCTCGGCGCGGGCTTTGGTCGTTTTCTCAAAGGTCTCGCTCTCGTGCTCGGCGTAGCCCTTGACCGTTTCGACCAGGTTGGGGACGAGATCGTGGCGGCGCTTCAGCTGCACGTCGATCCCGCTCCAGGACTCGTCGACGCGGTTGCGCGAGGCGATGATCGAGTTGCGCTTCGCGATGAAGTAGAGGACTGCGATGACGAGGATCGCGACGACGACGATGATGGCGATGGTCATGAAGGCTCCTGTGGTTGACCGGGGCTAGACGGCCATCCTAGTCCTCCCGCATAAGATCGGCCAGGAATGGGAGCCAAGGACGAAGCGGCGGCTTGGGCCGCGACGGTCGCCAAGTACGGCGAGGGCCACGACCTAACCTACGAGCCGGTCGGCGGGATCAACCCCGTCGACGCCCCGGTCGCTCTCTGTGTCGGCGGCACGAACCGCCTCACCGGCCAGCTGGCGGATGGGTTCTGGGGATCATCGTGCGACGCGGACGAGCGGGAGGTGGGCGGCCTCTTCAACAAGTCCGTGCTGCCGACAGCGCTGCTGGCCAAGGCCCACATGCCGGACCTGGCCCAGGTCGTACCGGCCTTCAACGTCGAGTCGATCGAGGGCCACGAGGTCGTCACCCAGCGCTTCCAGCGCAAGGTCGAGTTCGAGTCGCTCGACTTCAACAAGCGCTTCATCGCGACGGTGCCGAGCGAGTACGACCCGGTCGCCCTGCGCGAGCTGTTCGGTCCCAGCTTCCTCGACTGGGCGACGACGCTGACCGGCGAGATCGACTTCGGCGTCAACGACCGCCAGCTCTGGTTCCTCTGGAGACTGCACGAGCGCAGCGAGGAGGAGCTGAAGGTGGCGCTGAAAAACGCAGGCGAGCTGTTCAAGCGACTGCAGAGCGAGATGGACGAGAGCGGCATCAACACCTACCCGCCGGGCCCCTGGCACGCCGGGCTGGAGCCGTTCCCGGCGGGATGACCGGATGACCGACCGGTCGGTCATGCCACCGGATCGGGGCTAGGCCGGGTAGTCCGGGTCGCCGGGGAGGACCACGCGGTGCTCCTCGCGGCTCTTACCGATCACCTTCGGCAGGATCGCCTCGACGGTACCGTCCCGGAAGGCGGCGAGAGCCTCCTCGGAGGTGGAGAAGGCTCGCAGAGACTCGAGCTGGCGGACGGTCGGGAAGGCAAGCGTGAGCTCGCCGGCCGCGTGCGCCTCGAGCGCCGCCGCCGGTCGTAGCCAGCCCGCCTCGACGGTCTCGCCGCCGTCGGGTTTGGGCGGCGAGTGGGCGGGTGCGAGGGCGAGGAAGAACCAGGCATCAAAGCGGGTGGAGATCACCTCGGGAGTGATCCAGCGGCTGAACAGGACCAGCTCCTCATCCGCGTTCAGCTGAATGCCCGCCTCCTCGGCGAGCTCGCGGATCGCGCAGGCGCGGTAGCCGGCCTCGTCGGCGCCGTCGACGGGATCGACCGAGCCGCCGGGAAAGACCCAGACGCCGGGCATGAACTTGGCGCTCTCGGCCCGCTTCAGCATCAGCACCTCCAGCGCTCGGTCCCCGTGTTTGCCGCCGCGCCGCAGTAGCGCGATCGAGGCCGCGGGGCGAGGCGTCGACGGGTCGCCGAGGTTCGCCGCCTCGCCGGGTCCGAGCTTTCTCTCACCCATCGGCCCACCTTATAGGGGGGTG
>DASYLY010000013.1:0-15773 GCA_036009365.1 Solirubrobacterales bacterium
CCACATCCGGTATTAGCCCGAGTTTCCTCGGGTTGTCCCGGTCATCGGGGCAGGTTACTCACGTGTTACTCACCCGTTCGCGGCTTGGCCCCAGGGCAAGCCCTGGTTCGTCGCACCACTTGCATGTGTTAAGCACGCCGCCAGCGTTCGTCCTGAGCCAGGATCAAACTCTCCGTGAAAGGTACTTCTTACGAAGAGCTGCCATGCCTGGCGGGCCACCGGGTACACAAACTCGGTGACCGGCATGACGGGTAAATCAAAACCTCTCGGCACGCTGACGTGACCGAGTGGTTCGGGCTCAAACATTCCGCAGACCCGAAGGTCCGCAGAGTGCACGCTGCTCAGTTTTCAAAGACCGCTGCGCTCTCCACGGCGGGACTCGCCGCTCTTGACGCCCAGGGGTCGGGCCAGGTGCCCAACCCCAGAAGGACGCGGGAGTATAGCGCTGCCGCGGACGTTTGCCTAGTGCCCCGTGCCGATACTCGGACGGTCGTCGTAAACCCGCCTTAGGAAGCGCCCCTCATGAGCCGAGCGAAGCGGCGCTTGCCGGCCTGCAATGCCCTTCCTTCGAGCTTGGCGGCTTCCGCCTCGAGGATATCGGAGGGCCATGGCTCGCCGTCGAGCTTGACCGCGCCCTGCTGGATCAATCGGCGTGCCTCGCTGGAGCTGATCCCGAAAGCCTCGGCCATGACCTTGGGCAGATGGACGATTTCATCGCCGCCAGCGACGAAAGAGGCCAGAGAGATCTCCGGCATCTCCTCAGGGATGCCGCCGTCGACGAAGAGCCGGTTGAAGTGGGCCTCAGCCGCCTCGCCGCTGCCGGCGCCGTGGAAGCGCTCGACGATCCGCCGCCCCAGCTCGCGCTTGGCCTGGTTGGGTGGTGCCTGCGGCTGCTCGGCCCCAAGCAGCAGGCGGAAGTACTCGGGCATCCCCTCGTCGGGGATGCTCATCAGCTTGCCGAACATCTCCTCTGGCGCCTCGTCGACGCCGACGTAGTTGCCGAGCGACTTGCTCATCTTCTTGACGCCGTCGGTGCCGACCAGGATCGGCATCGTCAGGATCGACTGCGGCTTCTGCCCGTAGGCGCTCTGGATATCGCGGCCGAATAGGAGGTTGAACTTCTGATCGGTCCCCCCCAACTCGAGGTCGGCCTTGATGGCAACCGAGTCGTAGCCCTGCAGCAGCGGGTAGAGCAACTCCAACGCCGCGATCGGGCGGCCGTCGGCGAGCCGCTTCTGGAAGT
This sequence comes from Solirubrobacterales bacterium, assembly GCA_036009365.1. Lineage (GTDB taxonomy): Bacteria > Actinomycetota > Thermoleophilia > Solirubrobacterales > 70-9 > VAYN01. The sequence continues at coordinate 1,244 of DASYLY010000013.1, forward strand.
CGTCACGCTCGATCAGCCGCGCCACCGTGGTCTGGGCCAGCAGCCCCAACAGCGCCTCCGGCTCCATCCGCAGCCACTCGCTGTTGAAGCGGACCTCGGTCTGCTCGCGGTCGAGCAACTTGAAGGCCTGCTCCTGGTAAGTGGCGGCATTGGCCTCGATCTCCTCAGCCGAGGGCAGCGGCCGCGTGCTCGAGCGGCCGCTGGGATCACCGACCCTGGCGGTGAAGTCGCCGATGATGAGGACGACGGTGTGGCCGGCCGCCTGGAACTCGCGCAGCTTCTCGAGCACGACGGTGTGACCGAGGTGGATGTCGGCCGTGGTCGGGTCGATTCCCAGCTTCACCCGCAGCGGCCGGGCGCCGGCGAGCTGCTCGGCGAGCATCCCCTCGGGCAGCACGTCGACCGCGTTACGCGTCAAGTCCGGCACCGGGCGAATGCTAGACTGCCGCCTTCGTTCGGCGGGCCTCGGTCCGTTGCGCGTCACCTCTTGATGGCGGTCCCTGGACTAAAGCCCCGCCTGCGACGCGGCGGACACCCGCCCCCGCCGCCGGCCCCCCCACCCAAGCGCGCGAAGCCGCGGTTGAAGAAGCTGCGCATGCTCTTCGTCCTGCTCGGACTGGCAATCCTCGGCGTCGTCTCGATGGTCTTCGGGATGATGATGGCGGTCTCCCAGGACCTGCCGGCGATCTACGACTTCGCCCAGTACAAGGCCTCGAAGAACAGCGAAGTGCTAGACGCCTCCGGCGAGCCGATCGGGACGCTGACCAGCAACCAGAACAAAATCCTCCTGCCCTCGGGTCAAATCTCCCCCAACATCAAGAACGCGGTGGTCTCGATCGAGGACGCCCGCTACTACGAGCACAGCGGCGTCGACTTCCAGGGCATCGGCCGCGCCCTCGTCAAAGACATCATGAGCCAGAGCGCCGCCCAAGGCGCCTCGACGATCACCCAGCAGTTCGTCAAGAACGCCCTCGAGGCCCAGGGCGACCGCTCACTCTTCACCAAGTTCAAGGAGGCGGCGCTCGCCTACCGGCTCGAGCGCCACTGGAGCAAGGACAAGGTCCTCACCGAGTACCTCAACACGATCTACTTCGGCGAGGGCGCCTATGGGATCGAGGCGGCGGCACGCACCTACTTCGGCGACGCCCACCCGGGCTGCGGGACCTCGACCGAGCCCTGCGCCGCGGTGCTGGAGCCCTGGGAGGCGGCGATGCTGGCGGCGATCATCGCCTCGCCCTCCGCCTACGACCCGAAGATCTATCCGGAAAACGCCCTCGGCCGCCGCAACGTGGTCCTGGAAAGGATGGAGGAACAGGGTTACATCACCCCCGAACAGCTGGTCGAAGGACAGCGGCAGGCGCTGCCGGCCCCAGGCGCGATCGAGCCACCCAAGCTCGACTCCAAGGCGCCCTACTTCACCTCCTGGATGCGCCAGCAGCTGGTCGACCGCTACGGCGCCCCCAAGGCCTTCTTCGGTGGCCTCAAGGTGAAGACGACCCTCGACCTGCGGCTGCAGAACGCCGCCGAAGAAGCGGTCAACTCCTATCTCGGCTACCTGCCGCCGACCGCCTCGGTGGTCGTCATCGACAACCACAATGCCGGCGTCAAGGCGATGGTCGGCGGGCCGGACTTCGATCGCGTGCCCTTCAACCTGGCAACCCAGGGCTACCGCCAGCCCGGCTCATCGATCAAGCCCTTCACGCTGGTAACCGCCCTCGAACAGGGAATCTCCCCCTACACGACCTACGAATCGGCGCCGCAGGAATTCCCCTTCGGCAAAAACGGCGAAGAAACCTTCGTCGTCACCAACGACGAGGACGCTTACCTCGGCACCTGCGACATCATCTGCGCCACGACCAACTCCGACAACTCGATCTACGCCCAGCTGGCGCTCGAGAGCCTGAAGGGGAAGACGATCGAAGACCGAACCCGCTCGATCGCGGCGACGATCCACGAGATGGGTTACCGCGACCCGATCTCGGTCAACCCGGCAATGGTCCTCGGCGGGCTCAAGCTCGGCGTCAACCCACTCGAATGGACCTACGCCTACAGCACCCTCGCCAACAACGGCGACAAGGTCAGCGGCACCCTGGCGCCGGTCCCCGGCGACAGCCCAGTCGCCTTCACGCAGGTGACCGACAAGGACGGCAACACGATCAAGGGCGGCGACAACGACTCCATGCATGACCAGGTGCTCTCCGAGGACACCGCCGAAGAAGCGAAGAGCATCCTCGAAACGGTGGTCAGCAGCGGCACCGGCGTCAACGCCGACATCGGCGCCAGCGGCCAGTGGGGCAAGACCGGCACGACCGAGAACAACGGTGACGCCTGGTTCTGCGGCGCCACCGAAGAAGTAACCGCCTGCGTCTGGGTCGGCTACGCCGACACGAACACGTCGATGACGACCCTCTACAACGGCGGGCCGGTGATGGGCGGCACCTTCCCGGCCCTGATCTGGGCCAGCATCATCTCCGCCTGGGAAGAGATCAAGGCCGAACGAGCGGCGGAACGGGCCAGTGGCGAGAAGCGCGACTCCGAGGACAGCAGCGAAACCTATGTGCCCTCCGAAACGGCGCCGGAAGAATACGAAGCCGAACCGGAAACGATCGAACCGGCGCCGGAAGAAGAAGCGTCTCCCGAAGTCGAAGAAGCAACGCCGGAAGCAGAACCTGCCGCCCCGGCCGAACCTGCCCCCACCGCCCCTGAATCCGGTGGTGGCGGCGGCGTTACCGCCGGCTAGGCGTGCGGCGCGGCTGCGGGCCGCGGGCGCGAAACGAAATTGCTGCCGGCGGCGCAGAATCGCCAGGGCCGCTCAACCGCTTTGGTGATTCCGATCCGCGGCCCCGCCACGACTGCCGGCTGGCCGTCCTTGCCGGGCCCCAGCAGCAGAAACGGGTCGCGGTCGAGCCGGGCGCCGTTCTGGTCGAGGCCGATACCGAGTGCCTCGGTCAGCTTGCCGGGCCCGGAGCAGAGGTCGACGTCTGCGCGAACGCCGCGGCGCTCGCGCATCCGTTCCAGGCCGGCGGTCGGCTGCAGCGCCCGGATCAGCACCGCGGCCGCCTCGCCCTCCGGTTCGGCCACCGCGTTGAGGAGGCTGTGGATGCCGTAGGAGAGGTAGACGTAGGCGCGCGCCGGAGGGCCGAACAGGGTCTCGGTGCGGGGCGTCAGGCCGACGTAGGCGTGGCAGGCGGGATCGTCGCGCTCGTAGCTCTCGGTCTCGACGATCGTGCCGCCGCAACCGTCGAAGAAAAGTCGGCAACCGATCAGATCGCGCGCGACCTCATGGACCGAGCGAGCGAAGAAGTCGGCGTGTAGCCGCGCCTCGGCAACGTCGCCGGGGCCGCTCAAGAGCGCTCGTCGAGCACCCGCGCCCTGACCGCATCCAGGGTCTCCCGCGCCTGCTCGATCTGGGTCGCCAGCGGCCCCGAGCCGGTGCCGCCCTCAATTCGCTTCGACTCCAGCCAGCTGCTGCGCCTCAGCACCTCGTAGTAGTCGCCGTCGAGGTGCTCGGAGCGCTTGCGCAGCTCCTCGGTGGAGAGCTGGGAGAGGGACTTGTCCTGCTCGACGGCGTCGCGGATGAGACCGCCGACGATCCCGTGTGCCTCGCGGAAGGGCACGCCGCGGCGGACCAGCAGGTCGGCAACCTCGGTCGCCGCCAGCATCTCGTCGCCGGAGGCGTCCTCCATCCGCTCGCGGTCGAACGAGATCCCGCTCAGCATTCCGGCGGTCGCGTCAAGGCAGGCCTCGATCGTGTCGATCGCGTCGAACAACGGCTCCTTGTCCTCCTGCATGTCCTTGCCGTAGGTGAGCGGCAGCGCGTGCATCACCCCGATCAGGGTCGCGTAGGAAGCGGCGACCCGGGGGCTCTTCGCCCGCAGCAGCTCGGCCGAGTCGGGGTTGACCTTCTGCGGCATGATCGAAGAACCTGAGGAGAAGGTCTCGTCGAGTTGGCAGAAACCGAACTCGGTGCTGGACCAGATCACCACTTCCGAGCCGAAGCGCGAGAGGTGCATCGCGCAGGTCGAGGCGGCGGCGAGGTAGTCGAGGACGAAGTCGCGGTTGGAGGCGCCGTCGATCGAGTTGTGGCTGACGTGCTCGAAGCCGAGGTCCCCGGCAACGGCGTTGCGGTCGATCTCCCAGTTGACGCCGGCGAGAGCGCCGGAGCCGAGCGGCATCACGCCGGCGCTGTCGAGCGCGAACTGGAAGCGCAGGACGTCGCGGGCCAGCATCCAGAAGTAGGCGAGCAGGTGGTGGCCGAGGTAGACCGGCTGGGCGCGTTGGAGATGGGTGTAGCCGGGCATCGGCCAGTCGCGGTGGGACTCGGCCAGCGACAGCAGCTGCTCCATCGCCTCGCCGCAGAGCTCGATCGCCCGCAGCGAGTGGGCCTGGACGACCATCGCCACGTCGGTCGCGACCTGGTCGTTGCGGGAGCGACCGGTGTGGAGCTTGCCGGCGAGCGACCCGATCTCCTCGCCCAGCAGCCGCTCGATCGCCATGTGGATGTCCTCGTCGGCGGCGTCGAACTCGAAGCCGTGGGCAGCCATGCGAGCGCCGACGCGTTCCAGGCCGGCTTCCATCTGCTCCAGCTCGTCGGCGCCGAGCACGCCGATCGCCATCAGCCCGCGGGCATGGGCCAGGGACTGGTCGATGTCGTATGGCGCCAGCCACTTGTCGAACTCGAGCGAGCGGTTGAGGCGCCAGAAGCGCGGGTCCGGGTCTTTGCGGAAGCGGGACATGCGGGCGCGATTATCCCTTTCGGGGCGGCTGTCCGAGTGCCGCCGCCAACTCCGCGCAGACGCGAGCGATCTGCGCTTCGGTCAGGGCAGTGTGGAAGGGCAGTGCCAGCGAGCGCGCGGCGGCGTCTTCGGCGACCGGGAACTGACCCTGGCGCCAGCCCAGCTCGCGGTAGTGCGGGAAGAGATGGATGCAGGGCAGATAGGCCTTGCTGGCGATGCCGCGCTCGGCGAGACGAGCGATCGTGGTGTCGCAGTCGGCGCCGTCAGGCAAGCGGACGACGTAGACGAACCAGCTGCGCCGCTCCTCGCCGCGAGCGGCGATCGGCGTCCGCAGCCCCTCGATCCCAGCCAGGCCCTGCTCGTAGAGCTCAGCGACGCCTGCGCGGCGGCTCAGCATCCCGTCGAGCTTCTCAATCTGGGCAACGCCGATCGCGGCAGCGACGTCGGAGAGGCGGTAGTTGAAGCCGAGCCGGTCGTGGTCGAGCCAGCCCATGTCGACGGCGCGCCCCTGGTTGCGCTCGCTGCGCAGACGCGCCGCCTCCTCGGCGTCGCGGGGAATGATCATCCCCCCCTCGCCGGTGGTCATCTGCTTGTTGGCATAGAAGGCGAAGGTGGCGAGGTTGCCGCGGGCACCGACCTTGCGACCTTCGGAGTCGGTGGCCCCGAGCGCCTCGCAGGCATCCTCGAGGATGCCGAGGCCGTGACGGGCGGCGAGCGCCTCCAGCTCCGGCATCGCCGCCGGGTAACCGAAGATGTGGACCGGCAGGATGCCGGCGGTTGCCTCGCCTGCCGCCGCCGCGGCGGCCTCGGGGTCGAGGTTGAGCGTCTCCGGGTCGATGTCGCAGAAGACCGGCCGGGCGCCCTCGTAGAGCAGGCAGTTGGCCGAGGCGACGAAACTGAACGGGCTGGTCAGAACCTCGTCGCCGCCGCTCCAGCCCAGCGCCCGCACGCCGAGGTGCAGCGCCGTGGTGCCGCTGGAGACGGCGACCGCGTCGTCGACCCCGAGCCAGGCTGCGAGATCGCTCTCGAAGCGCTCCCCAGTTGGCCCCAGCGAGAGTCGCCCCGAGCGCAGCACCTCGAGCACCAGCTCCTCCTCGCGCTCGCCGATCTCCGGCCGGGCGAGCTGAATCGGCTCCTCGCTCACTGGAACGCGTACTCCAGCGAGTCGACCAGCGCCTCCCAGGAAGCCTCGATGATGTTCTCCGAGACGCCGACCGTCCCCCACTCGCGCTTGCCGTCGGCGGAGTCGAGCAGGACGCGGGTGACGGCGCCGGTGCCGTGCGCTTCGTCGAGGATGCGGACCTTGTAGTTGGTCAGCTCGATGTCGGCCAGGTGGGGGTAGCGATCGGCGATAGCGCCGCGCAGGGCGCGGTCCAGCGCGTTGACCGGGCCATTCCCCTCGGCTACCCGCAGGTAGCGCTCACCGTCGACCTCGACCCTGATCGTCGCCTCGGTCTCGACGCGTCCGTCGGCCCGTTTCTCAGTCACGACCCGGAAGCTCTCCAGCTTGAACAGTTGCCGGTAGCTGCCCGCCTCGCGCCGCAGCAGCAGCTCGAAGGAGGCCGGTGCCGCCTCGTAGTGGTAGCCACGGTGCTCGCGCTCCTTCAGCCGCTCGACGGCGCGGGCCGCCGCCTCGTCGTCGATTTCGAGGCCGGCCTGAGCAGCCTGATTGCGGATCGTCGCCTTTCCCGAGAGCTCCGAGGGCAGCACGTTGCGGCGGTTGCCGACCGCCCCCGGGTCGAGGTGCTCGAAGGTGCGGGCGTCGGCCTCGACCCCGGCCACGTGCATGCCGCCCTTGTGGGCGAAGGCGTTGCGGCCGACGTAGGGAGCGTTGGGATTCGAGCTGACGTTGCAGAGCTCGTCGATGAAATGAGCGGTCTCGGTCAGGGTTGCCAGCTGCTCGGCGGAGACCACCTCGTAGTCCATCTTCAGCTGCAGCGCCGGCAGGATCGAGACCAGGTTGGCGTTGCCGCAGCGCTCGCCGTAACCGTTGATCGTCCCCTGCACCATCCGCGCGCCCTCGCGGACCGCGGCCAGCGAGTTGGCGACACCGCAGCCGGCGTCGTCGTGGACGTGGATGCCGACCTCGGCCCGCTCACCGAGCTCAGCGACAACCCGGTTGGCGGCGACGGCGATCTGGTGCGGCAAGCTGGAGCCATTGGTGTCGCAGAGCGTGACGTTCTCGGCGCCGGCGTCGACCGCTGCTTCCAGACAGTGCAGTGCGTAGCCGGCGTCGTCGCGGAAGGCGTCGAAGAAGTGCTCGGCGTCGTAGACCACGCGCTTGCCCTCGGCGCGGCAGAAGGCGACCGACTCGGCGATCATCGCCAGGTTCTCCTCGCGCGAGACCTTGGTCACCTTCTCCAGGTGCAGGCCCCAGGTCTTACCGACCAGGGTCGCGACCGGGGCAAAGGAGCCGACCAGGGTCCGTAGCGCCGCGTCTTCCTCGGCGCTGACATCGCGGCGGCGGGTCATGCCGAAGGCGCAGACCGTGGCCTGGCGCAGCTCCAGCCCGGCCAGCAACTCGAACAGCTCCTCTTCCTTCGGGTTGGAGCTGGGAAATCCGGCCTCTATCATCTGCACGCCGAGGCCGTCGAGAGCGGTGACCACGCGGGCCTTCTCGGCGGCGGAGAGGGACATCCCCTCGCCCTGCATGCCATCGCGCAAGGTGGTGTCGTAGAGCTTTACCTGTTCCATCTGATGCCTTTCGATTCGAGAGATCGGGGAGAGGGCCTGCCGGCCCCGCCTGCGCGGTACAAGTCCGCGCCAGCCGCTAGGCGGCTGCGGTAATTCGCCCGATTACCTCGAAACGACGCTGCATCATCAACCGCTGACCTTACTCGCCTGCTCCGTGGCGGCCGGGGCCTCGACGAAGTCGGCCCACTCCAGGTACTCCTCGGCGCGGCCACACAGGGCGTCGTTGAACTTCGCCTGCACATGGCGGGTGATCTCGCCGGGCTCGCCGATCGAGTGATCGTCGATCTCGCGCACCGGCACCAGCTCGGCGGCGGTGCCGGTGAGGAAGACCTCCTCGGCCAGATAGAGCTCGGCGCGGGCGATGTCACGCTCGACCACGGTGTAGCCGAGGTCGCGGGCGATCTGGATCACCGACTTGCGGTTGATCCCGTCGAGGATCCCGGCGACGTGCGGCGGCGTGACGATCTGGCCGTCGCGGACGACGAAGATGTTCTCGCCGGAGCCCTCGCAGACGAAGCCGCGCTCGTCGAGCAGGATCGCCTCTTCGTAACCGGCATTTTGGGACTCGGTCTTGGCGAGGATCGAGTTGAGGTACTGGCCAGAGGCCTTGGCGTGCGGGATCAGGCTGGCGGAGCTGATCCGCCGCCAGCTCGAGACCTTGGCGCGGATACCGTGCTCGTTGCCCTCCTCGCCCAGGTAGACCCCCCAGGGGAAGGCGGCGATGATCACGTCGACCGGCGCGTCGGTCGCGTAAAGGCCGAGGCTGCCGTAGCCACGGAAGGCGAGCGGGCGGATGTAGCAGGAGCCAAGGCCGTTGCGGCGGATCAGCTCGTGGGTGGCCAGGCGCAGCTCCTCAGCCGTGTAGGGCAGCTCGAGGTAGTAGAGCCCGGCTGATTTCTGCAACCGGTCGAGGTGGTCGCGGTGCCGGAAGACGGCGGGGCCGCGCTCGGTCTCGTAGCAGCGAATCCCCTCGAAAACGCCGGTCCCGTAGTGCAGCCCGTGGCTGAGAACGTGGACTTTCGCGTCCTCCCAGCGCACAAACTCACCGTTGTGCCAAATCAACTCGGCCTGCTCCATGTTGGAGAAGTATGCCCGATCAAAACGCAGGTCATCGGGTACGCGACAGCGAAGCAACGCGAAACCAACGAACAAGGGAGCGAAACTCCATGATTTCCAGCCTTCGCAAGAGGCTCACCTATTCCAACGTGATCGCCTCGATGGCGCTATTCATCGCCCTCGGCGGGGCCGCGGTCGCCGCCGGCCTGCCGAAGAACAGCGTCGGCGCCAAACAGCTGAAGAAGGGCGCGGTTACGACCAAGGCCCTGGCCCGCAACGCCGTCACCAGCGGCAAGATCGTGGCGGGCGCAGTCGGCCCCGGCAAGCTCGGCCCCAACGCGGTCGGCCCTGGCAACATCGGCAACGGCGCCGTGACCAGCGCCAAGATCGGCGCCGGAGCGGTAATCGCCAGCTCGATCAAGAACGGCGTCATCACCACCAACAAGCTGCAGAACGGCGCGGTGACGAACGCCAAGCTGGGTGCCAACGCCGTCGGCACCACGAACCTCGCCAACGGCTCGGTCACCCCGGCCAAGCTCAGCAATGAATTCGGACCGGTGCTCGGCACGCTGAAGAGCGGCCAGACCCTGCGCGGGGTCTTCGACCTCGGCGGCAGCACCGCCGGCACCGCCACCGCGGCCAGCTTCCGCACCTCGGAGAGCTTCCAGTTCCCGCTGCTGGCCACGCCGACCGCGAACATCCTGCAACCCAGCACCACCAGCACCGCCTGCTCGGGTCTTGGCGGCGGCAACACGACGCCGCAGGCGACCGCGGGGCAGCTCTGCATCTACATCACCGCCGCCACGCCGGAAGCGGAACTCAGCATCGACTCCGGCAGCAACAACCGGCTCGGCTTCGGTCTGCTGGTGAAATTCAAAAAAGCCGAAGACAACAACTTCGTCCAAGGCATCTGGGCGGTAACCGCGCCCTAAGCAGCGAGCTGTGCCAGCACCGCGTCAGTCATCTCCGCGGTGCTGGCTCGTAAGCCTCCCAAATAACCCGGAGAGGCTCAAGCGGGTTGGAGCTCGTCCTGTACGGCAACTGGGTCCTCTTTGGCGAGCTCCGTCTGCCACTGCTCCTTCGAGGCGGCATCGTCGGTCCAGGGCTTGAGCGGCAACTCAAGCGCCGCGATCACGGCGTCGGTCATTTCCTCCGTGTTGACGGGCCGAACCGCGCCTGGGCTTTCAGCGCCTTCGTCCATCAGGTCGAGCGTGCGGAACCCTTCGTTCAGCACCTTCTCGACGGCCGCCTCAATCGCAGCCGCGGTCCGCTCCGCATTCGGGAATCGACCCAACCCGTGGCGGAACATCATCGCCACGGAGAGCAGCGTTGCCAAGGGGTTGGCGATCCCCTGCCCGGCGATATTGGGCGCAGAACCGTGTATAGGCTCGAATAGACCCGGGGGATAGTGATCGATACTGGCCGAGGGCAGCATGCCCAAGGAGCCCGAAAGCATTGCCGCCTGATCGCTGAGGATGTCCCCGAAGGTGTTCTCGGTAAGGATCACGTCGAACTGCGAAGGCCGCGAGACGAGCTGCATCGCGGCGTTGTCGACAAGCATGTGGTCGAGATCCACCGTCGGGTAGTCCACGGCCATCTCGATCACCGTCTCGCGCCATAGCCGCGAAGTTTCCATCACGTTGGCCTTGTCGACCGACGTCAGCTTGCCGCGCTCACCCTTGGCATTTCCTCTGTCCCTGGCCGTGCTGAAGGCAAACTTGGCCACACGACGGATCTCGTCGGTCGTGTAGGTGCAGGTGTCGAAGGCGCCTTTTCCATCCGACGCCCGGCCACTCTTTCCATAGTAGATCCCCCCCGTCAACTCTCGCACGATCAGCAGATCGGTTCCCCGAATGCGCTCCTCCCTCAGAGGGCTGGAGTCGAGCAGGGCCTCGTAGGGCTTGACCGGCCGCAGGTTGGCATAGAGCCCCTTGCCGTGTCCGAGCTCCTTGCGCAGGGCAAGCAGCCCCTCCTCGGGCCGGGGATCTCCGGGCCTCGTGCTGTCCCACTTGGGGCCGCCGACGGCGCCGAGCAGAACCCCATCCGACATGGAGCAGCGCTCGAGGACCTCGGGGGTCAATGCCTGACCGTGAGCGTCAATCGAGCAACCACCGATCAGATGTGTCTCGACCTTGACCGAGCCGATCGCAGAAAACAACCGCACAGCCATATCAGCGATTTCGGGTCCTATGCCGTCTCCGGGGAGGACGACTATATCGGCGAGCTGATCACTACTCACGAGCGTCGGCATGCTACTTCATTACCCGAGTCAACCCGCGGCGAAGCGGTCATCGGAGCCGCCGGTGGATTTGGCGGGGATTTGCAATGTGTGAAGTTTGCGTAAGTCATGTGGCCCTTTTTCGCCTCCCGAATCAGGTTGCCTGCTCCCGATACCTATGTTTCCCCGCCACATGGAAGAACGTCAACTCCCTGGACGAGCTTCCTAGGAGCCGTTCCTCTCTCAACGTTTGCGAGTGTAGATCACTTAAAACTTAATGACTAATCAATATGGCGCTAAGATTCGCAAACTGGCGTATTTCCTTTGAAGATCATAGGGACTCCGAGGCAGGACCTGGACAGCGCCCTGCCCGCCAACCCTACGGCCAAGTCCTAGCGTCTGACCATAAATGCATGGTCGCGGCGAGATCGGACAGCTTGGCGCTACCGGTGCCGTACCTCTCGGAGTCGACTCGGCGACGATTCCGGGGCCGATCCCGTCGCCAGGCAGGATGACTATGTGGGAGGTGGGGCTCACGGGGCCGGCACTCTATGCGTAGGCGTCGACGCGAGCCTCGATGTTGAGGCGAACGTAGTCGAGCGTCAGCGGCTCCCCGCAGAGCTCGAGTACGGCCTCGGCGAACGGCCGGCGCAGCTCCTCGGGCAGTCGAGCCAGGTGCGGGCCGAGGGTGACCGTCATCGTGAAGCGCAGCGGATCGACGGGGGTGTAGGGCTTCGGTTCCAGCCAGCAGCGCGCCTCATCAAACCCGGCCGCGTGCAGCCGCGCCTCGGTCGGCTCCGGCGCGGCGAAGTTCCACATCGCCGCCATCCCCTCGAAGTGTGGTGCGTACTCGGGAAGCGAGGCGACGGTGGCGATCGCCCGGGCGTGTCCGGCGACGTTCCCCTCTCCCCCGCACTGTGCGACCAGGCGGCCGGCAGGCGCGAGGTTCTCCCGCAGACGGGCAAAGAGCCGGTCGTGGTCGACGATCCAGTGAAAGGTCGCGGTCGAGAAGACGAGGTCTACCGGCTCCGGCAAGACCAGCTCAGAGAGGTCCGTGACGAGATAGGTCGCTCCCTCACCCAGCCGCTCGCGGGCCTTGGCGATCATCGCCGCAGAACCGTCGACCGCGATCACCCTGCCGTCAGGGACCCGTTTCGCCAGCTCTTCGGTGACCCGGCCGGAGCCGCAGCCGGCATCGACGACGGTCTCGGCCTCGCGCAGCTCGAGGCGATCGAGCACCTCCATGCCCCAGCTGAACTGGGGATCGGAGATCGCGTCGTAGGTCTCGGCGTCCCAGTCGCGCGGCCCCGTGTTGATCGCCTCCGACAACCGATCAGAGCGCGGTGGTTACCGGACCGTAGGCGGCTCCGCCGCCGCCCTCGAAGGCGTCGATCGAGCCGGCGTTCTCGAGCGTGATGCCGATGTCATCGAGGCCGTTCAGCAGCCGCTGCTTGACGTCGGGCGAGATCTGAAACTGGAAGACCCCGGCAGCGCAGGTGACGGTCTCGTCGTCGACGTCGATCCGCGCCTCGCCGGCGTCGGCGATGGCGTGACAGTGCTCCTCGTCGAGGATCGCCGGCAGCAGCCCAATCTTGGTGCAGTTGGAGTAGAAGATGTCGGCGAACGACGGCGCGACGATGGCCTGGAAGCCGAAGTCCTCCAGCGCCCAGGGCGCGTGCTCGCGGGAGGAGCCGCAGCCGAAGTTGCGCCCGGCGACCAGGATCGGGTTCGACTCCAGCTCGATCTCGCCGTCGCGGATCCAGTCGTAGAAGAGGAACTCGCCGAAGCCGGTCCGCTCGACCCGCTTGAGGAACTGCTTGGGGATGATCTGGTCGGTGTCCACGTCGTGGCGATCCAGGACCGAGACCTTGCCCTCGATTACGTCGATCGGCCTCATCTTCAGCTCCAATCCCTGATGTCGACAAAGTGTCCCTCGATTGCGGCGGCGGCGGCCATCTTCGGGCTGACCAGGTGGGTGCGCCCGCCCTTTCCCTGTCGCCCCTCGAAGTTGCGGTTCGAGGTCGAAGCGCAGCGCTCACCCTCGGCGAGGGTGTCGGGGTTCATCCCCAAGCACATTGAGCAGCCCGCCTCGCGCCATTCGAAACCGGCGGCGCGGAAGACGTCGTGCAGTCCCTCCGCCTCAGCGGCCTTTTTGACCTGCTGGGAGCCGGGGACGACCATCGCCCGCACCGAACTGGCGACCCTGCGACCGTCGACGACCTCGGCGGCCTCGCGCAGGTCCTCGATCCGCGAGTTGGTGCAGGAGCCGATGAAAACTCGCTCCGGCCTCACCTCGGTCATCGGCGTGCCGGGCTCCAACGCCATATAGGCGAGGGCACGTTCGGCCGACTCGCGGTCGGCGGGCGACTCCATCGCCGCCGGGTCGGGGACGTTGTCGGTGACCTCGCAGACCATCCCCGGAGTCGTGCCCCAGGTGACCATCGGCGAGATCGCGCCGGCGTCGATCTCGACCTCGGCGTCGAAGCTGGCGCCCGGGTCGGTTGGCAGGATGCGCCAACGGGCAACGGCGGCCTCGAAGTCCTCGGGCGCTGCGGGGCGACCGCGGACCCACTCGAAGGTGACCTCGTCGGGGGCGATCATCCCGGCGCGGCCGCCGGCCTCGATCGTCATGTTGCAGATCGTCATCCGGCCGGGCATCGAGAGGCCCTCGATCGCCGGGCCGGCGTACTCAACCGCATGGCCGGTCATGCCGCCGGTGCCGAGGCGACCGATCGTCGCCAGGATCAGGTCCTTGGGGGTGACGCCTGCCCCGAGCTCGCCCGAGTAGAGGATCCGCATCGTCTTCGGCCGCTTCTGGACCATGCACTGGGTCGCCAGCACGTGCTCGACCTCGGAGGTGCCGATGCCGAAGGCCAGCGAGCCGAAGGCGCCGTGGGTCGAGGTGTGGCTGTCGCCGCAGACGATCGTCATGCCCGGCTGGGTCACTCCCAGCTCCGGCCCGATCACGTGGACGATCCCCTGCCGCTCGGAGCCCAGCGAGTAGACGGGGATCCCGAACTCCTCGCAGTTGCGCTCCAGCGTTTCGACCTGGACCCGCGAGAGCTCGTCGGCGATCAACCGCGCGGCCATGGTGCCGTCGGTGGGCACGTTGTGGTCGGCCGTGGCCAGGGTCTTGTCGGCGCGGCGCACGGGCCGGCCGGCCAGGCGCAGGCCGTCGAAGGCCTGCGGCGAGGTGACCTCGTGGACCAGGTGCAGGTCGATGTAGATCAGATCGTCGGAGACCTCGTGCGCCTCCCAGATCTTTTCGAACATGTTTTGCGGCATCTCAGCTCCTTCTCAGCCCAGCGGCTATTACGGCGATGAACCTGGTCGGCTCCTCGCCATCGTTCTCGAAGTGATGGGGCAGGTCGGCGTCGAAGGTGACGCTGTCTCCCTCCCGCAGGTCGTAGCGCGTCCCGTCGACGATCAGCGCCAGGGTGCCGGCGAGGACGACCGTCGTCTCGCGGCTGCCGGGCTCGTGCATCGGCGGATCCTCGCGGCCGCCGGTGGCGGCGCCGGGGGCGAGCAGGTGCAGGGAGACGTCGGCGCGCTGGCCCGGCAGCGGCGGCGTCAGCTCCTCGAAGCTGTGCCCGCCGCGCTCGAAGCTGCGGCGCCCGCCGGCGCGGCTGACGGCGACGTGCTGCCCCTCGTCCAGGCGCAGCAGCTGCGACAGCGTCAGCTCCAGGCCGGCGGCGATCTTCTCCGCGACCGCCAGGGTCGGGCTGGTCTCGCCGCGCTCGACCTGGGACAGCATCGGCGCCGAGACGCCGCTCCGCAGCGCCAGCTCGCGCAGGGACAGGTCCATCCCCTCACGCAGAGCGCGGAC
>DASYLY010000014.1:0-3532 GCA_036009365.1 Solirubrobacterales bacterium
CGTCGATGTAGATGATCCCGGTCTCGGCCTTCTTGACGTCGAAGTCGGCGGCCTGGATCAACTTCAGGAGGATGTTCTCGACGTCCTCGCCGACGTAGCCGGCTTCCGTCAACGCGGTCGCGTCGGCGATCGCGAACGGGACGTTCAGGATCTTCGCCAGCGTCTGCGCGAGCAGCGTCTTGCCACAGCCCGTCGGGCCGAGCAGGAGGATGTTGGACTTCTGAAGCTCGAGGTCCTGCTCCTCGGACTGCATCATCTGCACGCGCTTGTAGTGGTTGTAGACGGCGACGCTCAGCGTGCGCTTCGCGGGCTCCTGTCCGACCACGTACTCCTGCAGGACGTTGTAGATCTCCTTGGGCTTCGGGAGGTTCTCGAGGTCGAACGTCGCCGGGCCCGTCAGCTCCTCGTCGATGATCTCGTTGCAGAGATCGATGCACTCGTCGCAGATGTAGACGCCGGGGCCGGCGATCAACTTCTTGACCTGGCGCTGCGACTTGCCGCAGAAGCTGCAGAGGAGCTGCTCGTTCGAATCTGTGGGACGTGCCAGCGGAATCCCCTCCTAGCGGGATGGTCGGTTGACTCCGGCAGCCCCAAGAGCTTAAAGGGGGGCGCAAGCCGGTCTGTGGGACGGGATTACGGCGTCGTACCGGTCGTCCCTGCTCGTGAGCGCGAGGTTGCGGCGCCGCGCTACCGTGAACAGATGCCCGACCTGGTCGAGATCGCGCCGCTGACGACGGCGGAGGAGCTCGAGGCGCTACTGCCGGCGATCGGCGATTACCAGCGCTTTTACGAGGTCGAGGACGTCGACAACGACCGCAACCGCGCCTTCTTTGCCCGCTTCCTCTCCCCCAGCGAGGACGGGATGATCCTCGCCGCCCACGAAGGCGATGAGCTGCTCGGCTACGCCTGTCTCTACTGGCACTTCAGCTCGACCCAGGCGGTCGAGACGGTCCTGATGCACGATCTCTTCGTCGTCCCAGAGGTACGCAGCCGCGGCGTCGGCCGCGCCCTGATCGATGCCTCGGCGACGATCTCCCGCGAACGCGGCGCCCACTGTCTCGAGTGGGCCACCGCCCCGGACAACGAGCGCGCCCAGCGCCTTTACGACTCGACCGGAGCCGAGCGCTCGACCTGGATCGAGTACGAGCTGCGGGTCTGAGGCTCGGCCTCCCGACCAATGCTCCGTTTGCCCCCTATACGGTGGAGAACGGTGCGCTCGTGAAGCTCGAGCCGGTGGGCACGCAGGATCCTGAAGTGCTGGCGCTGTACGCGGACTTCATTCGGGAGGCAGACGGGCCGCTGGGGATCGACCTCAAGGCGGAGATTGTGTCGGGGCCGCCCGCGGATTTAGAACCGCCGAACGGAGTGCTGCTGCTGGCATGGGTCGGCGGTGAGCCGGCGGGGCTCGGCGGCGTGCGTTTCCTCGACACCGAGGCGGCCGAGGTGAAGAGTATGTACGTCGCCCCCGCCCATCGTGGCCAGGGCCTGGCGCGCACGATCCTGGCCGAGCTTGAGCGGATCGCCCGCGAGCGCGGCTGTCGGCGAATCCGGCTCGACACTTCCGACTACCTGACCAGCGCGATCGCCCTCTATCGCGGCGCCGGCTACCGCGAGGTCCCTCGATATAACGAGAACCCGAAGGCCAATCTCTGGTTCGAGCGCTCGCTGGTCGACGAGCCGATTCGAATCGTGCCGTACAACCCCCGGTGGCCGGCATTGTTCGCCGACGAGCGAGCGGCTTTGGAAGCCACAATCGGCGCCTGGGCGACCAGCGGCATCCACCACGTCGGTAGTACCGCCGTGCCGGGCTTGGACGCGAAGCCAATCATCGACATCCTCGTCGGCGTCGAGAGCCTGGACGCGTCGCGGGGATGCTTCGAGCCGCTCGCCGGACTCGAATACCTCTACGCGCCATATCTCAGCGAGGAGATGCACTGGTTCTGCAAACCAGATCCAGACCGCCGCACCCACCACCTGCATCTGATCCCCGTCGGCAGTCCCCGCTACGTCGCTGAGCTGGCTTTCCGCGACCGTCTGCGTGCCGACCCGGCGAGGTCACGGGAATACGCGTCGCTCAAGCGCGATTTCGCAGCACGATTTCAAAACGATCGCGAGTCCTATACCGACGCGAAGTCCGACTTCATCCGCAAGACCGTCGACGGTTGAAGCCTTGTACGCCAGAGGACGTACAACCCTTCAATCGTTGCCTAGCTGTAGCGGTCCCAGCGGGTGAGGGACGGCAGCGGATCCACAGGGGCGCCGCTGGCGTGGATCTCGAAGTGAAGGTGGCAGCCGGTGCCGGCCGCGTTGCCGGTTTCGCCGACCACCCCGACTGACTCGCCCTCCCAGACCCACTCGCCCTTGCGGACGAGTGCCGGCCGTGCCAGATGCGCGTAGAAGTAGCTGCGGTGCTCGCCTTCGCCGTGGATCAGGACGTAGTTGCCGTAGAGGACGGGGTCGAAGCCGGCGCGGCGCACGCGACCGTTGCGGACGGCGACGAGGCGGCTGCCGCAGGCGGCGGTGACGTCGAATCCTTCGTGGATGCGCCCGCCGTTACGCGGCGCGTGGAATTCGCCGATTGCGCCGCGGACACCGTGGCTGCCCTGAACCGGGAAGACGTGCCCGTAGTAAGGAGCGCCGCCGCCGGAGCCGGTAATCCGTGCCGAAGCAGGCACAGCGAGGACAGCAAGAAGGGCGAAAGAGAGAAGAGCGGGGCGCTTCAGTGGTGTTCGATGACGCGGTCGACGATGTTGTACTCCTTCGCCTCCTCCGCGCTCATGAAGTAGTCGCGATCGGTGTCTTTCGTGACCTTCTCGAAAGGCTGCCCGGTGTGGTGGGCGATGATCTCGCCGAGGCGGCGGCGGACGTCGATGATCTCTTTGGCGTGGATCTCGATGTCGGTCGCCTGGCCCTGGAAGCCGGCTGAGACCTGGTGGATCAGAATCTTCGAGTTGGGCAGCGCCATCCGCTTGCCGGCGGCGCCGCCGGAGAGCAGCAGCGCACCCATGCTCATCGCCACGCCGACGCAGATCGTCTGCACGTCGGGCTTGATGAACTGCATCGTGTCGTAGATCGCCAAACCCGCATAAACGGACCCACCGGGCGAGTTGACGTAGAGGCTGACGTCCTTGTCCGGATCCTCGGACTCAAGGTGCAGCAGCTGAGCCACGATCAAATTGGCGATGTCCTCCGTTACCGGCGTCCCAAGAAAGATGATCCGCTCCCCCAGCAGGCGCGAATAAATGTCAAACGCCCGCTCCCCGCGCGACGTCTGCTCAACGACCATTGGGACCAGGGGGCTCATCGGCTGGGACTCTATAGAAGCCGCTGGGCGGGTCCGTGGTTGAGGGGGGAGCCTGACAGCCCACAAGCTCGTAGCTAAAGCTTCCGAACCTTGGACGCCTCGGATAGCTCGCTCTGTTGGGGCCTGCCGATGCCCCTACCGCAGAGGCTCAAGAGACCACACTTACATCAAGAGGGACGACCTGCTTCGGGATGGCGATGTCGATGGGCGCGATCCTGCTGGCGGGCG
>DASYLY010000015.1:0-5094 GCA_036009365.1 Solirubrobacterales bacterium
GAGTGCCCCCAGCAGCAGCCGTTTGGCATCGGAGAGCCCCGGCGCGAACCCGCGGTCCACGCGCGTCGCCATGTATGCCAGCGCCGCGGCCATCGCCGACCAGATGGCCACCAGGGTGGGCCCGTCGAAGGCGCTGGCCAGTCCAATGCTGCCGAGGGCGATTCCTCCTGCGGTCAAGAGCGAACCGATTTCGCGGTGGACCCCGAAGCGGATGGCGACGCCGCCAAGCAAGAGATGGGCGGCGGCGAAGCCGAAGATCCAGCTGTTCAGAGCGACCGCCGAATCGCCGCCGATGACGATGCAGCCGGCACCGACCACGAACACACTGCTGCAGAGAAGCAGCAACCAGGAGGAGACCGGGAGTTTCACTTCGCCGCGGGCCCGCAGCTCGTAGCCGAACGCCGCGGCGGCGTAGAGAACCCAGAAACCAGCCAGAACCGCAAGCACGAGTAGAACGGGTTCGCTGGGAGTGGCATCCCCCTCGAAAGCGACGAACCCGCTCTCGGAGATCCAGAAGATCAGCTGGGGCGCCGAGACGGCGAAGGCTGCGAGCGCCAACCAATTCCAGCGCTGCCAGAGGAGCACGCCGACGCTGGCGGCTAAAGCCAGTGCTACGAAGGCGATCGAGCCCCCTTCGCTTGCCGTGCCGACGAGCATCGGCGCCGCGAGGGCGCCGAGTATCCCCACGCTGCCGACCAGCATCGAGGACCAGCGCACCGCAATCGCCACCGCAATGACGCCGATCAGCGCCCCCGCCTCCAGCCCGATGACCGGCGAGATCAGGTCGTAGGTCTGGGTGGCCACCACCGTGGTCGCGTAGAGACCTGGGATCGCGACGGCGACCGCCACGCGCGCGGCCTCGAGGTGCCCCTTCTTTTCGTGCAGCCAAACACCGAGCACGAGCAGGGACAAGGAGCCGAGCGCCGCCAGCAAGGTGCGGATCTCCTCCGTGAACCAGCTGCTGTCGACCGCACTGCGCATGAAGAAGACGACGCCGAGCAGGACCGCGAGCCCGCCGATCCAGGCGATCGCGCGCCCGAACAGCCGCTCGAACTCGATTCTGGAAATCGGGTCCCAGAGCGGCGGCGGTGCCGCCGACTCCGATCGCTCGCTCGGAGCCGTTGGCTCCCCGTCTTGATCCAGCCGCATCTCGTCACTCATCAGTCCCCTCCAATGGTGTGCTTGTTGACCGTCGGTCGATAACCGTACCAGGCTTGTCAACCATCGGTCAACAAGCGCGATAGAATGCGTGCTATGAGCCGACCCTCCTACCGCCGACTCGGGGTCGACGAGCGACGCCAGCAGCTCCTGGAGCGTGGCGCCGAGCTGTTCACCAGCCATCCCTACGACGAGCTCTCGATGGCCAAGATCGCCGCCGAAATGGGGATCTCGAAGGCGCTGCTCTACCACTACTTCCCCAGCAAGCGGGCCTTCTTCGAGGAGACCCTGAACGTCTGGGCCGAACAGCTGCGGGAGCGGACCGAACCGGACCCGAGGCTGCCGCCGGCCGAGCAGCTGCAGCAGAGCCTCGGAGCCTTCCTCTCGATGGTCGAGGAGAACGAGGTCGCCTACCGCAACCTGATGGACAGCGCCACCGGGGTTCCCGAGATTCGCGACCTGGTCAACGAGGTGAGGCGGGCGACCGCGAAGCGAATCCTCGAGGCCCTTTACCCCACTGGCGCCCCGCCGAAGGCACGGACCGCGGTCAGCGGATGGCTCTGGTTCATGGACGGGGCCTGCCTCAACTGGATCGAGCACGGCGACATCGAGCGCGAGGAGCTGCGCGACCTCCTGCTCGGGGTCCTGATGGGTGCGCTGGTCGCCGCCGGCGCCCTCCCGGATACCCCCTCCTGATGGCCGCCGAACCCGACAGCTGCCGCCGCCTGCTCGATTTCGAGCTGGCGCTGGAAGCCGTAGGGATGCCAATCGCCGCGGTGCCGGCGCGGGCCGACGGCTCAAGTCCACCGTCGCCGCTGCCGATGACGCTCTTTCATGCGTGTCTCGCCAAAGGGTTCACTGCTCTGCTTCCTGCTGGCGTTGACCGCAGCATTGTTCGTCGCCGCACCGGCAGCCTCCGCGCAGGTGCCGCAGGCGACGCTGACCCGCGACGGCCGGGCCGTGGCGCCGCCCTCGGCGCCGGACTCGGTCAAGGCGATGATCGAAGCCGCCAACCGGATCCGCCACCGGCCCTACCGCTGGGGCGGCGGCCGCCGCGGCTGGAGCTCGGTCGGCTATGACTGCTCGGGGTCGGTCAGCTACGTGATGCACGCCGCCGGCCTGCTCGACTACCCGCTGGACTCGACCGGGTTCATGCGCTGGGGCGGCGGTGGAGGCGGCAGTTGGGTCCGCATCTACGCCAACCGCGACCACGTCTTTGCGGTGATCGCCGGGCTGCGCTGGGACACCTCCTACAGCGACGACGGCGACCGCACCGGCCCCGGCTGGAGCGAGGAGATGCGGCCCACGCGAGGCTTCCGGCTGCGCCACCCGCAGGGCCTGCTCGGCACCGCGGCGCTCTGACAAGTGGGATAAGCCCGGACCGGCAAAGACTGTACGGCCGTACAAAGGCGCCTCAAACGCCGCCCCGTTAGGCTTTTTTGACTCTTCATAGGGGGATGAGACCCACAACTGATCGCGCCCGGGCACCGGGCGCGCCGCCAAGCGAGGGAATAACCAAGCGATGACTCGTATCCGCCAGCAGAACGTAACCGCAGCGCAGTGGAGCTCCAACGGGGAGTCTCTCGGCGCGCTCGATCTGACCCTTCCCGAGAACGAAGCCTTCGGCGAAAACGTGTTCGACACCAGCGAGCAGAAGGAGCGGCTCTCCGAGGACGCCTTCAACAAGCTCCAGTCGACGCTGCAGGGCGGCGAACCGCTCGATCCCAGCCTCGCCGACGAGGTCGCCGAGGCGATGATGGAGTGGGCGCTGGAGAACGGCGCCACGCATTACACGCACATGTTCCAGCCGTTGACCGGTTCGACCGCGGAGAAGCACGACTCCTTCTTCGAGCCCGCCGGCGAAGGCAAGCTGCTCGCCGGCTTCTCCGGCAAGGAGCTGGTCCAGGGGGAGCCCGACGCCTCCTCGTTCCCGACCGGCGGCCTGCGCGCCACCTTCGAGGCCCGCGGCTACACGGCCTGGGACCCGACCAGCCCGGCCTTCCTACTCGAGAACCCGAACGGGAGCCTGCTCTGCATCCCGACCGCCTTCGCCTCCTGGACCGGCGAGGCGCTCGACGCCAAGATCCCGCTGCTGCGCTCGATGGACGCGCTCTCGCGCTCGGCGATCAAGGCGCTGCGCCTGCTCGGCGACGAGCAGAGCCAGCACGTCTTCACCACCGTCGGCCCGGAGCAGGAGTACTTCCTGATCGACGAGCAGTACTTCTTCGAGCGGCCCGACCTGATCAGCACCGGCCGCACCCTGTTCGGCGCCAAGCCCCCGAAGGGCCACGAGCTCGACGACCACTACTTCGGCTCGATCCCGGAGCGCGTGCTCGCCTTCATGATGGATTCCGAACTGGAGATGCGCAAACTCGGCATCCCGGTGAAGACCCGCCACAACGAGGTGGCGCCGGCGCAGTACGAGATCGCGCCGATGTTCGAGAACTCCAACGTGGGCTCCGACCACCAGCAGCTGCTGATGCAGACGCTGGAAAACGTCGCCCGCCGCTACGGCCTCGTCTGCCTCCTGCACGAGAAGCCCTTCGCGGGCGTCAACGGGTCCGGCAAGCACAACAACTGGTCGATGGGGACCGACCACGGCACCAACCTGCTGAAGCCCGGCGACACCCCTGCGGACAACATCCACTTCCTGTTCTTCTGCACGGCGGTGATCCAGGCGGTGAACAAGCACCAGGGCCTGCTGCGGGCCTCGGTCGCCAACATCGGCCAGGACCATCGTCTCGGCGCCAACGAGGCGCCGCCGGCGATCATCTCGATCTTCCTCGGCGGCGAGCTGGAAAAAGTGTTCGAGGCGATCTCCACCGGCGAAGGCGACCCCAACACGCCGGCCTCCTTCCTCGACCTCGGCTCCGACGTGCTGCCGAAACTGCCGCTCGACGGCGGCGACCGCAACCGCACCTCGCCGTTCGCCTTCACCGGCAACAAATTCGAGTTCCGGGCGCTGGGGTCGAGCATGTCGCTCGCCTTCCCGAACACGGTCCTGAACACGATCGCCGCCGAGGCGATCGACGAGCTCGCCGGCAGGCTCGAGGCGAAGCTGAACAGTGGCGCCGGCATGCCGGAGGCGGTGATGGAGATCGTCAAAGACTCCTACCTCGCCAACAAGGCGATCTGCTTCGGCGGCGACAACTACACCGAGGAGTGGCACGCCGAGGCCGAGCAGCGGGGCCTGAAGAACCTGAAGACCACGCCTGACGCCCTGCCCGAGGTGATCGCCGCGGACACCGTCGCCGCGTTCGAGAACTACAGCGTGCTGAACGAGCGCGAGCTCGAGTCCCGCTACGACGTCTGGCTCGAGCAGTACTCGATCCGGGCCAACATCGAGGCCGAGGAGAGCTTCTCGATCGCCCAGACGATGCTGCTGCCGGCCGGCCTGCGCCAGCTGGCGCTGATCGGCGAGGCCGGCGTCTCCTCGCTCGAGGGCGAGGTCCGGGAGCTGGTCGACGAGCTGGTCGCCGCCCTCGGCGAGCTGAAGTCCGCCAACGAATACCCCGACGACCTCGAGGGGCTAGAACTGGCGGTCTACGCCCGCGACAACCAGCTGGCGGCGATGGACAAGGTGCGCGAGGCGGCGGACAAGCTGGAGAAGGTCGTCACTGACGACCTCTGGCCGCTGCCGAAGTACGAGGAGATGCTCTTCATCAAGTAGGTGGCAGTGGGGGTATCCCGGTAGGGGTTTCGCTTAACTTTTTCGACGGCGGTCTCAGCCGTACGAGATTGGCGGCGGCGAAAAAGTACAAGACGCTTCACCCCTACCGGGATACCCCCTCCGACAACGGCTTGCTCGAGCGAACAGCTGGCAACCACGGGCCGCTGCATCACCCAAGCTGGGGAAGGCCAGCGCCGCCGTTGCGGGGGTTGAGGTCCGCTAATAGTTCGAGCAGGCATGGTTGGGGGGCGTCGGTGTCGAGCAGG
>DASYLY010000016.1:0-15251 GCA_036009365.1 Solirubrobacterales bacterium
CGACAAATCCCGGAAACCGCTTCTGTGCGTCTTCGTCGGACACCGACGGCACGATGATGACGTCCTCACCGGATTTCCAGTCGGCGGGCGTCGCCACCGAATGCTTCGCGGTCAGCTGCAGCGAGTCGATCACCCGCAGGACCTCGTCGAAGTTGCGCCCGGTCGTCATCGGGTAGACGAGGATGAGTTTGACTTTCTTGTCGGGGCCGATCACGAAGACGTTGCGCACGGTCTGGTTGTCGGCCGGAGTGCGCTCGCCGGGGTCGCCGGAGACGTCGGCCGCCAGCATTCCGTAGGCCTTCGAGACCTCGAA
This sequence comes from Solirubrobacterales bacterium, assembly GCA_036009365.1. Classification (GTDB taxonomy): domain Bacteria; phylum Actinomycetota; class Thermoleophilia; order Solirubrobacterales; family 70-9; genus VAYN01. Next base: position 314 of record DASYLY010000016.1, read on the forward strand.
GTCGGCATCGCTGATGATCGGGTAGTTCGGCGCCGTCCCCTGGGTTGCCTCAATGTCGCTCGCCCACTCCTGGTGTTTGTCGAGCGGGTCGACCGAGAGGCCGATGATCTTCACGCCGCGCTTGCTGAACTCGGGCTCGATACTCGCCATGTAGCCGAGCTCCGTAGTGCAGACCGGCGTGAAGTCTTTCGGGTGGGAGAACAGGACCGCCCACGAGTCGCCGATCCAGTCGTGGAACTTGATCCGGCCCTCGGTCGTGTCCGCCTCGAAATCTGGTGCTACGTCACCTAGTTGCAACGCCATCGAAACCACCTCTCGCGATTCTCGGTCGGCTTTTCCTTAATTCCTATCCGAGTTTAGCTATTTAGGTTCGCGGGGCCGGGGAAAGTAGCTCTAGAGCCATATTCCCCATCTCTTGGGACCACAAACGGTGATCGTCCTGCTCTACGGTGACCACCGCCGCCGGGATCCGCCAGGTGCGTGCGGCGGCGCGGACGATCTCCGCACCCGCCGCCAGCACGGCCGGGTCGACGCTGCCGACGGCCTCATAGACAACGCCCCGTACCGGGGTGTCGACCAGCTTCTCCATCAGCCGCTCGAGCCGGTGCCCGTGGATCTCCGCGAGCGCCTCCGGCTCCCCCTCGGCTGAGCCCAGCGGCAGGTAAACGACGGCGACGTCGCCGACCAGTTCCAGCACCGTCCCGACCCGGTCGAGATCGGCCAGCGCCGGCTCGATCCCGGCCGCCTCGATCGCCACCAAACCCTCCTCGCGACGACTGGTCCCGCGCACTGCCCAGCCTTCGGCCAGCAGCCTCTCCCCCAGCAACCTGCCGCGACAGCCGCAGCCGACGATCAGCGCTCGCGCCACGCTGCGCTACATCGCTTCGAACGGCCCGCGGCCGCGCAGCCGTAGCCGCTCGTCCTCGGCGACGCTGGCCTGCAGCTCAGCCTCGGTCATCTCCGGAGCACCGCGGCGGCGGCGCATCTCGTTCTGCGCCTCCATCATCTGACGGACGTCGTCGATCTCGTTCTGGACCTCGAGCTCGGGCGAACGGGTCGGCTTCCAGTCGACGAGGTCAGCCGAGGTTCCCGGGTAGAAGTGGCCGACGAGCACCAGCACGCCGACCATGAACGCGATTACTGCCAGGGTTCCCAGAACGAGCCACACACAGCAAGGATACGAAGTCGTTGAGCCCTGAACACTCAGGAAACGAATAGCCTGGGGTCATGCGCCGTTGGAAAAGCCCTCGCCTTCGACAGCTGCTGGCCTCCGCCCTCGCCGCGACCTCGCTTGCCCTGCTGACCCCCGGCCTCGCCCAGGCCGCCAATGCGCAGACGTCGATCATCCGCGGCGACGTCGCCTCGACCGCCGAGTTCCCCTCGCTCGCCTTCATCGCCGCCAGCACCGGCAAAAACGAAGGCTTCGCCTGCACCGGCACCGTGCTCTCTCCGCGGGTGATCCTGACTGCAGCGCACTGCGTGGAGGATCTCGATGTCGGCGGGTTCACCGCGCCAACCGCCTACAAAGTCGCAACCGGCCGCACCGCCCCCACTGAGGAAGATGAGGTCGGAAACGTACTGCCAGTCAGCAGCACCCATGTCTTCCCCGGCTTCGATCCCGGGACCGTGCTCGGCGACGCCGCCCTGCTGATCCTGGCGAGCCCAACCACTGCGCCGGCGATCTCCCTGGCTGGAGCGGCGGACGCCGCCCTCTACGCCGGCGGAGCCCCAGTGCGCCTCGCCGGTTGGGGCCTGACCGCGCCCCGGGCCAAATCCATACCGAAAAGCCTGCACGCGACCTCAACCGTTGTGCTCAGCCCCGCCTCCTGCAAGAAACGGACGCGGTCCTTCAGCCCCACCTACTCCGGCGCCATGCAGATGTGCACGACCGACCCCCCTGACCACGCTAACGGCGGCTGCTTCGGCGACAGCGGCGGCCCAGCCATCGCCCAGCGGGCCGACGGAACGCCGGTCCAGATCGGCATCGTCAGCGTTGGTGGCCCGGAATGCAGCACCAAGCTCCCCAACATCTTCACCCGTGTCGATCTCGTCTCCACCTGGGCCTCGGAATGGGTCGCCGCGACCGAAACCGGCACCCCACCACCCAGCCTGAAAGCCCAGCTCCCGGCGATGAGCACGGAAAGCGCCCAGGGGCTGGTGGGCGGAGTGCTGAACACCAGGCTCGGCGAGTCCTTCGCCGGGAGCCGTGGGCTCGAAGGAGAATGCCGGCGTCTCGGCCGAGCGAAACAGAAATGCGAACTGCTCTGGCGATACAAGTCGAAGCTCTACTTCGCCACCGTGACCGTGTTCTACGTACTGCAGCAGAACGCCGTTGCATGGGACAACAGCTTCATGGTTAGTCGCGCCAGCATCCGCTGCCTCAACAGCAACCACAGCGACAGCTGCCCAGTCGAAACCCAACGCGGATAACCGCCAAGGCGTCTCAGGTAGCCTCGCCAACGGTGACCTCGGGCTTTACAGAACTGGCGAGCGTCGACGGCGCAATCACCCCCACCGGGGAGGCGATGGTGCCGCTCAAGGACGACGGGCTGTACCGGGGCGACGGCGCCTTTGAGGTGATCCGTCTCTACCAGGGGCGGCCCTTCGCGCTGACCGACCACCTCGACCGGTTGCAGCGCTCCGGTGCGGCGATCGAGATGGAGTTCGACCGCCCTGCCCTGGAAGCGGAGATCGCGGCGCTGCTGGCCACGGCCGGCGCCGTCGAGGGACAGCTGCGGCTGATCGTCACCCGCGGCGGCCGCCGCATCGCCGCCACCGAGCCGATCCCGGCCCACGCCGAGACGGTCACGGTCGCCACCGTCACCTACTCGACGACGATCATCCTCGAGGGCGTCAAGTCGCTCTCCTACGCCGCCAACATGCAGGCGACGCGGCTGGCGAAAGCGCGCGGCGCCGATGAGGCGGTGCTGGTCCGCCCCGACGGCACCGTGTTGGAGCCGCCAACCTCGTCGATCTTCTGGGTCTCGCCCGAGGGCTCGCTACGAACCTCGGCGCTGAGCGACGGAGTGCTCGAGTCGATCACCCGCGACCGCCTGGTCAAGACGCTCGATGTTGAGGAGGGCACCTGGCAGGTCGACGACCTGCGCGCCGCCGGCGAGGCGTTCCTCGCCTCGACCACGCGTGAGATCCAGGCCGTCGCCGCGATCGACGGCAGGCAACTGGCGAACGCGCCCGGCCCACGCACCCACGAAGCCCAACAGGCCTTCGCCGCCACACTCGAGAAGGAGCTTTGAGATGGACTTCCAGCTGAACGACGAGCAGAAGCTGATCTCCGAAACGGCCCGCGAATTCGCCGACAAGGAGATCATCCCGCGGGTCAAAGAGAACGACCGCGCCGCCCGCTTCGACCGCGAGCTGGCGAGCAAGCTCGGCGAGGTCGGCTATCTCGGCGCCCCCGTGGCCGAACAGTACGGCGGCCGCGGCCTCGACTACATCGGCTACGGGCTGATCGTCGAGCAGGTCGGCCGCGGCGACTCCTCGGCCCGCACCGTCGTCTCCGTACAGACCTCACTGGTCGCCGGCTCGATCGAGCGCTGGGGCACCGAGGAGCAGAAGCAGCAGTGGCTGCCGCGGCTCTGCTCGGGCGAGGCGCTCGGCTGCTTCGGCCTGACCGAGCCCGACACCGGTTCCGACGCCGCCAACCTCCGCACCCGCGCCACCAAGACCGACTCCGGCTGGTCGATCAGCGGCCAGAAGATGTGGATCTCACTCGGCAACTTCTCCGAGGTGGCGCTGATCTTCGCCCAGACCGACCCCGCCAAGAAACACAAGGGGCTGGCCTGCTTCCTCGTCCCGACCGCCGCCGAGGGCTTCTCCACCCAGGAGATCCACGGCAAGCTCGGCCTGCGCTCCTCCGACACCGCTTCGCTGGCGCTCGACGAGGTCGAGGTCGGCGAGGACGCCATGCTCGGCCAGGTCGGCGACGGGTTCAAGGTGGCGATGAGCGCCCTCGACAACGGCCGCTACAGCGTCGCCGCCGGCTGCGTCGGCATCTGCGACGGCTGCGTCGAAGCCTCCGTCTCCTACGCGAAAGAGCGCAAGCAGTTCGGCGTCCCTCTCGCCCGCTTCCAACTGGTCCAGGAGATGATCGCCGACATGATCCTCAAGCGCGACGCCAGCCGGATGCTGGTCTACCGCGCCGGCGCCCTCAAGGACGAAGGCAAACCGAACACGATGGAGACCTCGGTGGCGAAGCTCTACGCGACCGAGTCGGCGGTCGAATGCGCCAACCTGGCGATCCAGGTCCACGGCGGCTCCGGCTACGTCGACGACTACCCGGTTGAGCGCTACCTGCGCGACGCCCGCGTCACCACCCTCTACGAGGGCACTTCGCAGATCCAGAAGCTGATCATCGGCCGCGCCGCGACGGGGATCAACGCGATGCTGCCCTTCGAGGAGAACTGAAGCCCCTTTTGGCCGAGATCGTCGAGACCTCGGTCGACGAGTCCCACGTCGCCCTGCTCCGCCTCAACCGGCCCGAGGCCCGCAACGCCCTCTCGCCGGAGATGAAGGAGCGGCTGATCGCCGAGCTGGAGCGGCTCGACCGCGACCCGGAGATCCGCTGCATGGTGATCGCCGGCTCCGATCAGTTCTTCGCCGCCGGCGCCGACATCAAGGCCCTGGCCGAGCGCAGCCTGGCGGCCCTCCCCGATCCCGAGGCGGCCGCCTTCTGGACCCGACTGGGGGCGATCGAGACGCCGCTGGTGGCGGCGGTGTCCGGCTACGCCTTCGGTGGCGGCTGCGAGCTGGCGCTGGCCTGCGACATGATCGTCGCCGACCGCGACGCCCGCTTCGGTCTGCCCGAGGTGACGCTGGGGATCATCCCCGGCGGTGGCGGCACCCAGCGCCTGGCGCGGGCGATCGGCAAGCAGCGGGCGATGGAGTACGTGCTGACCGGCCGCCGCTTCGACGCTGAGATGGCGCTCGGCTGGGGCCTCGTCAACAAGACGAGCCGCAAGGGCGCCTGGCTGACCGAGGCGATCGAGCTGGCCCACACCGTCGCCGAGCGACCGCCGATCGCCACCCGCCTCGCCAAGCGGGCGGTGCTCACCGCCGAGGAGACCCCCCTCGCGGCCGGCCTCACCGCCGAGCGCGGCATGTTCGAGGAAGCGATGGCGACCGAGGACCGGGTCGAGGGCATGCAGGCCTTCATCGAAAAGCGCGAGCCGGACTTCAAGGGCCGGTGACGGTCAGCCGCATCGGCGTCCTCGGCGCCGGGACGATGGGCTCCGGCATCGCCCAGGTCGCCGTCCTCGGTGAGTACGAGACCGTCCTCTACGACCCCGATCCCGAGGCGCTGGAGAAAGGGCTTACAAGGGTCGGCGAGGGGCTGGCCAAGGGCATCGACCGCGGCCGCTGGAGCCTCGCCGAGGGCGACGCCGCGATCGAACGCCTCGACGACACCGACCGCCTCGGCGAGCTCGCCGGCTGCGACCTGGTGATCGAGGCGGTGCCGGAGATCGTCGATTTGAAGCGCGAGCTGCTCGCCGCGGTGGCGGAGATCTGCGGCCCGGAGACGATCCTCGCCAGCAACACCTCCTCGTTACGGGTCGCCGATATCGCCGCCGCCGTCCCCGGCCGGGAGCGGGTGGTCGGGATGCACTTCTTCAACCCGCCGGTGCTAATGAAGCTGGTCGAGGTCGTGGCGACCGCGGATTCCTCCGAGGCCACCCTGCAGGCAACCGCGGCGGTGGCCGAGCAGATGGGGCGGACTGCGATCCGCGCCCTTGACACGCCCGGCTTCGTCGCCAACCGGCTGGCCCGCCCCTTCAACCTCGAGGCGCTGCGGATGCTCGCCGACGAGGTCGCCACGCCGGCGACAATCGACCGCGCCTACCGGCTCGGCGGCGGTTTCCGGATGGGACCGTTCGAACTGATCGACCTGATCGGGCTCGACGTCAACCTGGCGATCGCCCGCTCCTTCTTCGGCCAGGGCGGAGAGCCCGAGCGCTGGCGCCCGAGCCCGATCCAGGAACGGCTGGTCGAGGAAGGCAGGCTCGGCCGCAAGAGCGGGCACGGCTTCTACGAGTACGGCGAGGACAGCGAGCGCGAGATCGACCCCGAGCTGGGCATCCTCGCCCCCACCCTGGACCCCGAGAAGCTGGCGCGGATCGACCCCACCGCTCCCGAAATCCTCTCCCGCCTCTTCGCCCAGATCGCCAACGAGACCGCCTACGCGCTGCAGGACCGAATCGCCTCGCCCGGCGACATGGACACAGCGCTGCAGCTCGGCCTCAACTGGCCGTTGGGACCGCTCAGCTTCGCCGAGCGGATTGGCGCCGAGCGCGCACTCGAGACACTGGAGCGGCTCGAGGCAGACCGCGGCCCCGCCTACACCCCGGCGCCACTACTGCGCACCGCCGCCGAGCGCGGCGTCTCGCTGCGCGACCTCGATCTGTAGCGCCGAGCTCGACGACCGATTGGGACGAGTGCTGCATTGACCCCCTATGACGTGGTCAATGCAGCACTCGTCCTCAGAGCTGGCTGGCTTGACCGGAGTGGGGGAGTTTCTCGCGGAGGCGGTGGGCCAGAGCCACTGCCATCGCGCCATCGCCGACGGCGCCGCCGACCCGCCGCGGCGAACCGTGGCGAACGTCGCCGGCGGCGAACAGTCCCGGGAGACTGGTCTCCAGCGCCAGCGGGTCACGGTCGAGCGCCCACTCCGATGGCCGCTTCCCGCCTTCGATCAGATCCGGGCCGGTGAGGACGAACCCCGCCGGTCCGACCCGCACGCCGCTGCCGGCAGCCCACTCGGTGCAGGGAGCGCCACCGATGCAAACGAAGAGGGCGGCGGCTGGAATGCGGTCAACCGCGCCGTCGCGATCGCGGACGCGCGCAGCCGCGAGCACGCCGCCGTCCTCCTCAACCGCCGTGGCTTCGCTGCCCAGGCGCACCTCGATCCCGGGGTGGGCCTCGATCCGCTCGACCAGGTAGGCAGACATCGACTTCGCCAGCGAGTCGCCGCGGACCAGCATGACGACGCGGGCGCCGGCGTTGCCGAGGTGCATCGCCGCCTGCCCGGCCGAGTTGCCGGCACCGATCACAACCACCTCGTCGCCGCCACACTGAGTCGCCTCGCTGCGCCCGGCCCCGTAGTAGACGCCGCGGCCGATCAGGTCCTCTACCCCGTCAGCCTCGAGCCGACGCCAGGCCATCCCAGTGGCGGCAATCGCCAGTGGCGCGACGACCTCGTGGCCACCCTCGAGCTCGACCACGAAGCCCTCCTCGCCGCGATGGCTGCCCTCGATCCCACGCAGCAACACCAGCTCAGCGCCGAAGCCCTCCGCCTGACGGCCGGCGAGGCGAGCCAGCTCGGCGCCGCCGATTCCCTCCGGGAAGCCGAAGAAGTTCTCGATCATCGAGGTATGAGAGGCCTGGCCGCCGGGAACGTCGCGGTCGAGCACCACGGTCGAGAGTCCGTCCGAGGCGGCGTAGACAGCGGCCGCCAGTCCAGCCGGGCCCGCGCCGACGATCGCGATGTCGTAGTCGCGCCGCTGCGGCGGTGCCCGCACGCCCCACTCCTCCGCGGCCCTCTCGATCGTCGCCGCGGGCATCACGTTCTCGCCATCGATCAGAACCGGCAGCTCGTCGCCAACGGCGCCGGCCGCGGCCAGGACCGCCTCGGCCTCGGGCGTGCCGTCCTCGAACCACTCGAACGGCTGGGCGGCGCGGGTGAGGAAGTCGCGCAGGCGGTGGTCCTCCACACCGAGCCGGCGGCCAACCACCTTCACCGTCGGGCGGACTGGGCTCATCAGCGCAGGCGGAACATCAACTCATCCGGGTAGCACCAGCTCCAGTCCTCACCGGGCTCGACAGAGCGGATGATCGGGTGCCCCGTCGTCTTGTGGTGAGCGGTCGCGTGTTTCCCCTGAGAGTTGTCGCAGCAGCCGATGTGCCCGCAGGTCTGGCACATCCGCAGGTGCACCCAGCGCATTCCCAGCTCCAGGCACTCCTCGCATCCCGCGACCCCGTCAGGAAGGTCGAGGTACTGAACCGAATCGAGATGGGTGCATTCAGCCGCCGTGGATCGAAGATACACCCGTCGAATCGGCGATAACCGCTCAGGTGACGAACAACAGCGTCCAAACGACCACCGCGAGCAAGGCGACGACGACGATCCGCATCCCCAGCTCGCGATCCTGCTGCATCTCGATCACACCGAGCAGGACCCCCACCGGCGGCAGCAGCATGGCGAGGATGAAAGGGAAGTACGCGCTGAGTCGCTCGCCCATCGCGCCAGCCTAGACGAGGCCTAGGAGCCCGGCGTCGGGGCGATCTCAAGCGGCTCGCCGCCGGGCATCCAGTGCGCCTCGGGGGAGGGCGGGGTGTCGCGCAGGTACCACTCGGCATCGAGGGCGCCCTTGCAGCCGCTACCGGCGGCGGTAACCGCCTGGCGGTAGATGTGGTCGACGACGTCGCCGACGGCGAAGACGCCGGCCAGGTTGGTCTTGGTCGAGCCGCCCTCGGTGACGATGTAGCCGTTCTCGTCGGTGTCGATCTGGCCGGCGACGATCTCCGATTTGGGGATGTGGCCGATCGCCACGAAGGCGCCCTCGGTCTCCATCTCCTCGGTCTCGCCGGTCTCGGCGTTGCGGAGCCGGACCCGGTCGAGCTTGCCGCTCTCGCCGGCGACGAACTCCTCCGGCACGAACGGGGTCTTCAGCTCGATGTTGTCGCGCTCCCGAGCCCGCTCGAACATGATCTTCGAGGCGCGGAACTCGTCGCGGCGGTTGACGATCGTCAGCTTGCTGGCGAATTTGGAGATGAAGATCGAGTCCTCCATCGCCGAGTCGCCGCCGCCGACCACGATCACCCGCTGGTCTTTGAAGAAGGCGCCGTCGCAGACGCCGCAGGTGGAGACGCCACGGCCGCCCAACTCCATCTCACCGGGGATGCCGAGCCGGCGCGGCTCCGCCCCCATCGCCAGGATCACGGTCTTGGCCAGGTGCTCCTCGTCGCCGAGGAAGACCTTCTGCACCCCACCATCGCTGAGCTCTACCCGGTCGACGTCGTCGGTGACGAAGCGCGTCCCGAAGCGCTCGGCCTGAGCGCGGAACTGGGTCATCATCTCCGGCCCCATGATCCCCTCGGGGTAGCCGGGGTAGTTCTCGACGTCGGTCGTGTTCTGCAGCTGACCGCCCCACTGGAAGCCCTCGAAGACGACCGGCTCCAGGTTGGCCCGCGCCGTGTAGAGCGCAGCCGTGTAACCGGCGGGCCCACCGCCGACGATGATCACGTTCTCAACCTTGTTGGAATCAGCCATCTCCGCCCGTCTTTCGCCGCTTGGGGTCCATTACTTTACTTTTTATAGTAGCGCCCGAATCACGCCCGATCCAGCCCAGGCTAGCGGTTCGGGACCGGTTCCAGCAGCGGCTCCGGGCCGCCGCCGCGCTCGCTCGGCAGTCCCTCGGCTTCCCAGCGGTGGACCGTCTTGCGCAGCTGGAAGAAGGCGACGATCCCAGGCGGGATCGGCATCCAGAAGGCGACCAGGCGGAAGATCAGGATCGCCGGGAAGATCGTGTCCTCGGGCAGTCCGAAGAGGACAAAGGCGCCGATCATGCCGGCGTCAACCGCACCTACCCCGGCCGGCGCCAGCGGGAAGAGGTTGGCGACCATGCCGAGGAAGAAGCCCTGGACGACAACCGCCAGCGGCACCTGCACGCCCATCGCGTGGAACGAGGCCCAGAGCACGCCGATGCTGGCCGCCCAGTAACCGAGCGCTCCAAGCACAGCTAGGCCGCCGCGCGAAGGATGGGCGAAGAGGCCGAGGGCGAAGCGGAACCCCTCGCCGACCGTGGCCGAGGACTTGGCGACCCAGACGAGGATCGACTTCGCCCGCTCGCCGTGGGCGTAGGGGGACAGGCGCTGTTCCAGGTCGGGCGGGATCAGCGCCACCAAGACCCCAACCACCAGCAGCAGGCCGGCGACCGCGGCGGGCACGATCGTCAGCTCGACGTCGTCGGCGCCGTTCATCACCCCGGTCCGCAGCAGAATCCCGAAGATGATCAGAGCCACCGGGTAGAAGGCGTAGTGAAGGGTGAGGAAGGCGACCATCCGCCGGGCGACGTCGCGGCGCTCCATCCCCGCCTTGCGCAGCGACCAGTAGGTGAGCGCGATGCCGCCGGCGCCGCCGGCTGAGAACAGCAGCGTCGCCGCCAGGCCGGCCATGTTGATCTCGTAGGTCTCGGTCCAGGTCAGCCGCAGCGCCCGGCCCCCGACCACGGCTTTGAAGAGGGCGATGTAGGTGGCGAAGGCGAGGACGTTGAAGCCGATCGCGACGCCGATCCAGAGCGGGTCGGCGTCGCCGATGCGACTGAGCGCGTCGCTGAGCCCGACCAACTTCGGGAAGAAGAAATAGATCCCGACCAGCAGGACGAAGACGAGGATCCCCGTCTGGATCAGGCGCCGGGGGGTGAACAGCAGTTCGACGCTGTGGTTGCCGTTCTCCGATTGCTCGGGAGACACTCCCCGGGACGCTACCCGGTCGCCAGGCGCTCCAACCGAAGCAGAGCCCGGTTGACACCGAGCACGAGTGGCTCCGCCAGCGGCTCGCCACGTCGCACGAGTGCGACCAACAGCGCCCCGGCGAGGAGGTCGGTGACGTAGTGCTCGCCGAGGTAGACGAGGGCGAAGCCAAGCGTCCCGGCGTAGCCCCAGCCGACCGCCCCCTCCACCCGCCCCGCTTCGGAGAGGAAGAGCGCCGCGGTCAGAGCCGTGGCGAAGTGCAACGAGGGCATCGCCGCCCAGGGGTTGCCGCCGAGCGTTCCGTACATCGTCTCCCAGGCCGGACCCCAGGTCTCCTCGCCAACCTCGACCATGATCCGCCGCACCTCCTCCCCGGTCAGGTCCTGCTCCGAGGACCACCAGGGCGGCGCGGTCGGGACCGCGAAGTAGACGGCGCAGCCGATGTCGAAGACGGCGGCGAGCTGGCGTGCTGCACTCGGGAAACGCTCGTTGTGGCGAGCGAGGATCACGATCAGGGCCAAATAGGGCTGCAGGAACCAGATCCAGTGGGTCCAGGCAAGGACGCGGTTGAGAGCGCCGACACGCGGTAGCCCCGCCAGCGCCCGCTGCAGCCTCGCATTGGGAAGGCTACCGCCACCGATCGCACGGTCGATCGCGATCGGGTAGCGAGTCCGCAAGCGCCGCCGCAGACGCTCCGGGTCGTCGTACGGGATCTCGTGAGCCATCGCGAAGGCCCACATCTGCAACGTGAAGAGGGCGACGTCGCGCTTCTTCGAACGCGGCTGCAGGACCGCCAGCGCCAGTGGACCGGCCATGCCGGAGGCGACGGCAACCGCCGCCGGGATCCTGAAGCGACGGCGGACAAGCGGCACCGCGACCGCCGCGCCAAGGGCAGTCAGCGCCCCGGCCCTGACACCGAGGCGCAACGCGGGAGATGGCCGGGAGCGCCTCCGCATAGGGCCGGCGAGTATAGGTAGGGCGCCCCGGACACGGACACGGCGGCCGCTCCCCGGCAACCCGCACGCGGGCTCTGTCCCCCGCGTGATTAGAATGGCCGCGCTTTGGCGCCCCACTCCCCTGGCACTGACCAGATCGACACCCTGCTCTGGATTGGCTTCATCGCCGCGGCGATCCTCGTCGTCGTCGTCAACGTCGCCATGCTCGCCGTCGTGCGCAAATACCGCAGCGAGCGGGGCACCGAGCCGCGCCAGGTCAGCGGCGGCCGCGGCACCCAGGTAAAGGTCGGCGGCGCCCTCGGCGCGTTCGCCCTGGCGATGCTCGTGATCGGCCTCGTCTTCACCGACAAGGCACGCGAGGCACCCGCCAGCGGACCCGCGGGCCTCGAGACCAAGGACGGGGCAGCGCTTGCGATCAAGGCGACCGGCCAGCAGTGGCTGTGGCGCTACGACTACCCGAACGGCTCCTTCTCTTATTACAAGCTGGTCGTCCCGGTCGATACTGCGGTCGAGTTGGAACTGCTCTCAACCGACGTCATCCACACCTGGAACGTGCCCGACCTGTCCGGCAAGCGCGATGCGGTCCCCGGCAAGGTCAACAAGGTCGTCTTCAGCGCTGACGAAGAGGGCGTCTACACCGGCAATGCCGCCAGCCTCTCCGGCCAGTCCTATTCGGCGATGCGAACCGCCGTGGAGGTCGTCTCCCCCGACGCCTACAAAGAATTCATCGAAGGGCAGCTGAGCGATATCGAGGAGGCCCAAGAGCGGGTCGTCGGCCTGATCGAAAAAGGAGAAGTGCCATGAGCCGGCAGCGTCCTGAGCTGGTCATCGACGGCTACCCCAAGCGCCGCCCCGCCTGGGCGCAGCTGGCAACCAGCGCCAACCACAAGGACATCGGCCGCATCCTCATCGTCAGCTCGCTCGGCTTCCTCTTCATCGCCCTGATCGAGCTGCTGCTGATGCGGCTGCAGCTGGCGATCCCGGAGAACACCTTCCTCTCCCCCGTCACCTTTAACCGCATGCTCTCCGACTATGGCGCCACCGCGGTCTTCCTCTTCGCCATCCCGCTGGCACTCGGCTTCTTCTACTACGTGGCGCCACTGCAGATCGGCGCCCGCGGCACCGCCCTGCCACGCCTCGGCCAGGTTGGCCTCTGGCTCTACATCGCCGGCGCCACCGCGCTCTACGCCAGCTTCCTCTTCACCCCCTCAGAGGCCGGCATCAACCCGCTGGCACCGCTGACCGAGACCGCTTTCCTCTCCAGCAACGGCGTCGACGCCTGGGCGACGGCGACCGGGCTGGCGACCCTCGGCTTCGTCTTGATCGCGATCGACCTGCTGACGACGCTGCGCAAGATGCGGGCTCCCGGCCTGGCCTGGCGGCGACTGCCGGTCTTCGCCTGGGCGGCGACCGTCAGCTCCTGGCTGGTCCTGTTCATCGGCCCGGTGCTGCTGGCGGCGCTGACGATGCTGATGATCGACCGCAACTACGACGGCATCTTCTTCGCCGACGGCTCCGGCGGCGCGCCGCTGCTCTGGCAGCACTTGAGCTGGATCTTCTTCTCCGGCAGCTACATGCTGATCCTCGTCTTCGCCTTCGGCGCGATCGCCGAAATCGTCTCCGCCTTCTCCGCCAAACCACTCTTCAACCGCGGCGCGGTGATGGGTTCGCTGGTAGCGATCGCCGTGCTCGGCACCCTGGCCTGGATGCAGAACATGCTGACCGCGCCGATCGGGATCGGCCCGATGTACTTCGCGATGATCGTCTCGCTGGCCCTGATCGTCCCCTTCGGCCTCGTCCTCTTCAACCTGATCGCGACGATGTCCGGTGGCGCCCTGCGGATGCGGGCACCGCTGCTGTTCGCGCTCGGTGCGATCTCCTTCGTCTCGATCGGCCTCGCCGCCGAGCTCGAGCACTCGCTGGTCGCCGCCGCCTGGCAGCTGAAGAACACGACCGACGCCACCGCCGCCACCCACTTCGCCCTTGTCGGCGGCGCCGTCTTCGGCGGCTTCGCTGCGCTCCACTTCTGGTTCCCGAAGATGACCGGCCGGACGATGGGCGAGAGCCTGGCCCGGATCTCCTTCTGGACGATGGTGGCCGGGATCCTCCTCGCCTTCGTGCCGCTCTTCCTCGCCGGCGCCGAGCAGGGTCAGGTGATCGACACCTACAAGTTCTTCGACGGCACCGGCGTCAACGCCTACAACCTGATCGCCTCGATCGGGACGCTGGTGCTCGCCACCGGCATCGTGATCACGCTCGTCAACGCGATCCTCAGCCGCGAGGGCGGCCCCGAGGCCGGCCATGACCCCTGGGGCGGCGACTCGCTCGAGTGGTTCACGCTCTCGCCGCCCGAGCCCCACAACTTCGACGTGCTGCCCGACGTCCGCAGCAACCGGCCGATGCGCGACATCCGCGCTGCGATCGCCCACAGCAGTGCCCGCAGCGAGCGGTCTGACCGCGAGTCACAGCCGGTAGCCTGACCGCCATGGATGCTGGCGCGCGCACCGCGCCCAACCCGACGGCAGCTACCCCTGCCCCGCGTTCGGCCGCGATCACGGTCCTGCGCGACTACCTGACGCTCACCAAGCCGAAGGTGCAGTCGCTGCTGCTGTTTACGACGGTGACGACGATGTACGTGGCGGGCGACCCCTCGCTGGGTCTGATCCTCCTCACCTGCCTCGGCGGCGCCCTCTCCGCCGGCGGCGCCGGCGCCGTCAACCACGCCGTCGACCGCGACATCGACCGCACGATGGCCCGCACCGCCGACCGCCCGGTCGCCTCCGGCCGCATCTCCCCCGCCGCCGCGATCGCCTTCGGCACCACCCTCTGCTGCGCCTCCTTCTTACTGCTGTCGCTGACCGTCAACCCGCTGGCGGCGGTCCTCTCGCTCTCCGGCTTCGTCGGCTACGTCTTCGTCTACACGCTCTGGCTGAAGCGCACGACGCCGCAGAACATCGTCATCGGCGGTGCTGCCGGCGCGGTCCCGCCCCTGGTCGCCTGGGCCGCGGTGACGGGCGAGCTCAGCGGCATGGCCTTCTATCTCTTCGCGATCGTCTTCTTCTGGACCCCACCGCACTTCTGGGCACTCTCGCTGCTGATGAAGGACGAGTACGCCAAGGCGGGCATCCCGATGCTGCCCGTGGTCCGCGGCGAGGACGAGACCCGTCGCCAGATCCTCCTCTACACGATCCTCCTCTACGCGGTGACGCAGCTCCCCTTCTGCGCCGGCGGCCTCGGCATCGCCTACCTGATCCCCTCGATGCTGCTCGGCGCCGTCTTCATCTACTTCTCAACCAAGCTGCTGCGCACCGCCGACCGCCGCTGGGCCCTGCGCACCTACCTCTACTCGCTCGCCTACCTGGCGCTGCTGTTCCTCTCGATCGCGATCGCCGCCAACGTCTAGGCGGGCGGGCGGGGCTCGCCGCCTCGACGTGGGCGGTAATTGATAGAAATCCAGTCGTGGATCGCGAGACCGCACGCGGGAACATGCTCTCCGG
>DASYLY010000017.1:0-4848 GCA_036009365.1 Solirubrobacterales bacterium
TCTACGACCACGTCAACAAGAAGGGGCCGGAGACGCTCCCGGACCTGGTGCCGACGCTGGTCTACGTCACCCTGGCGCCGTTCCTCGAGGCCGACGATGCCTATGAGGTCGCGGTGGGTTAGCCGCCGCTCCGACTACTCCACCTAAGAGGCAAATTTCGCCAGCGCCGCAGAGCAGGCGACCACGATCCCGCCGAGGGCAAAGAAGCCGCGCATCATCGTGCGGTGCATCGCATCGAAACGCTCGTTGACGGAGTCAAAGCGCTCGTTGGTGGCCCTGCCCATAGCGTCGAAGCGGGCATTCGTTTCCTGGCCCAAGGCGTCGAAGCGGGCGTGGACGGAATCGAAGCGCTCGTTCGTCTCCTTGCGGGCTTCCTTGGCGTCGACCCGCAGTTCCCGAAGATCGGCTTCGACGACCTGGAAGCGGCCGTCCATGCGGCCGAATTCCGCATCGACGCGGTCGAACCGTTCGTCCATCCGCTCCTCGAGGCGGTCGATCCTCTCGTGGGCTGCTCGATCCTCCATCGTCTGCATGAGCATAGCGAAATGTATCGTCTGCGGCGGATGGACGGCGAGTGGCTACCGGCGCACCCCGGCGACACTCTCCACGCCCCGGGTCACCGCGCGATCCCAGTAGCCGCCGGCCCAGTCGGCGAGGGCGTCGACGCGGGCGCGCAGCGGCGGCGCCCAGAGGGTCAGTGCGGCGGCCGAGCCGAGGGCGGCGCCGGCGAGGACGTCGCTCGGGTAATGCACCCCCAGCGCCACCCGGCCGACCGAGAGCACTGCTGCGGCGACCAGGGCCACATAGCCCCAGCCGCGCTTGCGCAGGAGGATCGCCATCGCGATCGCGAAGGCGGCGGTGGCGTGGTCGCTGGGAAAGCCCGGATCTGCAGCGTGGCCGGAGAAGAGGTGGACGCCGCCGGGGTCGGCGACGAAGGGCCGCGCCCGGTCGACCAGTTCGGAGACGACCTTCCCGACCGCGAGGGCGAGGCCGGCGCTCAGCACCGCGGCGACCGACGCCCGCCTCCAGGCCGCATGGGCGGCACCGCGGGCGGCGAGGAAGACGATCGCCAGGGTGGCGACGAACAGAGCCTCGGAGATGGAGACGTAGAAGAGCAACGGGTCCTCGACCGCGTCGTGCCGGGCAAGGAAGTCGTTGAGGGCGTGCAGCAGCGACCAGTCCATCGCCGCCACGCTGTCACAACTTCTTTACGCGGAGCTAAAGGGTGGCGCCTCACATCGGCACGGCCAGTCCGCGGCAATCGCATTCATATAGCGGCGATCCGCTTCCTCGCAGCACGATCTTGTGGATCCGCTGCCAAGGGAGCGGCCTCAGCCGCGAGGCCGGAGCGGCGGCGTGCGCGCTTCGCAGCGTTAGAAGGCGCCCGCCGCATCGGCAATCTCGGCTGCCCACACCCCGAGGATGATCAGCCAGCAGATGGCAAACAAAAATCCGCAAAAGGCACGAGGTTCTGCCAGTTCTCGACCTTCCAGGTCCGCTCCCTAACCTCGCTGAGACCCTCGCGGAGCCGCTTGATGTCGTCTTTCAGGAAGCCGGCGGCGACCCGATCGCGAAGAGGCGCCACTCACCCGGTGCGCCCTTCAGCTTCTCCACCCCGCGCTCCTCGAACTCGAGGCCGGAGCCGACGACCAGCTCGCGCACGGTGCTGGAGACGAGGACCTCGCCGGCGCCGGCCAGCGCGCCGATGCGGGCGCCGATGTTGACCGCCATGCCGCCGACGTCGTCGCCGATCAGCTCGACCTCGCCGGTGTGAATCCCGGCCCGCACCTCGATCCCGAGGCCGGACACCTCCTCGCGCACCGCCGAGGCGCAGCGGATCGCCCGGGCCGGGCCGTCGAAGGTGGCAAGGAAGCCGTCGCCCATCGTCTTCACCTCACGGCCGCGGTGGAGGGAGAGCTGGTGGCGCACGACGGCGTCATGGCGCTCGAGCAGCGCCCGCCAGCCGCGATCGCCGAGCTCGGCCGCCTTGGCCGTCGAGCCGACGATATCGGTGAAGAGGATCGTCGCCAGGGCCCGTTCGGACTCGGTCGCCTCGCGGCCACCGACGAGGAACTCCTCGATCTCCCCCAACAGCGCGTCGAGGTCGCCGGCGAAGGGCAGGTGGTCGATGCCGGGCAGCTCGACCAGGCGGGCCCCAGGGATCGTCTGGGCCAGGTAGCGGCCCTGGGCGACAGAGATCATCCGGTCGCCCTCGCGGTGCAGGACCAGGGTGGGGACGTCGATCGCGGGCAGGATCGCCCGCACGTCCATCTCCCGGTAGAGGTCCATCAGGGCGATCGCGCCGGCCGGGCTCGTCCCCTGGCGCAACAGCCGCCCCCACCAGCGTTCGAACTCGCGGTCGCCGAGCCGGCTCGGTGCCCAGATCTCGACGCCTACGGGGCCGCCCCAGTCGCGGCGCACGATCGATCCCCATTTGTCGAGCTGTTCAGAGCTGATCCCCTGCGGGAACCCGTCGGCCTCGACCATCCGGGCAAAGGTCCCGAAGAGCACGAGGGCCGAGACCTCGGCCGGATAGGTGGCCGCGTAGAGCGCAGACATCGGACCGCCCTCGGAGATCCCGAGCACCGCGGGCCGCTCGAAGCCGGCCGCCTGAATGACGGCGCGGAGGTCGTCCATCGACTCCTCCAGGGTCGGCGGCCGGCCAAGCCGATCGGAGAGCCCCTGGTCCCGCTTGTCGAAGACGAGCAGGCGAGAGAAGGACGAAAGGCGGCGGAGGAAGCGGGCGGTAGCGGGGTCCTCAGCCAGTAGCTCGACGTGAGAGACGAACCCGGGGACCAGGACCAGGTCCACGGGGCCGGTGCCGAACACCTGGTAGGCGATGTTGACGCCATCCGAGTCCGCGTAGTGCGTCTCCGCTTCCATCGCCCCGGATCGTCTCAGGAGACGAATCGCTTGCGCAAGCCGACTGCGCGGAACCCGTTGTTCCTCAGGTAGTGCGCTCAGTTTCCTGAAGAGCTCTGGGAAAAGACGGTCTTGGCGCCCACGGCCGCCAGACCGGTGCCGATCAGGGCGATGGCGCTGGGGACGATGCCGCCTTCGCCCCAGGCGGGATTGGCCGCATAGGCCGCATAGAGGACCGCGAAGGCCGAGACGACGGCGGCCACGGTCGGCACCCACCACCCCAGGTCCTTGAGGCAATCCCAGATTGGGCACCGCCAGCTCCGGGCTTTCTCGAGCGCGTCTTCGCGCTCGTCCTCGGACTCTATTTTCTGCGCTTCGGCCAGTAGCAGGGCCCGCTTTTCGCTGGCGCTCTTGTAGAGGAGAACGAAGGCCGCAAGCAGTGCAGTCCCGAGCGAGATCCAGAGGAAGATGCCGCCGTCCTTGGCGTTGATGGTCACGGTCATCACCGCCGGTTCGACCGAAGGCGGCCCTTCCAGCAGGACTAAGGACGTGTACTTGCCGGCCGGCAAGTCGTTCGGGGCATCGACGCACATCGTGAAGGTGACCCGCTTGCGATTTTCGGACAGCTTGGGCTCCGAGAATGTCGGCTCGGAGAAGGTGACGGTGTCCCCGGTTTCGCTCGTATTGGCGAACGGTTCGGCGACCACCCCGAGATGTCTCTCGAAGTTCGGCGGGGCCTTCGGCGAGACCGTGACGTTCAGCGTCACTTCCTCGGCTTCGCGGTCGGTACCTAGATTGACGACCCTGTTCGCCGATGCGGGCTCGGCCTGCAGGGCGATCCGCCTCTTGGCAGCAGCGCTCCTCGCCGCCGCCTTTTTCGCAGCCTTCCCCTTGGCCCCCTTGCTCCGATGCTTCTTGTCGCCCCGAGTCTGGCTGGGTGCTGCCGCTGCTCGCTCCGCAGCGGAGCCAGCGGCGTTGAGCAGGCTGCAGGTCCGTTCGGTGCCTTCCCCTGCGGCAGCTGCAGGTTGCGCGGCGACCAGGACAGCGACGAATACGAGGACGGAGGCGATGTAAGTGCGGAAAGGCATTTTGTGCGCGCGAGACTACCCGAGTAGTCGTACTCCGCTGTTAACCAAGCAAAGGGCCCTGGTCCAGTTAGCGCGCAGCGGCAGTGGCGAGGGCGGGATTCGAACCCGCGACACCACGATTTTCAGTCGTGTGCTCTACCAACTGAGCTACCTCGCCTCGGCGCAGACGATCCAGGCGTGCGACGCGTGACTCGTTTGCGGCAAGGAAGGCTAGCGGGAGGCAGCCTGGCGAGGCTGATTGCATGGGGGCATGGGCCGGGCTAGGGCAGCCGTGGGGCTGGTCGCCGTGGTGGCGGCAGGGGCGTTGCTGGTCTCCGGCGGCCGCGACGCTGACCCGCGGACGCCGACCGGGCTGCCGGGGATGCCCCCGCCCTTTCTCGGGGTCGCGGTGCTCGGGGACGGGGAGCTGACGGCGGCAGTGGACGCCTACGGGGACGTGGTCGACCTGCGGCGGCAGCTGGCGGGGCGGGCGCTGATCGAGAACCCGGCAGACCGCCAGGCGGCGGGGTCGGTTGCGCCCAACACCGGGATCCAGGTGTGGGTGCGGGCCGGCGGCGCGGCGGCGCGGCCGTTGTGGGAGGCGGACTCGATTCGTCAGCGGTACCGGCCGGGCACCAACGTGCTGCTGACCGTGGCCCGGTTCGGGACGGGACGGGTCGTTGTCGAGCAGGCGGTGCACGACGGGAAGCTGGCGGTGGTCGCAGGCGGGGACGCTGCCGAGGTCGAGCTGCGGGCCAACGAAGGTGGCGGGGAGTTGACTCGATCCTCCAGCGTGCTCGTCGAAGCCGCGGCTGCAGACCGGCGCTGGCTCAGCCGCGCCCGCCCTCTCGGCCCCGGCGCGCCTGCCTGGGCGCGCCGGATGTACGAGCGCTCGCTGCTGGTCCTCCATGCGCTCACC
>DASYLY010000018.1:0-6512 GCA_036009365.1 Solirubrobacterales bacterium
GCTTAGGGGGCCTATGCGCTCCCTAAGCTCAGACACCCCCCTAGCCGAGGGCGCGTTCGCGGCCGCGGCGTACTGCCGTGCGACGGGAGAGCCAGATGAGTAGGAAGAGGAGGGCGATCGGGCTGAGGATCGCCAGGCCGATCAGGGTGATTCCGGCGGCGACCTCGAGGATCTGGCCAGCATCGCCGAGCGCGTCGCCGATGCCCCAGGAGCCGTTCTCATCGGGCGCCGGCGCTCCGGCGTCACCGGTCTCGATCTTCAGCGAGACCTGGGAGAGGTTGGCGCGGCGCTGCAGGTCGGCCAGCCGCGAGCGCAGGGCAGCGACGCGTAGGCGCTCGGAGCGCAGCTCGGCTTCGGCGGCGGCGCGCTCGGCGTCGCTGTCGGCGGCGGCGAGCTGCGCCAGCAGGCTCTCGACCGTGGCACGACCGTCCTGCAGCCGTTCGCCGAGGCCGACCGTCTTCGCGGTCACGTCGGCGGTCGCCTCGTGCCGCGAGCGGACCTCGGCGATCGAAGAGAAGGAGGCGAGCGCGTCGCCGAGCTTGCCGCTGGGGATCAGCAGCTCGAAGGAGGCGCCCGCCTCGCCCTCGCCGCCATCCTCGATCGAGGACTCGAGGACGATCCCGTCGTAGGCGTGGACCGACTCGAAGACCTTGCCAGCGGCGCGGCGGACGTCGGCCGGCTCGGTGGCGAGGGTCATCTCGGCCGAGCGTTCGACGGCGCGGCGGTCGGTGTGGGAGGCGTAGGGGCCGGTGTCGCCGGGCGCAAGCTCTTCGGGTGGCAGCGCGGTGCCCGAGGCCGCTGCGGCCTTGTCGGTGCCGGCGGACGAGGAGCTTGGCTCCAAGAGGCGCTCGGCACCGGGCCGCTCAGTCGAGTAGCCGGGTTGCATGGCCTCGCCCGCCTCAGCGCCGCCGCCGCCGCGGCCACTGTCGAGATTCAGGATGGAGGTTCTCGAGCCACTATCCGTATTGACGACGACCACGGTCGCGGCGATGACAGCGGCGATCGCGAGACCGCCGGTGGGGGCCAGCAGCCGCCGCGGCGAGATCCGCAGGCGATCGGCGATGCGGCCGCCTGCCGTCGCGGCGCGATGGCGAATGCCATGGTCGCGCTGTCGCCGGCCAGGGAAGCCAGCAGCGGCGCGGGCATCTAACTCGGCTGCGAACTCCGGTCGGGGCGTGGGGCGTATGGCCCGCAGCTCGGCGGCGAGATCGAGGTCGTCAGGCGACTTCATGGCATGCCTCCCTCAGCTTGTCGATGACTCGGTGGATCCGGGTGCCCGCGTTGGACTCGCTGATGCCGAGCACGCGGGCGATCTCCACGTTGGAGAGGCCGGCGAAGAACTTCAGGGCGACCAGCTCGCGCTCTCGCGGCTCCAGGTCACGCAGGGCGTCGGCGAGAACGATGCGACGCTCGCTGCCCTCGACCGGGTGGGTCTGGGCGAGACTCTCGACGTCGACCTGCTCGGCCGCCAGCGAGGCTTGCTTGCCGCGGCGGCGCAGCTCGTCGAGGGCGGCGTTGCGGGCGATCCCGAACAGCCAGGCGCGGGCACTTCCGCGACCCGGGTCGAAGCGGGAGCGCTTGCGATAGGCGCGTTCGAAGGCGGTCGCGGTGACATCCTCGGCCGCGGCCTGGTCGCGCAGCAGCCCTGCCGCGTAGGCGTAGACGTCGTCGCGACTGGAGCGGTACAGCTGGTCGAATTCCATTCCGGCCTCGCGGGGAAGGTCGTCAGTGGTTGTCGCGACGAGAGTCTGGCTCACATCCGTACTACGGCCCAATCACCAATCCATCACACCAGGGCAGACGGGGCGCGGCGCATATCGGTGTCCTCGGTCGCTCGCGTGCGAAGCACGCCACGCTCCCTGCGTCCTTGATCTGCTTGGCCCCGTCTGCCCTGGTCAGGCGGCTTTGGGCAGGCGCACGAGCCGGCGCAGGGGCGAGGTCCGACGAACGGTTGGGACACAGACCGCCTCGATTGAGTCAGTGACGATTCCCAGTAGCTCGCGCAGATCCGCTTCAGAGATCGCCAGTGGCGGCATCAGCACCACCGTGTCACCGAGCGGGCGCACGATCGCGCCGCGCCGCCGCGCCTCCAGCGTCACCTGGTGGCCCATCCGCAGGGCCGGATCGTGCCTGCCGAGGTCGATCCCGGCCATGAAACCGCGGCTGCGCACCTCTTCGACCTCGGGCATCGCCTCGATCCCCGCCAGCAGCCGGCCGAGCAGGTGGATTTTCGGCTGCAGGCGCGCCAGGGTCTGCTCGGACTCGAAGACGTCGAGGTTGGCGATGGCGGCGGCGCAGGCCAGCGGGTTGCCGGTGTAGGTGTGGCCGTGGAAGAAGGTGCGCTGCTCCTCGGGCGTGCCGAGGAAGGCCTCGTAGACCCGCTCCGTGGTCAGGGTCGCGGCGAGCGGCATGTAGCCGCCGGTGATGCCCTTGGCGACGCAGAGGAAGTCCGGCGCCACGTCCTCCTGCTCGCAGGCGAACATCGTCCCGGTGCGGCCGAAGCCGGTCGCCACCTCGTCGCAGATCAGCAGCACGCCGTAGTGGTCGCAGATCTCGCGCACCGTCCGCAGGTAGCCCGGCGGGTGCACGATCATCCCGGCGGCGCCCTGGACCAGCGGCTCGATGATCACGGCGGCGATCTCCTCGTGGCGAGTGGAGAGGATGCGGGCGAGGTGCGGGGCGTCGCCTGGCTCGGCCGTGTGGGTCTCGAACAGCAGCGGCCGGTAGGTGGCATGGAAGAGGTCGATTCCGCCGACCGAGACCGACCCGATCGTGTCGCCGTGGTAGGCGTGGCGGAGGTTGACGAAGCCGGTCCGCCGCTCGTTGCCGCCGCGCTGCTGCTGGTACTGGAAGGCCATCTTCAGGGCGATCTCCACGGCGGTCGAGCCGGACTCCGAGTAGAAGACGCGGGAGAGCCCGGGCGGCGCGATCGCGACTAGGCGCGCGGCCAGCTCCGCCGCCCCGGGGTGCGAGAGGCCGAGCATCGTCGAGTGGGCGACGCGGTCGAGCTGGTCGCGCACGGCGGCGTCGATCGCCGGGTGGCGGTGGCCGTGGACCGTGCACCAGAGCGAGGAGACCCCGTCGATGTAGCGGCGGCCCTCGACGTCGATCAGATGGCAGCCCTCGCCGTGCTCGATCATCAGCGGCTCTTCCTCGACCCAGCCCTGTTGCTGGGTGAAGGGGTGCCAGACGTGATCGTGGTCGAGCTGCGCGGGGTCGGCCACCATAGGGCGACGATAGAGGCGGTCCCGGCCGGAAATCGGCGCTATGAGTGATCTTGCTCACACGAACAACTATTGCTCTTTCGTAATAGTTGTTCGTATGCAACTATTACCGGCATGCAAGCGAGCGATGTGAAGGCGATCGTCGAGCGGAGTGCCTCCGAGGCAAGCCCCGAGGCCCAGGAGACGGCGGCGAGGTTCACGGCGCTGCTGCGCCACGTCTTCCTCTACGACCGTGGCAACCAGCTGCGGGTGATCGAGGAGTCGGGCCTGTCGCTGACCCAGTGCAAGGTGCTGCTGGAGCTGGGCGGGCTGGGCCACACCGCGGAAACGTGGCAGGTCGGCGACCTGGCCGAGCTGTTCGGCGTCTCCGTGCCCTCGATGAGCCGGGCGGTCGACGCCCTGGTCAAGGACGGGCTGGCGACGCGGGTCGAGGACCCCGACGACAGGCGCGTGCGCCAGGTGCGGATCACCGCCGCCGGCAAGGACCTGGTCGAGACGCTCGTCGCCGTCCGCCAGTCCGGGATCGAGTCCTTCGCGGCGACGCTCACCGCGGCCCAGCGGCGCAAGCTCGACGCCGCCGTCGACTCGCTGATGGACCGCGAGGACATCGCTCAGACCTATCAGCACCTGAAGGGAGCTGGACCCGCTTGACTCGCTACAACCACCTGATCACCGACGAGAACCGCAAGTGGTGGACGCTCGGGGCGATGTGCTTCGCGCTGTTCATGATCATGCTCGACAACACGGTGGTGAACGTCGCCCTGCCGTCGATCCAGCGCGACCTCCACGCCTCGATCTCCGGCCTCGAGTGGACGATCAACGGCTACACGCTGTCCTTCGCGGTGTTGCTGGCCACCGGCGGCCGCCTCGGCGACATCTTCGGCCGCCGCCGCATGTTCCTCTTCGGCGTCGTCATCTTCACCCTGACCTCGGCGACGGCGGGCTTCGCGCAGAGCTCGACCGACCTCGTCGTCAGCCGCGTCTTCCAGGGCGTCGGCGCGGCGCTGATGATGCCAGCGACGCTCTCGATCATCACCGACGCCTTCCCGGCCGAGGAGCGTGGCAAGGCGATGGGGATGTGGGCCGGCGTCTCCGCCCTGGCGCTGGCGGTCGGGCCGGTGCTGGGCGGCTTCCTCACCGAGCACGTCAGCTGGCGGGCGATCTTCTACCTCAACATCCCGGTCGCGATCGGTGCCGTCACCGCGGCCCTGTTCGCGGTGCGCGAGTCGCGCGACACGACCGTCGGCCGCGAGGTCGACTACGCCGGGGTGGCGACCCTGACGGTCGGCCTGACGGCGCTGATCCTGGCCCTGGTCGAGGGCAACGCTTGGGGCTGGGGCTCGGCGGAGATCGTCGGGCTGCTGGTCGGCTCGGCGCTGGCGCTGGCCGCCTTCGTCGCGGTCGAGCAGCGGGTCAAGGCGCCGATGGTCGAGTTCGGCCTGCTCTCCGATCGCAACTTCCTCGGCGCGGTCGTGGTCGCCTTGATCGTCTCCTTCGCGATGCTCGGCGTCTTCTTCTTCCTCGCCCTCTATATGCAGAACATCCTCCATTACTCGCCGCTGGAGGCAGGTGTGAGGTTCTTGCCGTCGACCCTGATGATCGTCGGCGTCGCGCCGCTGGCGGGGCGACTATCCGACCGCTACGGGCCGCGCTGGCTGATCGCCGGCGGGCTGGTCATCGTTGCTGCCTCGCTTGCCAGCTTCAGCGGCATCGCCGTCGACTCTGGCTACCTCGACCTGCTGCCGGGCTTCGTCCTGCTCGGGATCGGGATCGCGATGACGATGTCGCCGATGACCAGCGCCGCGATGAACGCGGTCGCGGTCGAGAAGGCCGGGATCGCCTCCGGCGTGCTCTCGATGTTCCGCATGGTCGGCGGCAGCCTCGGCGTCGCCGTCACCGGGGCGATCTTCCAGGCCAAGGTCGGTGCCAACTTCGAGCAGGCAACGCCGCAGCAGTTCGTCGATGCGCTCGGGTTCGCGATGAGCGTCTGTGCCGGCGTCGCCCTGCTGGGCGCCGTCGTCGGCGCGACCGCGATCCGCGCCAAGCGGCGCGGTGAGCGCGAGCTGACTGTCGAGGCGGCCGAGGCCAACGTCAACCCCGGCGGCTCCGCGGTCGCCGCCCGCGAGACCGAGTTCGAGTCGGTCGGCTGAGCCCTTCTGCCGGATTGCTGGACCGCTGGACCGAGCATCCAGGTTTCCGCCAGATAGGCCTGTCGACAAGAATGCGCGGGCGTGCTGATCCTGCTGCCGCCTTCGGAGGGGAAGACCGCGCCTGAGAGCGGCGGGCCGGTTGAGCTCGACTCGCTTGCCTATCCCGAGCAGCTCGGTGAGCTGCGGGTTGGGTTGCTCGATGCCCTGGAGCGACTCGGTGGCAAGTCGGTCAAGCGGGCGGTCGCGGCGCTCGGGATATCGCCTGGCCAAACAGGTGAGGTTGCGATCGATGCCGCCCTGCGCGGCGCCCCGGCTGCCGCTGCCGCCTCGCTTTACAGCGGCGTCCTCTACGAGCGGCTGAAACTGCCGGGGCTGCCGGCCAAGGCACGGCGCCCGATCTTGATTTCCAGCGCCCTCTGGGGTGTGGTCCGACCCGACGATCGCATCCCCTACTACCGGCTCTCGGCGAAAGCGCGGCTGGCAGGGGTCGGGCCGATCGCCGCTTACTGGCGCCAGGCGCTTGCGGCGGCGCTGCCGGACCAGGAGGGCTCGCTCGTAGTCGACATGCGCTCCGGTGCCTATGCCGCCGCTTGGAAGCCAAAGCGGGCAACCCTGCTCCCGGTGCGCGCCTTCTCCGAGCAGGGCGGCAAGCGCAAGGCGGTATCCCACATGGCGAAGGCGGTCCGTGGCGACGTCGCCCGTGCCTTACTGCTCGAGAAGAAACCGCCTGCCGACCCAGAGGCCGCTGCCACCATCGCCGAGGCCGCCGGCTTCTGCGTCGAGCTGAGCGAGGGCTATCTCGACGTGATCGTCAGCGGCTGACCGACCGGTCGGTCAGCTGACCGCCACCGACAATTGCGGCCAGCTGCTGGGGTCGGCGAGGTCGAGTGCGGGCAAGCAGCACACCTTCACCTCGCCGATCGACTCAATCGTCTCGCGGTTGGAGCGCTCGATCGGGGTCGGGGACTCGGGCCAGGGCGTGAGGACGACGGCGAGTACCTCGAGGCCGGCGGTGCGGGCGGCCTCGAGGGTCAGCAGCGTGTGGTTGATCGTGCCGAGTCGCGGCGAAGCGACGACGACGATCGGCAGCGCCAAGTGGACCGCCAGGTCGCGGACCAGGTAGGGCGGGTCGACTTTC
>DASYLY010000019.1:0-59047 GCA_036009365.1 Solirubrobacterales bacterium
GCATCGTCGGCACCGGCGGGAAGATGTAGTTGCCGCGCGCCATGTACTCCTTCAGCACGTCGTTCTGGACGGTGCCGCGCAGCTTCTCGGAGGGGACGCCCTGTTCCTCGCCGACCAGCTCGTAGAGCAGCAGCAGGATCGCCGCCGGGGCGTTGATCGTCATCGAGGTGGAGACGCTGTCGAGGGGGATCTGGTCGAAGCAGATCCGCATGTCCTCGATCGTGTCGATCGGGACCCCGGTGCGACCGACCTCGCCGTTGCAGAGCGGGTCGTCGGAGTCGCGGCCGAGCTGGGTCGGCAGGTCGAAGGCCATCGAGAGGCCGGTCGAGCCGTGCTCGATCAGATAGCGGTAGCGCTCGTTGGTGTCCTCAGGCGAGGCGAAGCCGGCGTACTGGCGCATCGTCCAGAGCCGGTCGCGGTACATCCCCTCGTGGATGCCGCGGGTGAAGGGCGGCGCGCCGGGCTCGCCGAGGCGCTGTTCGAGCCCCGGGGCGACGTCGCTCTCGTCGTAGAGGCGATCGATCTCGATCCCGGAGTCGGTGAAGATCCGCTCGTCGTCGGGCCCGACCAGGGGCGCGATCGTGCGGTGGGCCTCCTCGGCCGCAGCCTTGCCGTTGCTTGCCATCGCCTGCAGGATATTGGGGCTACGCCGGCGCCGGCTGCGAGCGCCACCACTCGAGCAGGTCGGCGAGGGTCTGGGAGAGCGGCGTCGAGGCCGTGAAACCGATCGCTTCGCGCATGCTCGTCGGGTCACCAACCAGCGCCGAGGGGTCGGCGGGACGCTCCAGCTCCGCCGCCCGACGGGCAACGACGTCAACGGACGTCGCCCGGTCCAGCTCTCCGACCAGCTCGGCGATGCTGGTCCCCCTACCCGAGCAGAGGTTGAAGACGCCGAGGATCTCACGCCGAGAGATCTCGAGTAGCGCCTGCGTCGCGTCGCGGACGTCGGTGAAGTCGCGGACGGCGCCGGGGTTGCCGAGGGCAAGCTCGACCCGCTCCTCTCCGCCCCGCTCCGCCTCGACGATCCGCTTGGCAAAACCGGAGGCTGCGAACTCCGCCCGCTGCCCGGGACCGATCAGGTTGAAAACTCGAATGACGGCGATCCGCATCTCCAGGGCCTGCGCGAACTCAAGACAAAACCCCTCCATCGCCATTTTTCCGGTGCCATACGGAGTTACCGGGTGAGGGGCCAATTTCTCGTTCAAGGCCAAGCCATCAGCACCGCGGTCGCCATAGACTTCCGCGGACGAGAGGCAGACGAGGCTGGCATCTGGCGCCTTCCCTGCCATTGCTGTGAGCAAATTGAGAACCCCTTTGGCATTGGTCCCGAAGGCGAGTCCCGGGTTCTCCCAGCTTTCCCGCACGGAGGCGGTGCCGGCTGCGTTGATGACCAGATCTGGTTGCACGGCCCCGACGCAGGCCTCGATCGAAGCGGGGTCGCGCAGGTCGCAGGCCTGAACGCCATCGTTCGGACGGTGGCCGGCTGAGACGACCCGCATCCCCTCCCTCTCGGCGACAACCCTCAGGTGAGCGCCGACGAAGCCGTCAGCGCCGAGCAACAGCAGGGTCCGATCGTCGTTAATCGGTGGCGCCGACCAGGCGCTCGACGCCGGTCTGCTCGATCGTGCGGCGCAGGCCGTCGTTGAGCTCGATCGTCGGCTGCCAGCCGAGCAGGTCGCGGGCGCGGGTGATGTCGGGCTGGCGTTGCTGCGGGTCGTCCACCGGCAGCGCCTCGTGGACGATCTCCGAACGCGACTCGGTCACCTCGATCACGGCCTTGGCCAGTTCCAGCAGCGTGAACTCGTTCGGGTTGCCGACGTTGACGGGCATGTGCACGTCGGACTCGGCGAGGGCGACGATGCCGCGGATCAGGTCGTCGACGTAACAGAAGCTGCGCGTCTGGCTGCCGTCTCCGAAGACGGTCAGCGGCCGGTCCTGCAGTGCCTGGCGCAGGAAGGTCGGAATCGCCCGGCCGTCGTGGGCGCGCATCCGCGGGCCGTAGGTGTTGAAGATCCGGACCATCGCCGTATCGACGCCCTGCTGGCGGTGGTAGGCCATCGTCAGCGCCTCGGCGTAGCGCTTCGCCTCGTCGTAGACGCCGCGCGGGCCGATCGGGTTGACGTGGCCCCAGTAGTCCTCCTGCTGTGGATGGACCTGGGGGTCGCCGTAGACCTCGCTGGTCGAAGCGATCAGGAAGCGGGCGCGCTTGGCCTTGGCGACGCCGAGCATGTGGTGGGTCCCGTGCGAGCCAACTTTGAGCGTGTGCAGCGGCAGCCGTAGGTAATCGATCGGGCTGGCCGGCGAGGCGAGGTGGTAGACGAAGTCGACCGCCTCGGGGATGTCGACGAACGAGGTGATGTCGACGTTGCGGAACTCGAAGGCGTCGTCGCGAATGTGGGCGATGTTCTCCAGCGAGCCGGTCTCGAGGTTGTCGAGGCAGATCACCCGGTGCCCCTTGCCGAGCAGGTGCTCGCAGAGATGGGATCCGAGGAAGCCGGCGCCGCCGGTGACCACACAGGTGCTCATCGCGACCGATGCTACCGGGGGCGCGGGGACGGGCACCGGACGGGTCTTCCAGCAATTTCCGAGATTCAGCCCTGGACAATCGTCCAAGCGGGGGGAGAGGACCGAGACCCGCAGTCCTTGCAGTGACATCTTCGATCGAGAGAGCTGAAACGCGCGGGGAAAGCAGAGCGGTGGGCACCAGGGACAGCAGGTGGATGGAGCAGGAGGACAGGAGCAGGCCGAAGGCAAGCGCCGCGGTGCGCAAACGCGCCGCGATTGAACTCTTCGCCCGCCACGAGGAGACGCTGAGGCGCACCGCTCGGCGCTACTCGCTCTGCGCCGACGACGTCGACGACGCGCTTCAGCGGGCGCTCGAGATCGTCCTGACCAAGGCGCCCACCGACAACCCGCGCGAACTGATCCGTTGGACACAGACGGTCACCAAACATGAGGCACTTGCCGTACGGCGCGACCGCGAGCGCCTCCTGCCTCCCTCCCTGCCAGGCCGAGAGGAGATCGGCGAGGACTGGGTGGCAACTATCCCCACCGAGTCGGCCGGGCCGGCCGAGCGAGCGGAACGGCGCGAGACGATCGCCCGCAGCCGCGAGGCTCTGCAGGCCCTGAAGCCGCAGGAGCTGCGCACCCTCACCCTCCTCGGCGAGGGTTACTCCTACGCCGAGATCGGCGAGATCACGGGCTTCAGCCCGACGAAGATAAATCGCTGCCTGGCCGAGGGACGCGAGCGCTTCCGCAAGCTGATCCTGAGAACTGAGGACGGTCGGCGCTGCGCCGAGCTGCGACCGCTGCTGTCCGCTTTTAGCGATGGCGAGGCCGGGGCGGACGAGGTCGTCGCGCTGCGCGAGCACCTCCGCGCCTGCTCCGGATGTCGGGCAACGTTGCGTGCCTACCGGGCGGCGCCCCACGCCGCCGCCGCCCTGGCACCGCTGCCGCTTTCGCGCTCGCTGTTCGAGCGTGCGCACGAGGCCTTTGCGGGACTGTCGTCTCGATTGCCGGGCCAGGGCTCCGGTACCGACTCGACCCTGTCGCAGGTCGCCGCCACGGGCGGTGCCCGCGGCGCCGGAATGACGGCGCTTGCGAAGCTGCTCGCGGTCTGCGCCGGCACCGCCGGCGGTGCGGCCGCCTGCGTCGCCACCGGAGTGGTGCCGGCACCGGTTGAGCTTCCCCGGCGCCAGGTCGAGGCGCCGGCCATCCAGCGGGAGCTCGACCGGGTCACGGTGGCGGCCTGGAGCGAAAGCGGTGTCCAGTACGAGCCGGCGCCAGCCCCTCCCCAGCCTGAGCAGCCCAAGCCCGAATCAAAACAGGAGACGGCGCCGCAACCGGCCCAGGTCTCAGAACCGCCTGCTGCTCCGGAAACCTCAGCCGGAGCGGTCGAATACGTACCCGAATCGCCGGTGGTCTCGAGCCCGCCGCCTTCCAGCTCGAGCCCCTCAGCGGGCGACGCTTCCGGCGAGTTCGGGCCATGACCGCCCGGCTCCTCATCCTCCTGGCCTCGCTCGCCCTCCTCGTGGCGCCAGGGCTCCCAGCCACCGGTGCCGCGAACGGCGCCGCGCCGGCAGCGCCGTCCAACCTCCGCATCATCGACGGCGCAGACGCCTGGCACGCCGAGAACGATTTTCGTCTCGGCTGGGACGAGCCGCCCGGTCCGGTTGCGCCGATCGCGGCGATCCACTACCGGGTTCGCGACGAAGCGGGCACGGTGGTGAGCGGCACGCGGATCCCCTGGTACACCAACCGAATCGACCGTCCCCAACTGCCGCCGCGTCCCGGCCACTACACAGCGGAGGTTTGGTTCGAGAACGCCCTGGGCGAGCCGGGACCCACCGCGAGCGCCAGCCTGCACTTCGACGATGCCTCGCCGTCCGTGGTCGAGCCACTGCTTCCAGCGGGATGGATCGGCGCTGGACCGGCACCACTGCTGCGCCTCACCCATCCCGCCGCGCCGCTTCCGATCTCCGGTATCCGCGGCTATGCGGTCTCGCTCGATCCCGTCCCCAGCGCCTTTCCATGCCAGGCGCCGAGCCGCTGCAGCAGTGCGGAGACCGACCTGCGCGGCGGCGTCGGCGGCGATTCGATGCAACTGGAGCGACTGCCGGAGGGAACGACGTATGTGCACACGGTTGCCGTCTCCGGCGCAGGCGTAGCCTCCGCCGTGGTCGGGACCGAGCTGGTGCGGGTCGACACGACTCCCCCGGACGTGGAGCTGCACGGAGCGCCAAGCGGGTGGGTTGGCCACGCGGTCGAAGTGACTGCGGTCGCCGCCGACCTTCGCTCGGGGATGGGCGGCAGCGGCAGCGCTGGGCCGGTCACCGCGCTGTCGGTGGATGGCGCCATGCCGGCGGTCGCCAGCGGCCATAGGGCGAGCACCGTCGTCGCGGCGGAGGGCGTGCACACAGTTGCTTACTACGCTCGCGATGCGGCAGGGAACGTCAGCGGTGGGGCGAGCGCCCCCCCGAGCCGGCTGGTGAGGATCGACCGCAGCCCGCCGCAGGTCGCCTTCGCCGCCTCGCTCGACCCGTCCGACCCCGAGCTGCTCGAAGCACAGGTCAGCGATGGCCTTTCCGCGCCTGATCCGTCGCGGGGGTCGATCGCGATCCGGCCGGCCAGGTCACACCGACAGTTCTCGCTGCTGCCGACGACGGTCGCCGGGAACCGGCTGCTCGCCCGCTGGGACTCCGATCGCTACCCGCCCGGCAGCTACGAGTTCAGGGCAATCGGATACGACAGCGCCGGCAATGTGGCAAGCAGCCAGCGCCGGGTCAACGGCACGGCGCTGGTCCTGCCGGCACCGTTGAAGGCGCCGACCAGACTGCGCGCCGGCTTCGGGGGCAGGCAGCTGGTCTGGCACCGCTGCGTCAAGGTCGAGCTGCAGAGGCAGTGCCGGCGCAAGGTGGTGGAGTCGTTCGAGCGCCGTCCCGCCACCCGGGTGGTGCCCTACGGCAAGGGCGTGGCGGTGGGTGGGCTGCTGACCACAGCGGCGGGCATTTCGCTGGCCGGTCTGCCGGTGCAGGTTATCGAGACCTTCGACGACAGCAGGCCGGACCGGCACGTGCAGACGGTCGAAACCGCGGCGGACGGGTCGTTCTTCTCTCGCCTCGCGCCGGGCCCCAGCCGCCGGATCGAGTTCGTCTTCGCGGGTACTCGGACTCTGGCCGGCGCCGCAGGGCGGGTCACCGGCCTCGCGGTGCAGGCGGGGGTTCGGATGCGCGCCTCCTCGTCCACTGCGGCGATCGGCGGCCGGCCGGTGGTGTTCAGCGGCACGGTCGAGGACGGGGAGGCGATCCCGCCGCAGGGCAAGGCGGTCGAGCTGCAGTTCCGGTTGCCGGGCCTGCCCTGGACGCAGTTCCGCACGATCCAGACCGACTCGCGTGGGCGCTTCCGCCACCCGTACCGGTTCAGCGATGACGACAGCCGCGGCGTCCGCTTTCACCTGCGCGCCTTTGTCCCGGCCGAGGAGGGCTGGCCCTACGAGCCGGCCGCCTCGAGGCCGGTCACGGTCACCGGCAGATAATTCCTAGAAGTGCCCTGGGAGGGTCCAGGACCAAGCGGGGCGACGACGGCGTGGCGCCCGCATGGTGGTTCCATGCGGGCGCCGGGACGGTGGCGCAACCGCGCCGTGTCCTGGGCCGTCCCAGGGTGCTACTAGCGCAGCGCGGCGATCTGGTCCGTAACGCTGCCGAGCTGATCGGTGACCGAGCCGACCAGGTCCTGGGCGCGGCTGGTCTGCTCGTCGATCGCCTTGCGGACGCGCTGCTCGACCTCGTTGCGGTTGCGCTTCAGCGTCGTCTCGACGGTGCGCTGGTGCTTGCGGGCCTCGCGCTCGACCTTGGTGCGGGTCTTGCGGGCCTCGGTGGTCGCCTTGCGACGGGCGGTGGTGCCGCGGCGCTCGGCGCGCTTCAGCGATTTGCGCACCTCGGTGCGGTAGGTCTTGATCTGCTTCTCGACGCTGCCGCGACTGGTCCACGGCTCGACCACGTCGGAGATTCGGTCGGTGACGGTGAGGACAGCGCCGACCGGGAAGTCGACAGCGGCCTCAGCGACAGCCTGAACCTGGTTCTTCTCGGTCGCCTTAGCCTTGGCGGTGGTCGTTTTGGTGGCTTTTTTAGCCGTGGTTTTGGCTTTGCCGTTGCTGCTCTGAGTTGCCATTAAAAGTGTTTCCTCCGTGAATCTGGATTGCCTGCCTCAAGCGTTCGGGCAGCTTAGCGAACATACGTTCCTTCCGAACACACGTTCTTAAACCGCCTTCGTCAAACGGTTACTCAGCCCTGCTGCGCGGCGAGGACGGTGCTCAGGCCGTCCTCGCTCGAAGCCGCCGCGATCGGGTAGCGGGCGTCGAGGTCCAGGGCGGCCTCCTCGAGCGCCAGCTCGCCGAAGGCGACTGCCCCGCCCGCCTCGCGGACGATCAGCTGGGCGGCGGCGGCGTCGACCGAGCGGCAGGACCGCAGGCTGAGCATCGCGTCGAAGCGCCCGCTGGCGACGTAGGCGGCGGTGATCGCTATCGAGCCGACCACCCGCAGCCGGTAAGCCTTGCCGGACAACCGTTCCAGAACTGGCAACGACCGCTCCGGCTCGGCCGACTCGAGGCCGACTATCTCGAGCTTCTCCTCTGCAGCGGCAACCAGCACCGGCCTGCCGGCAAGCGTGGCCCCGGCGCCACGGCAAGCGGCGAACTCCTCGTCGGCGCCGAAGTCGTGGACAAAGCCGAACTCGACGTCGGCCATCATCGGACCCGATGCCACCGCCACGCTGAGGCTGTGCGAGGGAATCGTGCGGCGGGCATTGAGAGAACCGTCGATCGGGTCGATCACGATCCGGGTCGTCCCGCCGGAGCCGAACTCGACCTCGCCGCGCTCCTCCGAGATCGCGACGAACGAGGCTCCTTCCGCGGCCAGGGCCTCCAGCTCGGCGAAGAAGGCGTCCTCGCATTCGCGATCGATGACAAGGGTGCGATCGCCGCCCTCCCCGACTCCCTCGTAGACGGTGCGCTCAGCACTGCCCGAGGCGCGTTCGAAGATCGTTCGCTGCGCCGCCACGGCGCGGCGGCAGATTCCCAGCCAGTCTGCGGAAAAAACGTCCATCGGCCGGATGCTATGTCGCGCTAGCGTTGAATGGATGCGAGAGGACGGGCCGGCAACGGAGACGGCGGTGGACCAGCAGGAGCGGGCGGTCGCCCACGGCGACGGGCCGCTGCTGGTGCTGGGCGCCGCCGGAACCGGCAAGACCGAGCTGCTGGCACGTCGCCTGGCTCGGCTCGCCGGCGACGGCGTCGGGCCCGAACAGGTGCTCCTCCTCACGGCGAGCAGGGCGACCGCGCGGCGGCTGCGCGCACGCGTCGAGGCACTCATCGCCAGTCCTTACGAGGAGCTCTGGATCGGCAACTGGGACGCGATCGGCGAGCGGCTTCTGCGCGAGCACGCCGAGGCGGCCGGGCTCGACCCATTCTTCGACGTCCTCGGGCCGGCCGAGCGGCTGGCGATGCTGCTCGAGCGACTCGAGGAGCTGCCGCTGCGCCGGCACGAGATCCGCGGCAACCCGGCCGGGCTGCTGGCACGGCTGCTGGCGCGGATCGACTCCTTCAAGGCGGAGGCGGTGGGACCGACCAAGCTCGCGGACCGCGCCCGCGAGCGCGAGCGGACGGCAAGCGAGGCGGCGGAGAAGGAGACGGCGCGGCGCGAGCTCGAGTTCGCCGAGCTGTTCAGCGCCCACGACCGGATCCTCGCCGCTGCCGGCAGCATCGACCGCGGCGACGTCTTCCTCGCCCTCGACTGCCTGCTCGCCGAGCGTCCCGACGTCCGTGGCGAGATCGCCGAGCGCTTCCGCTTCGCGATGGTCGACGAGCTCGAGGACGCGACGCCGGCGCAGCGGGCGATTCTGGGGGCCCTGGCAACCGACAACCCGAACCAGCTCTTCGCGCTCGAGCCGGAGGCCGAGGAGCCGGCCGCCTGGTTCCGCGACCTCCACCCGCTGGGCGACGTGGTGCTGCTGGAGCAGCGCTTCCGCCGGCCCGCCACCCGCTTCTGGCGCTGCGCCAACGAGCGCGCGCAGGCGCAGGCGACGGCGCGCGAGGTCGAGCAGCTGATCGTCGGCGGCGGCGATGCGGGGGAGATCTGCGTGCTGCTCGCCGATCCCGGCAAGCAGGGCGGCCCGGTGGCAGCGGCAATGGAGGAACGCGGCATTCCCTTCCACCTCTCCGGGCCGGTGGCACTGTTCCAGCGGCCCGAGGTGCGCGACGCGATCGCCTGGCTGCGCGTCCTCGCCGACCCCGACGACTCGGCGGCGGCGGCACGGGCGCTGACCCGGCCGCCGATCGAGCTGCGACCGGGCGACCTGGCGCGGCTGACGACGATCGCACGGCGGCGCAAGCTCGACATGGTCGCCGCCTGCGAAGCGGCCCTCGACAGCCCCCAGATCCAGCCCGAGGCACGGGAGCGGATCCAGGCATTCGGCAAGCTCTACGGCGCCGCCTCGGCGGCGCTGGAGGAGCGGCGCGCCGACGTCTTCGTACGGCGGCTGATCGAGAACGTCGGGCTACGGCGCCAGCGCCTCTTCGCCGCCCAGCCCGAGGTCGCTGAGCGGCTGCTCGGCCTCTCGCGGCTGGCGGACCTGGCGACGGCCTGGGCGCGGCGCGAGCCCCACGGCTCGACCCGCGGCTTCGTCGCCTACCTCAGCGCCGTCGCCGAGGCGGGAGTCGAGCCGGCGGGCGGCGAGGAGCCGCCCGCAAAGGGGTCGGTCCTGGGACTGGGCCTGGAGGCAGCGAAGGGGACCGAGTTCGAGCACGTCTTCGCGCTCGGGCTCGAGCGCGAGGCGGACTGGGCACGAATCGGCTGGCCCGCGCGCAGCGGCCTCGTCCTCTCCCGGGCCGAGCGCGATGACCACGGCGAGGCCCGGCCGTCGCGCTTCTACGAGGGGGTGTTGGCCGACGCGGCGGCAAGCGAGGAGGAGCACGGAGAGGAGCTGTTCGGCCCGGCCGAGGGACTGCACGCCACCTACAGGACGCTGCGCGAGCAGGTGCTGGAGGCCTCCTGGCAGGCCGGCCGCGAGCTCTCCGAGCCGCGCCTGGACACTGCAGTCGACGTCAACCGCGCGATCGCCCGCTACCTGGAGCTGCTGAAGCTGGCGGCACTGGCGCAGCGGCCGGGGGACGAGGCGACGGCGGAGGCGGTGGCGGCAGTGAACGGCCTGCTGCGCCAGGTGGCGACGCCCGAGCAGCAGGCCGAGCTCGATGCCTCCTCGCTCGACTCCTACCTGCTCGACTCCGAGCGCGACGGCGACCGGCGGCGGGCGCTGATCGCCGCCCGCGGCGAGCCCTCGCTGGCGGCCTTCCTGCCGCGGCGCGGCGACGGCGGCCTCAGCCTCTCCGCTTCGGACCTCGGCCTCTACCTGACCTGCCCGCTGAAGTACAAGTTCGCGCGGGTCTTCGGGATCCCCCAGGAGCCGACGATCAACCAGCGCTTCGGCATCCTCATCCACAACGTCCTCGAACGCTTCCACAAGGAGCCCTCCGAGGAGGACGGCCTGGAGCGGCTGACGTCCCTGTTCGAGACGGGCTGGCGGCGCACCGGCTTCGGCTCCAGCGACGACGAGCTGCAGTACCGCGCCCGGGCCCGGGCGGCGCTGCGCCTCTACTGGGAGCGCGAGCAGGTCTCCGAGGGCGAGCCTGTCTGGCTCGAGCGCAAATTCGACTTCCGGATCGGCGAGCACCACGTGCGCGGCCGAGTCGACCGGGTCGACCGCCTGCCCGGCGGCGACTACGAGCTGATCGACTACAAGACCGGCGAGCGCAAGAGCGAGGCCGAGCTCGAGAACGACCTCCAGCTAGCCCTCTACCGCCTCGCCGCCCGCGAGGCCTGGGATGTCGAGGCAGCCTCCGGCAGCTACTACTACGTGCTCGACGGCGACAAGGTGACGGCACCGACCAAGCCCGACGACGCGGAGCGGGTGGAGCGGACTGTTCTTCAGGTAGGAGAGGGGGTGCTGGGGCAGGATTTCGAGCCGCGGCCTTCGCCTTCGGTTTGCAGTTGGTGCGACTACCGGTTGATTTGTCCGGCGGCTGAGTCGTAGGAGGGTTTGTTCGGCTGGTGGGGCGAGGGATGGGTGTCCCTACCGCTGCGCTGGGTTTTTCGCCGGGAGCACCACCGCCTTCCGAGAAGCGTGATCTGTGCGAAAAACATGACGCCGCTTGCGGCAGGGACACCCATCCCTCGCTCTAAGAGACGACCGTTGCTCCCAAGCTTGGGCCAAAGCTGCGCGCTTGGGGAGCTCCCAAAGCTTCGTGCGTAAAGCTTCACCGAGCTTTGCTGCCGAGAAGCTTCACGAGGTCGCAGCCGAAGCTAGGGCCCAATGCGAACTTGGGCGCTCGAAGGCTGCAGGCGTCAGCTTCCTCGCTCCAAGCCAACCTCTGTAGCTGAAGCGGTCTGCGCTTGGGGAGGAGTTGGGTGTCCTCGCGCGCGCGGCGTCCTGTTTTTCGCACAGCTCACGTCTCTCGGACGGCGGCCAAAGTTTTCAGCGAAAAACCCAGCAAGCGCGAGGACACCCAACTCCTCCCACACCCACCCTCCGACGAAGCTCAGCTCCCTTGCTGCCGTAGGAATCTCTGGAACTCACGAGCGATCGAATCGGCAGAAGGCAGATCCTCTCCCTCCGCAGTCAGCAACTCGACCTGTTCGGCCTCGATCCGCGCCACCAGGTCCTCGATCTCCGGATTGGCGGCGACGGCGCGGCCGATCTGCTCTTCGTAGGTCTGCGTCTCGTCCTCGAGCTCGCCGGCGTCGATCGCGATGCCGGTCAGGCCCTCGAGCCGGCGCAGCAGAGCCAGGGCGGCCTTCGGGTTGGGGACGGCGGCGACGTAGTGGGGCACCGCCGCCCAGAGCGAGGCGGAGCTGATGCCGGCCTGGCCGCAGAGATCGTGGACGACGCCGACGATCCCGGTCGGGCCCTCGTAGTTGGAGCGCTCGAGTTCGAGCTCCTCGACCAGCTCGGCGTCGGAGGCGAGCCCGGTTATCGGCACCGGCAGGGTGTGGGAGACCTCGGCGATCAGGGAGCCGAGCGTGATCACCATCTCCACCCCGAGCGCGTCGGCGGCGGTGGCGATCGTCTCCGAGAAGGTGCGCCAGCGCAGGTTCGGCTCGGTGCCGTCGAGCAGGACCAGGTCGCGGTCGGCCGCCGGCACCCGCGCCGCGATCAGGTTGTTCTCGGGCCAGTCGATGCGGCGGGTCTGGCCCTCGACGAGGCTGATCGTCGGACGGGTCGACTGGAAGTCGAAGTAGTCCTCGGGGTCGACCTTGGCGATCAGCTCGGCGTCGAGCGAACTGGCCGCCGTCGCCAGCGCTGTCGAGGCGGCCGCGGCGGCATCGTTCCAGCCCCGAAAGGCGCAGACCAAGATCGGCGAGCGCAGGTGAGGAAGATCGCCTTCCCAGGTGAGCGAATCCACGCTTTGAGCGTAGACGATGCCACTGCCCGTCTCGACCGCAGGCGCCGATCAGGAGTGGTGGATTACGACTTTTTGCCGCTCAGTAGCTCCATGCTTCCCCAGGGAGTGCGCAGCCGGTCGTGACACTCCAGACCGGAGAAGCCGGCGTCCTCGACGAAGCGCGGCAGGCGCCCGGCCATGTGGTCGCGGATGCCGTCGAAGCCGTCGAAGACCGCCAGGGTGAAGAGACCGGCGCGCATCAGCGGGTCCTGCGGCTTGCCCCAGTCGGCGATGTGGAGGCTGCCGCCCTTCCGCAACACCCGGTGAGCCTCGGCCAGGGCGGCCCGCTTGCCGTCGGCGTCGAGGTGGTGGAGCAGCAGCGACATCGTCACGCGGTCGCAGCTGCCGTCTTCGAGCGGCAACTCGGCGGCGAGGCCTCGCTTCCAGGTGACGGCCTCGGAGCCATCCTTGGCCTGAGCGATCTCCAGTGCCTCCGGGTCGCCGTCGATCGCGATCACCTCAGCTGTCGGGGCCGCGGCGGCGAGGGCGATCGCGAAGGTGCCGGTTCCGGCGCCGACGTCGGCGATCCGCGCCTCGGTGGAAAGGCCGGCAAGAACCTGCTCGGCGAGCTGGCCGCGAAAGAGCCGCTCGCGGGTCGTCAGCGCCACGATCGAGTCGTAGAAGCGGGTCATCCCGCGCAGCCCGGCGGCGGGGACGTAGCGAGGCGATGAGCTCGAACTCATCGCCTATGCCTTCGGAGCCGAGCGGTCGGCTCGCTGAGCGCGGCGGATCAACTGCACGGCCATGAACAGCGCCAGCGCCGCGAAGGAGAGCTGCAACACCCGCTCGGAGACATTGTTGGCGACGGCGACGCCGACGAGGACGCCGAGCGGGGAGAGAACACCGATGACCAGCGCGTCGCGGAAGTTGACGTTGCCGTAGGAGTTCTGGCGGGCAGCCCCGACGACGGCGACGACGACGATCGTCAGTAGCGAGGTCGCCTCGGCCTCGACCTGGGTGAGGCCGAGGAAGATCGTCATTGCCGGCACGAAGAGGATGCCGCCGCCGACGCCGACGAGGCCGCCGGTAAGGCCGCCGGCCAGCGCGAGCAGGACCGCCAGCAGCTCGTTCACGAGAGCATCAGCTCGATCGCGATCGCGATCAGCAGCGCCGCGAAGAGCAGCGAGACGGCGCGCTGGGAAATCCGCTGCTGGATCGCCGTGCCGACGATCACCCCGGCGACCGCCGGGATCGCCAGCAGCAGCCCGGTATCGACGTGAACGTTGCCGTAGAGGCCGCCCTGGGCGACGGCGCCGAGCAGGCCGATGATCACGATCGCAGCAAGGCTGGTGCCAGTCGCAAGGCGCTCGCCGAAGCCGAACCAGAAGATCAGCAGGGGCACGATCACGGTGCCGCCGCCGACCCCGAAAAGGCCGCTGAAGACGCCGGCGAGGGTGCCGATTGCGGCCAGCTTCAGCAGACGATCGGACGGCATCAGGCTGGCCTGGGACGACATCCCGGCGATACTAGATGCCGTGCCTCGCGAAGATCAGACGGGGGGCGGCGCCTGGGGGTCGCTGCTGGAGCCGCTGCGCGCCGATCCCGCCCGGACGGCGATCCTCACCGACGTCGACGGCACGCTGGCCCCGATCGCCGCGCGGGCCGAGGACGCGATGGTGCCGGCGGCCGCGCGGGAGGTGCTAGATGAGCTCAGCGAGCGCTTCGGACTGGTCGGCTGTGTCTCCGGGCGGCGGGCCGAGGACGCACGGCGGCTGGTCGGCCTCGACGGCATCGCCTACGCCGGCAATCACGGCCTCGAGCTGCTGCTGCCGGGTGACGATGCGCCCCGGTTCGACCCCTCCCTGAGCGGGCGCGAGGGCGAGGCAGCGGAGTTCCTCACCGTCCTTGACCCCGATGCCCTGCGCGACGCCGGGCTGCGGGTCGAGGACAAGGGGCCGATCCAGGCCCTGCACTGGCGCGGCGCCGAGGACGAGACGGAAGCCGAGGCGCGCGCGCACGAAATTGCCGCCGAGGCCGGGCGACATGGGCTGGAGCTGCGCTGGGGCCGCAAGGTGCTGGAGCTGCGACCGGTCGGCGGTGGCGGCAAGGACGCCGCGGTGGCGGCGCTGCTGGCGACAGACGGGATCAACCAGGCTGTCTATGCCGGCGACGATCGCACCGACCTCGACGCCTTCCGTCGGCTGCGCGAGCTGCAGGGGTCGGGGGAGCTGGCGGTGGCGCTCTGTGTCGGCATCCTCTCCCCCGAGGGCCCGGCGGAGCTGGCCGAGGAGTCGGACCTGACTGTCGACGGGCCGGCCGCCTGGCTGGCGATCCTCGAAGCCCTGGCGGCTTGACCCATGCCCTACACCGACCTGCTCCGCGTCACCGTTTTCCTGACCGGCGCCGAGGCGACCGCGCTGGGGACGATCACGGCGCTCGCGGTCTCCCGCGACAACGACGGCACGACGCTGCTCGTCGCCACGGTCTGGTGGATCGCCGCCTGCGCGATCGGCTTCTACCTCGGCCGTCCCAGTCATGCCGCCGAGGGCGTCCGCGAGGCGCTCACCGAGGCCCGCACCGCCACCAGCCTGCCGGTCGAGACGCCGGCCCGGATCGCCTTCGGCCGCCTCTGGCCAATCGGCGCGACCGCCCTCGCTGCCGGCGTCCTCGGCTTCTTCTTCCCCGG
Organism: Solirubrobacterales bacterium; assembly: GCA_036009365.1. Taxonomy (GTDB): domain Bacteria; phylum Actinomycetota; class Thermoleophilia; order Solirubrobacterales; family 70-9; genus VAYN01. The sequence goes on from DASYLY010000019.1 coordinate 14,619, forward strand.
CGTCGCCGCGATCGCCGCCGGCTACGCCCTGCTCGTCTCGCTCGGCTGGCACACCCGCGAGGCCGCCGTCCTGGCGATCGAGCAGCGCGACGGGGTCAAGTTCTACGTCGTCCCCAACTCGGCTTTCAAGCCGATCAAACTGGTGCGGACGCCGGGGCTGCGCTCCGACCGGCTCGGCGCCTCGCCCTAGTCAGGTCGAGCCCTCCGGTCTAGGCTCCCGCCAAACATTTGTCGAGAGGAAGGGCTTCCATGCGTCGCCGACTCACCGGTATCTCGCTGTCGCTGATCGCCGCCCTGGCAGTGGTCTCGCCGGCGGGAGCCGCCACGTTTAGCTATCCCGACTTCGCCGGCACCGCGGGGCTGACGCTGTCTGGAAACGCCGCCCAAGAAGGCAACCTGCTGCGCCTGACGCCGGCGCTGGGGTTCAAAAGCGGCCGTGCCTTCCGGACCGAAGCGATCGACCCGCAGCAGTCCTTCCAGACCAGCTTCGCGATCTCGATGCACGACTCGATCTGCTGCAGCGTCCCCACCCTCAAACCCGCCGACGGAATGGCCTTCGTGCTCCAGAGCAAAGCACCGAACGCCGGCGAAGGGACCGGCGGCTCGCTCGGCTACGGCGGCATCGTTCCGAGCGTCGCAGTCGAGTTCGACATCTTCGTCAATGCCGGCGACCCGGCAACCGACCACGTCGGGATCGTCACCGAAGGCAACACGACCAGCCACCTGCAGTGCGCCAACTTCTCCGGGCCGACCGCTCCGTGCACCGCTGGCCTGCCGTTCCCGCTCTACGGTGCGCCGGTCTATGGCTGGGTCGACTATGACGCCGGCACCCAGCACCTGAAGGTGTACGTCAACCAGACCGCAACCAAGCCGGCGACGCCGGTACTCGACTCCCCGGTCTCGATGGCGCCGCTCGGCGGCGCGGCCTACGTCGGCCTCACCGCCGCCACCGGCGCCCACAACTCCGTCCACGACGTGCTCAGCTGGAGCTTCAACCCGCCGTCGGCGGCGACGACGACTCCGCCGAGCGGAACCCCCGCCCCGCCGGCAGGGAAAGCGGCGACGAAAAAATGTAAGTCGAAGAAAGGCAAAGCGAAAGCCAAAGGCAAAGCCAGCGACTCGAAGAAAAAAGGCAAAGGCAAGAAGTGCGGCGCCAAGAAAGGCAAAGGCAAAAAAGGCGCCAAGCAGGGCTAGCGCTCAGCGCTTGCGCAGCTTCTTGAACTCGGTCCAGCCGCAGGTGTTGGCGACGTCGGCGGCGGTTAGCCAGGCGCGGCGGGCGGTGGCGACCGCGTAGGCCATGTTGTCGAGGGTGTCGGTGCCGTGGGCGTCGGTGTTGAGGACGATCTTGGCGCCGGCGTCGACGGCCATGCGGGCGTGGTGCTCGGAGAGGTCGCGGCGGTTGGGGTTGCCGTTGATCTCCAGCATCGTGCCGGTCCGAGCCGCCGCCTCGACAACCGCCTCGACGTCGATGTCGTAGGGCTCGCGGCGGCCGATCAGACGGCCGGTGAGGTGGCCGATGCAGTCGACCTGGGGGTTGTCGATCGCCGCTAGGACGCGGGCGGTCATCTCCTTGCCGGAGATCGAGAAGGAGGTGTGGACGCTCGCCACCACCCAATCCAGCGCCTCGACCAAGTCGTCGGGGTAGTCGAGCGAGCCGTCGAGGCCGATGTTGACCTCGGAGCCGGCGAGCAAGCGGAAGCCGCGCTTGCCCTTGTTCCACTTGCGCACCTCCTCGATCCGCTCCCAGAGGCGCTCGGCGGTGACGTGGTCGCCGAAGCCGTGGCTGGCCGAGTGGTCGGTGATCGCCATGTAGGCGTAACCGCGGGACCGGCCGGCCTCGGCCATCTGCTCGAGGCTGTTGCGACCGTCGGAGAGGGTGGTGTGGGAGTGGAGGTCGCCGCGGATGTCGTCGAGCGAGATCAGGTCCGGCAACTCGCCCTCCCGCGCCGCCTTCAGCTCGCCGCGACCCTCGCGCAGCTCCGGCTCGATGTAGGCGTAGCCGAGGCGCTCGTAGACCGCTTCCTCGCTCTCGCAGAGCTCGACCTCGCCGCTCTCGGAGTCGGTGATGCCGTGCTCTGAGACCGAGAGGCCGCGGGCAACCGCCGCTTCGCGCAGCTGCACGTTGTGGGCCTGGGAACCGGTGAAGTGCTGCAGCAGGTTGCCGAAGGCGGCCGGCGGCACGATCCGCAGATCGACCGAGATGCCGTTGTGGGTCTGGGCCCGCACCCCGTTCGGGCCGGCGGTGCCGGCGGCGGCGATCAGCGGGTGGGCGGCGAGGTGTTCGGAAAGCGCCGCCGGTTCGTCCGCGGTCGCGATCAGGTCGATGTCCTTGCAGGTCTCGGCCCAGCGCCTTGCCGAGCCGGCGACCTCGACCCGGTTGGCTGCCGGGTGCTCGCGCAGCGCCGCCGCCAGCTCCTCGGCGATCGGGCGCACCTTGGAGAGCAGTAGCCGCCCCGGCCCCTCGCCGGGCTCGCCAAGGCGATCGAGGCGAGCCAGCACGTTCTCCTCGACCTTCCTGCCGAGACCCTTGACCTCGCGGATCTTCTCCGCCTCGGCCGCCGCTTTGAGGTCCTCAAGCGAGGCGACGCCGAGCTGCTCGAAGAGAAGCCGCGCGGTTTTTGCGCCCAGGCCCGGCACCCGCGTCACTTCGATCAGCGTCGGCGGGAACTTCGCTTTCAGCTTCGCCGCCGCCGGGATTTCCCCCTCCGCCAACAGGGCATCGATCTTCTCGGCGATCGTCTTGCCGACGCCAGGGATCTCGGTCGCCCGCCCTGCCGCCGCGAGCTCGGCGACCGAGACGGGGCTCTCGCGGATTGCCTTGGCGGCGGTGGAGTAGGCGAGCACCCTGTATTTGACCGCGCCGTCCAGCTCATAGAGGACGCCCAGCTCTTCGAAGGCGGCAGCGATCTCGGCGTTCGACATAGCATCGACAGCATGCCTGACGCGTGGCTTGTCCTGCCGACTTACAACGAGGCCGAGAACGTCGAGGCCTTCGTCGCGGCGGTGCGCGAGAAGCTGCCGGCCTCGGCGCAGGTGCTGATCGTCGACGACAACTCACCTGACGGGACCGGCACGATCGCCGACCGCCTTGCCGAGCAACACGAGAACGTCGAGGTTCTGCACCGGCCCAGCAAGGAAGGTCTGGGCCCCGCCTACATCGCCGGCTTCCGCCAGGCCCTCGGCGGCGGCGCCGACCTCGTCCTGGAGATGGACTCCGACTTCTCGCACGACCCGGCCTACCTGCCGCGCCTGCTCGACGCCGCCGGGCGAGCGGACCTGGTGCTCGGCTCCCGCTATGTGGACGGCGGCGGGGTCGCCGACTGGGGACCGCTGCGGCGGGCGATCAGCCGTGGTGGCAGCACCTACGCCCGGATCGTCCTCGGGATCGACGTCCGCGACCTGACCGGCGGCTTCAAGTGCTTCCGCCGCGAGGTGCTGGAGGCGATCGACCTCGACGCAATCCAGGCCCGCGGTTACGCCTTCCAGGTCGAGATGACCTACCGGGCGATCCAGCAGGGCTTCAGCGTGGCTGAGGTGCCGATCGTCTTCCGCGATCGCCGCGTCGGTTCCTCGAAGATGAGCCGCGCGATCATGGCCGAGGCAGCCTGGCGGGTGCCGGCCTTGCGCTTCGGCAGGGGTCGCTATACTTTCTGAAGTGAGGCTCTAAAACTCGACCTGGGAGAGCGATTGAAGTGACCGGCAAACTTCGCGACGTAACGGACGCCACTTTCAAAGCGGATGTGCTGGACGCCGAGGGGCCAGTCCTGCTCGACTTCTGGGCTCCCTGGTGCGGTCCCTGCCGCGTCGTCCACCCGGTCCTCGAGGAGATCGACGCCGAGCGTGAGGACCTGACGATTCTCAGCCTCAACGTCGACGAGAACCAGCAGACGGCGGCGCAATACGAAGTGCTCTCGATCCCGACCATGATCCTCTTCAAGGACGGGGCGATCGCGAAGAAAATCGTCGGGGCGATGCCGAAGCGCCGCCTCGAGGCCGAGCTGGAGCCGGCGCTCGCCTAACGGCGGCGCCACTACTCCCCGACCATGCCGTTCGTCCACGTCCACTGGTTCGAGGGACGGACCGACGAGCAGAAGGCGGAGATCGCCAAGCGGATCGAAGCGGCGCTGGTCGAAGTGGCCGGCGCCGCCCCCGAGCATTGCTGGGTGAAGTTCTCCGACTCGGCCAAAACCGACTTCATCATCGGCGAGTCGGCCGAGGACTAAATGGGAGAGTTCCGGTACGAGGGTCACCGGATCGAGTACGACAGCTACGGCGAGGGCGACCGGGTCGTGATCCTCGTCCACGGCCTGCTGATGAACCGTCGCATGTACGAGCGGCTGGGGCCGGCGCTGGCCGAGCGCGGCAATCGGGCGATCTGCGTCGACCTGCTCGGGCATGGCCGCTCCGACCGTCCCGAGGACCTGCGCCTCTACTCGATGCCGCTGTTCGCCCGCCAGCTCGCTGCTTTGATCGACCAGCTCGGCCTCGACTCCGCCGTAGTCGGCGGCACTTCGCTCGGAGCCAACGTCTCGTTGGAGCTGGCGACGCGGGAACCCGACCGGGTCCGCGGGCTCTTCATCGAGATGCCGGTGCTCGACAACGCCCTGCCCGGCGTCGCGGCCACCTTCGCGCCGCTGATGCTCGGGCTGCGGATGGCGCGACCGGTCTTCGAGGTCGTCTCCCGCGTCACCTCGACGATCCCGCGCACCCTCAGCCTCGTCGACACCGGGCTCGACTTGGTGCGGCAACGGCCGGGGCCGTCGCTGGCGGTGCTGGAGGGGCTGCTGCTTGGCGAGACGGCGCCGCACCGCGAGGAGCGCCAGAGGATCGACCGGCCGACCCTGGTGGTCGGCCACACCCTCGACCCCCTGCATCCGTTCAGCGACTCGGGGATGCTGGCCGAAGAACTACCCGACGCGACCCTGGTCGAAGCGAGATCGATCCTCGAGTGGCGGGTCGCGCCGAAGCGGCTCGACGGCGAGCTGGCCGATTTCCTCGACTCGGTCTGGGCAAGACCGCTCGCGGCAGTGGCCTGAGACCGGCTCAGGCCGGTGCGAGCACCTGGAGGCCAGCGTCGGCACTGGCCTCGGCGAGGCGCTTGTCATAGGTGAAGATGGCGCCGATCCGGCGATCGAGGGAGATCGCAGTGGCCAAATGGATCGCATCTAGCGTCCGCAATCGCGGCGGCGCGATGCGGCAGGCGCTGTCCCTTATCTCTCGCGACAGAGGCTGCAGAGCAACGAGGTTCAAGAGCCGAGTCACCTCTGCCGGCGCCTCGCCACCCAAGAGAAGGGCGGCTCGGAAAGACTCCACAGCAAGGATCTCACTGGCGACGAGGTGCGGCCAGGTCGAGTCAATGGCCTCGACCACCAGGGCACTCTCCGGCTCACTGCCGAGGAGCTTGAGGAACGCGGAAGTGTCGACGTAGGCTAGATCGCCCCCATCCCCCATCGGGATCAAACCCTGTCTTCGCGGAGTTCCTGGAGGATCCGAGTGGCCCGATACGGGTCGCTGGGATCAACCTCTCCCGCGGGCGGGCCGACCCGATGCAAGTACTCGCCCATCGACTCCTTGGGCCACTCGACGCCTTCCGCTTCGAATTCGGCCCTGATCTGGGCCATCCGGTCTGGCTCGAGGTCGCGAGAGCCGCGGATGGCGAGCTCGCGGACCAGGCGCGAATCGGGCGCGTCGCCGAACTCGCGGCGGGCGGCGGCGATCGCGGCCTCGAGCTCGGGGTCGGCGGTAAGAGCTATGCGGCGGTGCTTGGTCGGCATTGAGACTAAGTGTAACACTGGTGGTGTAACAGAGATAGCTGGGACCGTGGCGGGATTCATTCCCGCTTAAGCCGCTGGAGCGACAGTCTCTCCCCCTCAGACACGGGAAACGGCGATCTTCAGCTCGCGGCCGTCGATCGTCGCGGCGGCGCCGTCGCTTCCCTCGTAGGCGACCGCGGTGGCCAGCACCTCGCCGGCCAGGTAGGGCTCGTGGGCGCGGGCGGCGTCGAGTAGGTCGGGGTCGCCGCCGAGCGTTAGCTCGATCCGATCGGTGATCTCCAAACCCGCCTCCTTGCGGGCGTTCTGGACGGCGTGGACGATCTCGCGGGCGAGACCCTCGCGGCGCAGCTCGTCGTCGAGCTCGAGCTGCAGGGCGACGGCGTGGCCGGCGTCGGCCTCGACCTCGTAGCCGTCCAACGGCTGCAAGGCGAGGGTGACGTCGTCGGGTCCGAGGCTGTGGTCGGTGCCGTCGAGGGCGATGCCGAACTCGGTGCCGTCGGCGAGCGCCTTGGCGACGCGGGCGGCGTCGAGCGCCTCGATCGCCGCCGCCACCTGCGGCATCCGCTTTCCGAAGCGAGGGCCGAGGGCACGGTAATTGGGCTTGACCGCGTAGGTGACCAGCTCGCCCTCGTCGCTGACGAAGTCGAGCTCCTTGACGTTGAGCTCGGCGGTGACGAGGCCGGCACGAGCTTCGATCGCCGCGCGCTCGGCGTCGCTGGCGACGATCACGGCGCGGCGCAGCGGCTGGCGAACCTTCGCCTTGGCCTGGGCACGGGCGGCGCGGCCGAGCTCGACGGTGAGGCGGACCGCCTCCATCCCCGTCTCCAGGTCAGGGTCGGCGAGCGCCGCGTCGACTACCGGGAAGTCGCGCAGGTGGACCGAGTCGGACGGCTCCGTCTCGCCACTGCTGAGGTTGAGGTGGATCTCGTCGGCGAGGAAGGGCGTGAACGGAGCCAGCATCGCCGCGGTCTCCAGCAGGCAGTGGCGGAGGGTCGCGAAGGCGGCGCGGTCGCCGGCCCAGAAGCGCCGGCGCGAGAGCCGCACGTACCAGTTGGAGAGCTCCTCGACGTAGGCGGCGATCGCCCGGCCGGCGGCGGTGCAGTCGAACTCGTCCATCCGCTCGCGGACCGTGGCGACGGTGGCCTGCAGGCGCGAGAGGGCCCAGCGGTCGAGGTCGTCGGCGGGCTCGGGGGCGGCGGCGAAGTCGGCCGGGGCGAGCCCCTCGGCGTTGGCGTAGAGCACCCAGAACGAGTAGGTGTTCCAGAGGGTGAGCAGGAACTGGCGCACCGACTCGCCGACCGTGTCGACCGAGAAGCGGTACCCCGACCAGGGCTGCTGCGCGGTCAGGTAGTACCAGCGGAACGCGTCGGCGCCGTGGGCGGAGATCACATCCCAGGGCTCGACCACGTTGCCGCGGCTCTTCGACATCTTCTGCCCGTCGGGGTCGAGGATGAGGCCGAGGCAGACGCAGTTCTTGTAGCTCGACCGGTCGAACAGCAGCGTCGACTCGGCCAGCAGGGTGTAGAACCAGCCGCGGGTCTGGTCGATCGCCTCGCAGATGAAGTCGGCCGGGAAGCGCTCCTCGAACTCCGCCTCGTTCTCGAACGGGTAGTGGAACTGGGCGAACGGCATGGCGCCGCTGTCGTACCAGGTGTCGATTACCGACTCGACCCGGCGCATCTCGCCGCCGCACTGCTCGCAGGGGATCACGACCGCGTCGATGTGGGGGCGGTGGAGGTCGTCGGGGACCTCGCCGCCGGAGCGCTCGCGCAGCTCGGCCACCGAGCCGGCGCAGAAGCGGCCGTCGCAGTCCTCGCCGCCGCACTCCCAGATCGGCAGCGGCGTCCCCCAGTAGCGATCGCGGGAGAGCGCCCAGTCGACGTTGTTCTCCAGCCACTTGCCGAAGCGGCCGTCCTTGATGTGCTCCGGGTGCCAGCCGATCGTCTCGTTGTTGGCAAGCAGCTCGTTGCGGGCATGGGAGGTGGCGACGTACCAGCTCGACTTGGCGTAGTAGAGGAGCGGGGTGGCGCAGCGCCAGCAGTGCGGGTAAGCGTGCTCGTAGACCTGCTCGCGGAAGAGCAGGCCGCGGCGCTCGAGATCGGCGATCAGCGCCGCGGTCACCTCCGGGTCCTTGACGAACTCGCCCTCGAAGCCCCTTACCCGGCCGTCGAACCTGCCGTCGAGGCTGACGGGGTTGTAGAGAGTGCCGTGCGAGGTCGGGTCGAAGATCCCGTTCTCGGCGGCGACCCGGTAGTCGTCCTCGCCGAAGGCGGGGGCGATGTGAACGAGGCCGGTGCCATCCTCGGTGGTGACGAAGTCGCCAGCGAGGATGGGGAACGAAGGACGGCCTTCAAGGTTGGTCGGGCCACCGTCTTCCAGCGCGAAGAGAGGGCCGAGATACCGGCGCCCGACCAGCTCGGAGCCGGGGAAGCGATCGAGGATCTCGGCGCCCTCACCGAGCACCTTCTCGACCAGCGGCTCGGCGAGGATCACGGTCTCGTCCCCGGCCCGGGCGCGAACGTAGGTAACCCCCGGCGCTGCGGCAACGGCGACGTTGCCGGGCAGGGTCCACGGGGTCGTCGTCCAGACCAGCAACGACCCGGCGCTTTCGGCGCCGTCCTCCCCCAGCAGCGGGAAGCGCACATATATAGAGGGGTCCTCGACGTCTTTGTATCCCTGCGCCACCTCGTGCGAGGAGAGCGCGGTGCCGCAGCGCGGGCAGTAGGGGACGACCTTGTGTCCCTCGTAGAGGCGGCCGTCGTCCCAGAGCTTGCGCAGCGACCACCAGACCGACTCGATGTAGTTGTCCTCGAGGGTGACATAAGGGTCTTTCATGTCGACCCAGAAGCCGATCCGCTCGGTCAGCTGCTCCCACTCCTCGACGTACTCGAAGACAGACTCGCGGCAGCGGGCGTTGAACTCGGCGATGCCGAACTCCTCAATCTCCTGCTTGGAGGAGATCCCCAGCTGCTTTTCCACCTCCAGCTCGACCGGCAGCCCGTGGCAGTCCCAGCCCGCCTTACGCGGCACCCGGTAGCCGCACATCGTCTTGTAGCGCGGGTAGACGTCCTTGAAGACGCGGGCGAGGACGTGGTGGGAGCCGGGACGGCCGTTGGCGGTCGGCGGGCCCTCGTAGAAGCTCCAGACCTCGGCGTCGGCGCGATTGGCCAACGAGCGGGCGAAGACGTCGCCCTGGCGCCAGCGCTCCAGCACCCGCTCCTCGAGGGCGGGGAAGGGCTGCTTGGCGTCGACTGGTGTGAAGCCGGGCATGAGCAGGCGATTCTAGGAGCGCGGGCTCACCAGACGAGCACGAGGTCGTCGGGGTCCTGCGGATTGACGTAGACCGGCAGGACGATGCCAGGCTCCATCCGCATCGCCGCGAAGACCGGCATGACCTGGCGCTTGCTGATCTGCCGGGGGTTCTGGCCGGGGACGTCGAGGTCGAGCGTCAGCTTCATCAGCGGCATCTCGTTGACCGTCGCGTTGCTGCCGGCCTTGACAATGGTGGCGCGGCCGCGGATGCCGTTCTGGAAGACCCAGTCCTGGTGGGCCGCCTTGCGCTTCTGGCCGCGGGCGAAGAAGTAGAGGCCGCCGGCGACCAGGAACCAGATGACGCCGATCGATTTGAGGATCCAGCCCGCCTCGCCTGGGATCGGGGCGACGACCATGCCCAGACCGATCAGGCCGAAGAAGGCGATCAGGCCGATGCCGGTGCGGTTCAGCTGCATCGTCGCCCTACTCCTCGCACTCTTTGCGGATCCGTTCGGCGACATGGGCGGTCGCCCGACAGAGGGCCTCGATCCCGGTGGCGTCCGGATAGTCCTCCTCGACGCTGCCCAGAAGCGCCCCGTAGGCGAGCTCGAAGGAGAAGTCCTCGGGCGGCTCGCTCGCCAGCCAGTCGATGAAGGCGGGCGAGAGCATCTGCCGCAGCCAGTTCGGATCCTGGAAGGGGCTGGTGCTTACCGTGTAGCGCTCGTTCAGCTTCGTGCTCTCGGTCCAGAGCTTCGAGTGGCGTGCCTCGAAGCCGTAGAACTCGTCGTCGCGGGTGCGGCGGCCGCGGCGGATGCAGAAGAGACGGGGCACGAACTCAGTCGAGCCGGGGATCTCGGTCAGGGCGACACTGAAGCGGAAGGTGGCGTTGCGGGTGTAGGCGAGGTGGCCGACGACTCCGTTGACGTCGCCGGGGATCCGCCCCCGAGCGGCCGGAGATAGCTGGCCATTGCCGGCCTCGACCAGCAGCGGCGTCAGCGAGCCGGCCGGGTACGCGGACAGAGCCTCGAGACCGTGCGCCGCGGCGAAGCTGGAGTAGGTCGCGTCGAGGTCCGCCATCGCGGCCAGCCTAGCCGTGGATCGCGCTGTACGCTGGCGCCGATGCCCGCCTACGACTTCAACGGCAAGGTGGCGCTGATCACCGGTGGGGCCCGGGGCATCGGCTTGGAGACGGCCCGGCAGCTGCACCTGCGCGGAGCCTCGGTAGCGGTGCTCGACCTCGACGCCGCCGAGGCCCGTGAGGCTGCCGAGCGGGTCGGCGACCGGTCGATCGGCATCGCCGCCGACGTCACCGATGACGGCGCGATGCAGAGGGCGGTCGCCGAGATCGTCGAGGAGTTCGGCGGCCTCGACATCGCCGTCGCCAACGCCGGGATCGCGCCGCCGACGGTGACGACGGCGCGAACCATGCCCGCCGAGGAGTGGAAAAAGGTCGTCGACATCAACCTCATGGGTGCCTGGAACACCGCCCGGGCGGCACTTCCACAGATCTCCGAGCGCCAAGGCCAGCTCGTCTTCATTGGCTCCATCTACAGCCACGCCAACGGCCTACTCGCCAGCCCCTACGCCGTCTCCAAGGCGGGGGTCGAGGCGCTCGGGCGAGCACTGCGGGCTGAGCTGGCGCCACTGGAGGCAAGCGCCAGCGTCGTCTACTTCGGCTGGGTCGACACCGATCTGGTCCGGGACTCGCTCGACCACAAGGACGACGGCCGCGGCGCCCGCGTGCTGGAAGAGATTCTGCCGTCCTTCCTGCTGAGACGGATCACGCCGGCGAGGGCGGGAGCCGCAATTGTGCGAGCGCTCGAGGAGCGGGCGCCAAGAACCTTTGCCCCATCGGTGTGGCGCTACATCTCCGCCCTGCGGGGAGTGATCGGCCCACTCACCGATCGCCGCCTGGAGCGCGACGCCAGGATCGCCGCGATCGTGCGCGAGGTCGAGGCGGCGGCTGGCACGCAGAGCGCGGCTACGGAAGCCGCAGAACCCTAGCCGCAGGGGGCGAGATCGGCCGGCTCAGGGCTTGGGCCAGTGCATGCCCGATGTCGTTCACCAGATGCTCTTCACCGAGAGATCTGCCGAGAAGCTCGGCCGGCGAGGAATATCTCGAGAGGAAGCGCAGCAGCTGATCGCCAACTACTACGTGATGTCTCGGAACCCCTCTTGGCCCAAACGATGGGCAGGAACCCGCCGTCTCATGATCGGCACGACCAGCGGTGGCCACACTCTCACGCTCGTTCTCGAACGAACCATCGACCCGAGCGACTGGCTGACGATCACCGGGTGGGACTCGGCCAACCATGAGCGTAAGCTTTTGAGGAGATGACGATGAAGAGGAAGGATCCCTGGACGGACCCGGATCCCCAACCCGGAGACTTCGACGAGTCCATCGCCGAAATGGGTCCCGAGCACGTGCAGCACGTGGAAGCTGGCTCGGAAGGAAAAGTCGTCTACATCGGCGACGAGAATCCCGACGAGTGGGTACGACGAAACGGGACCGAAGCCAAGCGCAGGGCCGCTGAGCGAGCGCGGAAAGCGGCGCAGCCGAGCCGCCCCTAGCGCGTCAGCCGCTCGAGCAGGAAGAGGAAGGACTCGTAGGGCTCGCCGGTGGCGCGCTCGAGGGCGATCTCGCAGGTGCGGTTGCTGGAGAGGTGGGCGTCGAAGTTGCGGCCGGCGACCTCGTTTGCCTCGGGGCGGGTCGCGGCGGCGGTCAGCTCGGGGTGGGAGATGCCGCGGTCGCCGGCGAAGCCGCAGCAGGTCGCCGAGGGTGGGACGAAGACGTCCTCAGCGAGGGCGCCGGCGAGCCTCTCGAGGCGGTGACTCAAGCCGAGGCGGCGGGTCGCGCAGGTCGGGTGGATCGTCGCGGAGCCGACCTTCTCGCCGATCTCGAGCTGCGGCAGCAGGCGATCGTGTGCCCAGGCGACCGAGTCGAGGATCTGCAGCTTCGCCAGCCGCTCGGCGTTCTGCTCGGTGAGGACTCCCTCGCCGGGGTCGGCGACCGAGCCGGTGCACGAGGCGGCGTCGATCACGACCGGCAGCTCGCCCTCGCCGCTCCAGTTCCAGAGGCGGGCGACCATCTCGTTCGCCTTGTGGCGGTGGGCCTCGCCGAACCCTTTCGAGCTCCAGGGCAGCCCGCAGCAGCTGCCGGCGACGTCGTCCGGAATCCAGACCGGGAGCCCCGCCCGACGCGAGACCTCGATCAAGGCGCCGGCCGGCGAGTTGCCGAAGATGCGGTTGGTGCAGGAGGGGACGTAGACGGCGGCGGCACCTGAGCGGGTCGTCGGCGGGGACTTGGGGGCAGCCGGGGGCAGCGCCTTACCGCGCTTGGTCCGGCGGGCCAGCGGGCCGCCCACCCGCAGGCCGGCGCGCGAAGCCGACTCGACCGTGCGCCAGCGCTTGGCGGTCACCAGGGCCGCCTTTTCGGCACGCGGCGTGTGCCGCTCCTGGCGCAGTTCCTTGACCAACTTGCCAGTGTCGATCCCGACCGGGCAGGCGAGCTGACAGGAGCCGTCGGCGGCGCAGGTCTCCATCGCCTCGTAGGAGAACTCCTCCAGCAGCGCCCGCTGCACAGGCGAGCCGGTCGGCTGGCGGGCGATCTCGCGGCGCAGCACGATCCGCTGCCGTGGCGTCGTCGTCAGGTTGCGGCTGGGGCAGACCGGCTCGCAGAAGCCGCACTCGACGCAGGTGGTCGCCGACTCCTCGATCGCGGGCGTCGTCTTCAGGTTGCGCAGGTGGACGCCGGGGTCGCGGTTGAGGACGACGCCGGGGTTGAGGACACCGTCGGGGTCAGCCAGTTGCTTCACCCGCCACATCAGCTCGGTCGCCTTCTCGCCCCACTCGCGCTCTACATAGGGGGCCATGTTGATCCCGGTCCCGTGCTCGGCCTTCAGCGAGCCGTCGTACTTGTCGACGATCAGCTCGACCAGGCCGGACATGAAGGCCTCGTAGCGCTGGAGGTCCTCCGCTTTGGCGAAGTCGGGGGTGAGCATGAAGTGGAGGTTGCCGGCGGAGGCGTGACCGGCGACGCCGGCCAGGAAGCCGTGCTCGCCGAGCAGCGCCTGCAGGTCGCGGGCGCCCTCGGCAATCCGCTCCGGCGGCACGCAGACGTCCTCGACGATCAGTGCCGTGCCCGGCAGTCGCAGCTTGCCGATCAGCCCGTGCAAGCCCTCGCGGACCCGCCAGGCCAGCTCGATCCCCTCCGCCTCGCGGGTGAACTCGATCGGCCGGATCGTCTCGTGCGCCGCGAAGATCTGCCCGGCCGCAGCGACATAGTCGTCCAGCTCGGCATCGGTGGCGGCGCCGAACTCGACCAGCAGCACCGCCGATTCCGGCGGCAGCTCTTTCCACTCCTGCGGCGCCCCGACCATGTTCCAGGCGGCGGTGATCAACGCCGGGGCGACCATCAGCTCGACCGCGGTGGCGCCGCAATCGACCAGGTCGCGGACCGGGGCGATCGCCGCGTCGATACCGGGGAAGTGAACCCAGGCGGTGGTGGTGCGGGCGGGCAGCGGCACCGTCTCGAAGACTGCCTCGGCGACGAAGGCGAGGGTGCCCTCGGAGCCGACGACGAGGCGACGAAAGATCTCCAGAGGCTCGTCGGCATCGAGGAAGGCGCAGAGCCGGTAGCCGGTCGTGTTCTTGATCGCGAACTTGCGGCGGATCCGCTCGCCCAGCTGGGCGTCGGCGCGAATCTCGTCGCGGATCGCCACCAGCCCGGCGACCAACTCCGGCTCGGCGGCGGCGAACTGCTCGGCGGCGTCCGCGGCGGCGGTGTCGATCGTCGTCCCCGAGGGCAGCACCAGGGTCATCGAGCGCACCGTCGAGTAGGAGTCGCGGGTGGTGCCGCAGCGCATCCCGCCCGAGTTGTTGGCGATGACGCCGCCGACGGTGGCGATGTCGGTGCTGGCCGGGTCGGGGCCGAGTTTGCGCCCGTGCGGGGCGAGGACGCGGTTGGCGTGGCCGAGCACGGTGCCGGGCTTGACCCGCGCCCGCTCGCCATCCGCCTCGACGGCGACGCCACCAAAGTGGCGGCGGACGTCGACGAGGATGCCGTCGCTCTGGCCCTGGCCGTTGAGGCTGGTGCCGCCAGCCCGGAAGGTGACGGGGATGCCGGTACGGCGACCGTAGGCGAGGACCTTGGCGACGTCGTCGGCGTCGTGCGCCATCACCACAGCCTTGGGGAAGAGCCGGTAGGGACTGGCGTCGGAGGCGTACTTGACGATGTCGCCGGCACTGGCGAGCACGCGGTCGGCGCCGAGCAGCGCCTCCAGCTCCCCGCGCAGCGGCTGCGCGGTACCGGCGGCGAGCTCGTCGGGGGCGCGGTCGGGGGCGGCCTCGCCGGCCGGGGGGGCAAGCGACTGCGGGCTCCGCTCCAGAAGCGCCATCGGTCCTAGAACAGTGACATGCCCGGCGCCACCGGGACTTCGACCAACTCCGGCTTGGAGGAGGCGAGGGCACCGGCGAGGGCTTCGCTGACGCCGGCGCGGTCGCTGACGCGGTGGGCCTTGACTCCGTAGCCCTCGGCGACCGCGGCGACGTCGAGCTTCGGCAGCTCGAGGCCGGGCGCGCCACTCACCCCCTCGGCTTCGGCGAACCACTTGAGGATCCCGTACTCCTCGTTGCGTACGACCAGGAAGGTGACGGGGACGTCGTAGGCGACGGCGCTCCAGAAGGCGGTGATCGCGTACTGCGCCGAGCCCTCGCCGAGCACACAGACGACCGGGCGGTCGGGCTGGGCCATCTGGACCCCGACCGAAGCGGCGAGGCCGAAGCCGAGGCCGCCGCCGGCGGCGAAGTAATAGCTGCCGGGCCGCGAGAGCCGCAGCTGGTTGCGCAGCGCCAGGGTGCTGGTCGGCGACTCGAGCACGACGATGCCGTCCTCGGGCAGGACCTCGCCGAGGGCGGTGTGGACAGTCGAGGGGTTGAGCGGATCGGCCGGCGGGATTTCCTGCGGTCCCGGGTTCGGCTCGGGGACGGGGCGGCGGGACTCAGGGACCGCCTCCAGCAGCGCCGCCAGGGTCAGCTTCACGTCGGCGACGATCGCGTCGCCCATCGGCGCCCGGACGGCCTCATCGGGATCGCTGGTGATTGCGACCAGCTTTGCCCCCTCGGGCAGCAGCGGCCCGGGGATGTAGGGGTAATAGGGGAAGACGGAGCTGCCGACGACGAGGATCAGGTCGTGGGCCTCGAGCGTCTGCGCGGCGGGGCCGATCGCCGGCGGCAGGACGCCGCGGAAGTTGGGGTGGCTCTCAGGGAAGCCGAGACGGTTGCCGCCGGTGGGAGGCGAGGCCCAGACCGGCAGCCGCTGACGCTCGGCCAGGGCGACGCCGAGGTCCCAGGCGCCACTGGCGTCGATGTCGGGGCCGGCGACGAGGACGGGGTTGCTCGCCGCCTCGAGCCGCTCGGCGAGGGCACGGATCGCCTCGGGGTCGGCGCTCGCCCGGCCGCTGACCTTGCGCTCGATCGCCGCCCGCGCGTCGGCCTCGTCGACCTCGACACCCCAGTCATCCATCGGCAAGGAGACGAAGACGGGGCCGCGCGGCGGCAGGCCGGCGAGGTGGGCGCCGTGGGCCAGGGCCAGCGGCACATCCTCGGCCCGCGGCGGCTCGTAGGACCACTTGACCAGCGGATGTGGCATCCGGGTCGCGTCGCGGTTGGTCAGGTTCGCCTGCAAGGTAATTTGCGCCCGCACCTGCTGACCGGCGGTGATCAGCAGCGGCGAGTGATTGGCCTGGGCATTGAAGATCGCCCCCATCGCGTTGCCGACGCCGGGCGCGGTGTGGAGGTTGACCAGGGTGGTCCGGCCCGAGGCCTGCGCAAACCCGTCTGCCATGCCGACCACGACGGCCTCCTGCAGGCCGAGCACATAGCGGAAGTCGGCGGGAAAGCCGTCGAGCATCGGCAGCTCCGTCGACCCCGGGTTTCCAAACACCGTGGTCATCTCTTGGGTACGGAAGAGGTCGAATGCGGCGTCGCGAACGGTAGGCATCGGGCCGAACACTATCCGGCTCGTGCGCGATTCAAGGCCAGGGTGGGGCTGTCGATAGGCAAAGGACTTGCCCGTTTTGACGAACAGGATCAACCGTGGCGCCGGCCACTGGTACGCGCGACGCGCCAACCTCGAGGCGCTGGCGCTGCTTGCCCTGATCGGGCTCGCCGCCCTCGCGGTGACGATGGCAAGCGCCGGGCCGGGCCCGGTCACCTCGCCGAGCACGACCAGGTTGATCTACTCCCCCGGCAAGATCGTGCAGCTGCCCGCTTCGGTCCCGCACGAAGCCGGCGACATGGTCGATCGCCGCATCGTCCCGGATCTGGTCTGGCTCGCCACGCGGTACCCGATCTACGTCACCGACGGTTACTCGGGCCCGCTGCCCAGCGGCAAACGCGCCGGCTGCGACGAATGCCACGTCCGCAACTCGGACCACTACAACGGCCTCGCCGTCGACATCGTGCCGGTCGGCGGCGGCAGCAAATGCGATCGCAGCTGGCTGCCGATTACCCGGCTCGCCGGCTGGGCCGAGCCGATCCCGGGCCTGCCCCGACCGCCGTTCCGCTGGGTCGGCTACGACGGCGACTCCGGCCACGGCTGCGGCCACCACCTGCACCTCTCCTGGAACCACGCCCAGGCGCCGATGTTCCAGCTCGCCGAATGGGTAGAAACCTTCCCGGCCAGCGGCGCCGAGGTGGTCGGCAAGCCGCAGAAGCTGCCACCCAAGCCACCGGTGCCCGCCGGACCCCCCGGCGGCATTGCCCAGGCGTCGACCGGCGGCATCTCCCCGCGCGGCGACTGACTTTCTCGCCGAGTGGTGGTTTAGGGGTTCCATAGACCCCCTAAGTGACTACTCGGCCGGGGGCCTAGGATGCGCCGATGCGTGTTCCGCCCGCAGCCATCGCCCTGCTCGCCCTGATGGTGCTCGCGGGCTGCGGAGGCCGAGGCGAGGAGTCGACGCCGGTCGCCTGCCTCGACGGGGCGCGCGCCTACGCCCGGGCACTCGAGGACGCGCCCGAGTCGGTGGAGCTGGCCGGCGGTGTGCCGATCTCCGACTGCCTAGTCGAGAGTCAGGAGGGCGGCGAGCTGGCCGGGGTCGGGGAAGCGATGGTGACGACCGCGACCGAGCTGAACGCCGAGTCGCGGGCGAACCCCGAGGGGCCGGCGGCGCTGCGTCTCGGCTACCTGCTGGGGGCCGCCGAACGGGGAGCGGAGCAGACCGAAGGCATCCACAACGACTTGATCCGCCGCCTCACCGTCGCTGCCCGCTTCAGTCCCGAGGGCCCGCTGCCGCCAGCTTTTGCAGATGCCTACCGCGAGGGATTCGACGCTGGCCGCGATTCCGGCTAGAGTCCTCAGCGCTTCACACATAACGCTCTCTGGAGAGGGGAAGCCGGTCCAAGTCCGGCGCTGACCCGCAACCGTAGGCCGCACACAGTGCGGCAAGCCGGAATGCCTCCCCGGGCGCGAGCTCAAATTCATCCCGTCGTGGTCTGCGGGGCGGAGCTCAGGATCGACCGGATCCGACTTCCGACCCCCGCTCACGCGTTTCGTGAGTGGGGTCGTTTCGTTTCAGAGGTCGAGCCGGGCCCACCTTTCGGGACACCTCGGTAACACGAGGAGGTAGGAAGGAATGTCATTGCAAGCAATGTTCGGGCGCGGCGGCTGGCTGGCCGCGGTGCTGGTCGGAGTTCTCGCTTTTGCGGCGCCGGCCGCTAGCGCCTCGCCAGCCAGCAACGCCAGCAAATGGCTCGCCGGAGAACTGGTCGAAGAAACTCACTACGAGGTCGTGTTCGGCGAAAAAGCCTTCGACGACGCCGGCCTCACCGCCGACGGACTGTTGGCCTTCGAGACGACCGCGGCGGCGACCCCTGCGGCAGCGACCGCCACCTGGCTGACCAGCGGCGAATATCCCGACGCCTACGTCGGCGACGGGAAAACGGAATCGTACGCCGGCTCGCTGGGCAAGCTTGGCGCGGCGCTGGCCGCCCATGGCCTCGACCCGAACGACCCTGCCGACACCGGCGGGCGCAAACTGATGACCGACCTGGTGGCGCTGCAGCAGGGGAACGGGCGCTTCGCGGACAAACCGGTCGACTTCTCCAACCCGTTCGGCCAGAGCTGGGCAACGCTGGCGCTGGCGGCCTGCGGCCGCGGTGCCTGCACCAGCGTCCCGGCCGGCGCCGCCGAAGCGGTCGAAGACAGCGCCGCCTACCTGCGCACGGAACAGTGCCCCAACGGCGGCTTCCCCTCGCAGTTCGAAGAAGGCGAATGCAGCAGCGACGTCGACTCGACCGGAATCGTCGCGCAGGCGCTGATCGCCGAGGAAAGCGGCGCAAGCGAAGCGGCTGCGGAAGCCGCGGTCGCATGGCTGGAACTGACGATGAGCGGCGCCGGCAACTTCTGGGAAAGCAGCGCCTGCGAACCGCCCGGCCCGAGCGCCAACAGCACCGCGCTGGCGATGATGGGCCTGTCGGCTTGGGGGGCATCGGTCAGCGGCTCCTCGGACTGGCTCGAAAGCATCCAGAACGAAGAAGAACCCGACTTCGGCCTGCCGCGCTGCAGTGCCAGCGGCGCCGGCAACGTCCGGGCCACGGTCCAGGGGGTCTACGGGCTGGGCGGCAGCCTCTACGGCTCCTACATGGAACAGCTCGGCCTGCCGTAGGGACGAGAGCATGAACAACCCCACGCGCGAGGGCGGCAGCCGGCTACGGCCGGCTGCCGCCCTCCTCCCGATCCTGGCGCTGCTGCTCGTCGCGCTCGGCGCCCTGGCGCCGGCGGCGCTGGCGCTGACCAACCCCGACCCGAGCCAGATCGCGGTCTACGAGCCCTGCGAGCCGAACGCGGGAGTGACCGTGATCGTCGACTTCCAGACCCTGCGAACTACCCCCGGAGACGAGCCCGTCTACGTCGGCTGCGCGCCCGGCGAGCAGGCGAACGGGTTCGGCGTCCTGCAGAGCGCCGGCTTCGCCCCGCAGGGAACCGAGCACTGGGGACCGGCCTTCGTCTGCCGCCTGCTCGGGCTGCCGACGCCCGCCAGCGAGCCCTGCGTCAACACGCCGCCGGCCAACGCCTACTGGTCCTACTGGAAGGGCCGGCCCGGCGGCCAGTGGACCTACAGCGCCTACGGCTCGGCCGACCCCCAACACACCGTCCCGGCGGGAAGCGTCGAGGGCTGGTCGTTCAGCACCGCCACCCCGAGCCCGGCACCGCGGCTGGGACCGCTCGACGCCACCGGTCCGGGCGAGCTGACGACGGCGGTCAACCCGGACGGCCAGGAGGCCGCCGCTGCCGCCCGCGAGTGGCTGTTGCGCGAAGCGGCTGCGATCGTCGCCGACCCGACCCTGACGGGACGGGCGAAAATCGCCAAAACCGTCGGCAGCGGCGTCTTCTTCGCGCTCGCCAGCGGCGCTGAGGACCCCAGCGAAACGGCGGCTCTGAACACCCTGCTCGCCGGCGGCGCCCGCGACTACGTCAGCAAGGGCACCGAGGGCTCGGCCTTCGCCGACCTGCTCTCGCAGGTGGTGCTGGCCGTGATCGCGCGCGGTGACGACCCCACCGACGTCGGCGGCGAGAACCTCCGTGCCGAACTGCTCAGCCTGCTCGCCGGGCCCGGCTCCGGCGTCGAGGGCAAAGTCCAGAACCGCTCGCTGAAAAAAGGGGTGCCGACTTACGCGCACACCCCGATCACGGTCAACATCCAGGCGCAGGCGGTGCTGGCACTGGCGCGCAGCGGCGGCGTCCCGGGCGCCGCCGTCGACTACCTGCGCTCGACCCAGCTCGCGAACGGGTCCTTCTCCTCTCCCCTCACCACCGCCGCGACGCTGCGCGGCGAGACGGCGCTGGCGACCCTCGCCCTCGCCGCCGCCCGCGACAGCGGCAGCGCCGGCCCCGAGGAGCCGATCAGCCGCGCCAGCGTCTGGCTCGCCGGTTTCCAGCGAGCCGACGGGGCGGTCCTCGCCGCCCCCGTCAGCGGCCAACCGGAAGCGGCCAGCGTCGAGCTGACCGCGCTCGCGGCGCGGGCCTTCGCTGCCGCCGGGGAGACCGCGGCGGCCGAGCATGCAACGGCCTATCTCTCCTCGCTGCAGATCGTCGCCGCCTACGCCGGCGACGGCGCCGCAAAGGCGGACCTGGGGGCAGTCGCTCCCTCGCTGGCGGGGCTGAAGGAAGCGCTGCACTACGGGATCGCCACCCCCCAGCGCGACGGCTTCCGCGCCAGCAGCGGCCAGGCCCTGCTCGGCCTCGAAGCCGCCCTATACGGGTCCGCGCACCTAGCTCCGTCCCCAAGCGCGGCGGCGTTCGGAAACCAGCAGGTTGGCACGGCCGGCGCCCCGCGCGAGATCGAGTTCACCAGCACCGACAAGAGAGCGCTGACGATCGCCGCGGTGCGGGTGGAGGGAGCCGACCGCGGCGAGTTCCAGCTCGGTGACGACGGCTGTGTCGGGGTGGCGCTGGCGCGCGGCGAAGGCTGCGCCGTCGCGGTCTCCTTCTCCCCCACCGAGCCGAGGGCGGGCGGGCGGGCGGCGCGGCTGCAACTGACGCTCGACGGTCTCGCGGCGCCGGTGACGGTGCCGCTGACGGCAGCGGCGACCGTTCCCACTGCCAGCGGCAAACCGAGTCCGGAGCCAACCGGCATCCCGGCGCCGCCGCTCTCCGAGTCGTCGAGCACCAGCTCGGCCGTCGCTCTCACGGGCGCCCGGGCGCTTGGCCGCGACCGAGCCGCGGCGCTGGCGACGCTTACCTGCAACGCCGCCGTCCCCTGCCAGGTAAAGGCGGCGCGGCGGGTGCGGTTGGCGATCGCCGGCCGCCGCTATGGGGCCTGGGTACTGGCTCCGGCCAGCCTCGGCCCAGGCGAGAGCGCGCCGCTGTCGGTGCGGCTCTCGGGCCGTGGGGCTGCCGCCCTGCTCGGCGTCGCGACGACGGTGCGGGTGCGGGTCTGGATCGGCGCCGGCGAGCAGTTCGAAGTTGAAGAGATCGAGGCGAGGGTGGTCGGCGCGGTGCCGGCCGCAGTTCCCCTCGCGAAACGGCGGTCGTCCCCCTCGCCCCAGGCGAGCGTCACCGCCCTCAGAAAGGAGGCGGCGAGATGACGCCGCACAACGAGTTCCCCCGACGACCCCGGCGCGTCCTCAGCGCCCTGGCCCTGATCCTGGTGGCGATGGCCGCCACCGCCGGCAACGCCGGCGCCTACGTGACCCCGGCCGCGGCCGAGCACGCCGCCGAGCGCGGCGCCACCTGGTTCGAGGCCAACCAGCAGGCGAGCGGCGACCTCGGCAGCGACTGGGCGATGACCGCCCTGGCCGCGGTCGGGCTCAACGCCGCTGACGTCAGCACCTCGCTCGCCGACCCCAGCGCCCAGGCGTTCTACCTGGACGAATGGCAGGCGAGCGGGCCCGGCGGTGCCGCGACCGACGCCGAGCGGGGCATCCTCGCCGGGGTCGCCGGCGGCATCCAGGCCTCGCGCCTAGCCGCCGTCACCGACACGAAGAAGGGCAACCTCGTCGCCCGCGTCGCCGAACTGTTCGACGGCACCCAGATCGGCGACACCAGCCTGCTCAACGACGACATCTTCGGCGTCCTCGCCCTGCACCAGGCCGGCGCGCCGCAGCCGCTGCTGCGGCAGAGCGTCGACTACCTGCGGACCAAGCAACTCGCCGACGGCGGCTGGGGCTGGAGCTCCTCCCCCGGGGCGACCGCCGACATCGACATGACCGGCTCCGCGCTCGCCGCCTTCTGCGCCGCCGGGGTCGGCCTCGGGGACGCCGATCTGCAGCAGGCGCTGGCGCTGCTGCACGCCAGCCAGGACGCGGCGACCGGCGGCTTCGCCGCACCGCCGCCGTTCGGGATCGGCGTCAACACCGATACCACCGCCTGGGTCCTCAGTGGCCTGGTCCAGTGCGGGATCGACCCGCAAGGCCTGGACTGGACGACGGCCAGCGGCAAGACCGGGTTCGACTACCTGCTCTCGATGCAGCAGCCGGACGGCCACTTTGCCTGGACCGATGAATTCGACGGCGGCAATTTCGAGACCTACAGCTCGGTGCGGCCGCTGATGGGTGTCGCCTTCTCGAGCTCGCCGCCGGCGCGGTCCGACGGCACCAGTCCCGCGGTGCGCCCGGCCCCGGTAGTCGCCGACGGCACCACGGTGCCGATCACGCTGGTGATCGACCACGGCGCGGCGGCCGACGACGTCCGCATGTGCAGGGTCGACGTCGCCTCCGGCTCGACCCTGGAGCAAGTACTGGGCGACGCCGCGACTCCGGCCGGCTGCGTCGCCGGGTTCGCGGCGCAAAGCGACAGCGGCGGCACCGTGGTCAGCTCGCTCAACGGCGCCGCCGGCAACGGCAACTACGGCTGGCGCGCAAGCGTCGACGGCTCGCCGCCGGTGGCGAAGCTGAGGCAGCCGATCGGCTTCGGCGACCTCGTCTTCCTCCGTTACGCGGCAACGGTCGCCAACCCGGATCCGGCTCCCAAGACGACGGTGCCACCGCTCGGCAAGCCGCGCCGCAACAAGGCTGGTGGCGCTCGCGTCGCCCTGCGTAGTCTCGACTGGAGCGATGATCGCGTCACGGTTGGCCTGCGCTGCCCGCGCGGCCTCGGCGCCGCCGGCTGCCGCGGCACTGTCGCGGTCCAGTTCCGCGGCGCCAACGGAGACCTCGTTCTCGGCGGAGCTGCGGGCTTCCAGCTCGGCTCCGGGGCGAAGGGGTCGGTCGCGGTCGCGCCGAACCGGGTGCTGCGCCAGGGGCTGGCCTCCGGCCGGCGGCTGAAGCTGCGCCTCACCGCGGTCACCCGCGGCGAGGACGGCTCAGTGCGGGTCACCCACGGCAAGCGGTTCCTCGCCGCTTGAGGCGAAGGCTCTCGCTGCTCGCCGCCATGGTCGCGTTTGCGGCCGTGGCGGCAGCGCCCGCCGGCGCCGCCGTCGTCAGCGTCCAAGTCGGCAGCGCCCTCGACCCGGCTCCGCTGTTCGAAGGCACGGTGACAACGTCGGCGCACCCCGTCGATGGCAGCGACGGCAGCGGTCCCCATCCCTGCTTCGGCCCCTCCTCGGGGGGCCCGTCGCCAACCGCCACCGGAGCGCTGGACGACGCCCTGCGCGGCGCCGGCGTCTCCTGGCGCGGCAACTGGGACCCGAGCTTCCGCGACTTCCTCGTCGACCGCATCGGCTCCCGCGCCTCGGCGCCCCCCGATCTCTACTGGTCGCTGACCGTCAACGGCCGCTTCGCCAGCGGCGGCTGCCTGGCTCGGGTAGCCGACGGCGACAGCGTCCGCTTCAGCTACGGCCCGCTGTTCGGGCCCGGCGGGCCCGGCACCGCGGCGGGCGACGGCGCGGCGGAGCCCGGAAGCAGCGTGACCGGCCGGGGCGACGCCGTCGCCAATACCTCGCCGGCCCGGCTGCGGCGGCTGGCCGCCCGCGCCGCCGCGTTCCTCCGCACCCACCATGGCGGTGGCGAGGAGTGGGCTGCGCTGGCGCTGGCGCTGCGGCGTGGAAGCGGCAGCGCGGCGGCAACGCGGGCGCTCCTCGGCGACCGCTTTGGGGAACGGCGAGCAGACGGCTCCCTGGCCGGCGATGTCAACGCAACGGCGCTCGCCGTCCTCGCGACGGCGCAGGACCAGCGCCGTCTCTGCGGCTGGCTGGCCTCCGCCCAGGGAGCCGACGGCGGCTTCGGCTACCGGCCGGGCATCGCGCCCGACGTCGACAGCACCAGCCTCGCCGCCTGGGCGCTCGCCCGCTGCGGGCGCGGGGGCGCCGCGGCACGGGCCGCCGGCTTCGTCCGCACCGCCCAGGCCGCCGACGGCGGCTTCCCCTCGCTGCCAGGCGGCGAGTCGAATGCCCAGAGCACCGGCCTGGGCCTGGTCGCCCTGCGGGTCGCCGGCCTCGGCCCCCGCGACACCCGCACCGCGGCCGGCCTCACTCCGCTCGACTACCTCGCCGCGCGCGGCCGGCGCAACGGCTCGATCTCCTATGGGCCGGAAACGGCGCCGACCCCGGTCTGGACCACGGCGCAGGCGCTGCTCGGCCTTACCTCCGCCCGAGCCCTGCTCGGAGCCGCAGGAACTACGGCTAGTGCTCTGAGACAGCCTTGATCGAAGGCTGCGCCGTCTCCTCGCCGAGCTGCTCCTGGGCGCGCTTGGCGAGGACCACGGTCGCCTTGCGCAGGCCGGCCGGCTCCTCGATCGGCTCGTCGTAGGGGACGCGCACCTCGACCTCGCCGTCGGGCGTGGTTGCGATTAGGTCGAGACCGGTGCGGTCGGCGTCGAGGCAGCGGACGGCAGTCGCCTGCGGGCAGTCGCCGATCGTCCGCGCCATGTCGAGCAGGGCTTCGGGATGGTCCTCGTTGAGGTGGTCGATGGCGCGCGTGGCGCCCTGGCTGACTGGATCATCGGGCTTCATCGTTAGGGGACCCTAATCCATCTGCGACCGCGCCGCCGCCCGCTTCCCGCGCCGAATACGCTGCGGGACCAACGAACTTTCGACGGAGGCAAGACGTGACTGAGCAGCTCTGGGGTGGCGAGACCACCAAGGCCGTTGACAACTTCCCGGTTTCCGGCGAGGGGGTGCCGGTGCCGGTCGTGCGCTGGCTCGGGCGGGTCAAGGCAGCCGCCGCCGAGGTCAACGGCGAGCTGGGCCTGCTCGACGGCGACGTCGCCGACCGCATCGCCGAGGCCGGCGCCGCGGTCGCCGCCGGTGAGCACGACGACCAGTTCCCAGTCGACGTTTTCCAGACCGGCTCCGGCACCTCCTCGAATATGAACGCCAACGAGGTTCTCGCCAAACTGGCCGGCGACGGGGCCCACCCCAACGACCACGTCAACATGGGGCAGTCCTCCAACGACGTCTTCCCCTCCGCCGTCCATCTGGCGGCGCTCGGCGAGGTGACCCACGATCTGCTGCCGGCGATGGGCGCCCTACAGTCAGCCCTGGAGCGCAAGGCGGAGGAGTTCGCCGACGTCGTCAAGGCCGGCCGCACGCATCTGATGGACGCGGTCCCGGTCACCCTCGGCCAGGAGTTCGGCGGCTACGCGGCGCAGGTCCGGCTCGGCATCCAGCGGGTCGAGGCGACGCTGCGCCGGGTTGGCCAGATCCCGCTCGGCGGCACGGCGACCGGCACCGGCCTCAACACCCACCCCGAGTTCGCCGCCAAGGTGCTGGAGAAGCTCGGCGCCGAGACTGGTCTGGCGATCTCCGAGCCACTCGACCGCTTCGAGGCGCAGGGCAACCGCGACTCCCTGGTCGAGCTCTCGGGCGCGCTCAAGGTCTACGCCGTCTCGCTCAACAAGATCGCCAACGACCTGGCGCTGATGGGCTCCGGCCCCCGCGCCGGCCTCGCCGAGCTGCGCCTGCCGGAGCTACAGAAGGGCTCCTCGATCATGCCTGGCAAGGTCAACCCGGTGATCCCGGAGGTGGTGATCCAGGTCGCCGCCCAGGTGATCGGCAACGACGCCGCGATCACCGTCGCCGGCAGCCAGGGCCAGTTCGAGCTCAACGTGCGGGTACCGCTGATCGCCCGCAACCTGCTCGACTCGATCAAGCTACTGGCCTCCGCCTCGCGCCTGCTCGACGAGAAATGCGTCGCCGGCCTCGAGGCCAACGAGGAGATGACCGAGCGCCACGCCGAGGCCACCCTGGCGACGGCGACCGCGCTCAACCCCCACATCGGCTACGACCGCGCCGCCGAGATCGTCAAGGAGGCGGCGAGCTCAGGTAGGTTGCTGCGCGAGGTGGCGCTGGAGAAGGGCGTCGAGGAGTCGGTTCTCGACGAGGCTCTCAACCACCGGAAGATGGCCCGTCCGCACGAGTAGCTCGGCGAGATCTAGTTGCGCTTGGGTCGCACGACCCGCTCGCAGCCTTTGACGGTGCCGCGGCCGAGCGACGTGGGTCGGCGATCAGCGCCGATCCGAAGCCGTCCTCGCGAACCACGTAGTCCTGCCCAGGGCCGACCCCGAGCTGGTTGAAGCCGGCGACGCCGTCAGGGGCGATCCGCTGTTCGAGCGTGGTCAGGCCGAGCGGATTGGTCGCCGCGGACGCGTGCGGAGCGATCGCCGCGTCAGCCCTGCAACGTGACGAAGCGCTCCTCGGTCAGCTCGAGGATGGCGAAGGCGGGACCCTCGCGAGTGTTGCCGGAGTCCTTGACGCCACCGTAGGGCTGCTGGTCGGCGCGGAAGGTCGGGACCTCGTTTATAAGGACGCCGCCGAACTCGAGGGTGCGGGCGGCCTGCAGGCCGCGGCCGATGTCGCGGCTGAAGACGCCGGCCTGGAGGCCGAACTTGGAGTCGTTGGCGAGGGCCAGCGCCTCGTCGAACTCGGCGTAGCGGTCGATCGTCGCCACCGGGCCGAAGATCTCCTCGCACCAGACCTTCGCGTCTTTGGACGGTGAGGCGAGCAGGGTCGGGGCGAGGCAGCGGCCCTCGTCGACCAGCTCCCCGCCGACCAGCAGCTCGGCGCCGCCGGCCACCGCCTCGTCGATCCAGTCCTTGACTCGGTCGCGGTCGCCGGGCGTGATCAGCGGCCCGACATCGGTCGCCTGGTCGAACGGATTGCCGACCTTCAGCTTGGCGACGTTGGCGACGAGACGCTCGGTGAAGGCGTCGGCGACGTCCTCGTGGACGAGGATCCGCTGAATCGAGATGCAGCTCTGGCCGGCGTGGGAGAAGGCGTGGATCTGGGCTTTGTCGGCGGCGGTCTCCCAGTCGCCGTCGCTGTTGACGATCAGCGGTGCGTTGGAGCCCAGCTCCAGGTTGACCTTCTTGTGAGGGACCCGGCTGCGGATGTCCCAGCCGACCTTGGCCGAGCCGGTGAAGCTGAGTGCCGCGGTCAGCTCGTGCTCGACGATTGCGTTGCCGACCTCGCCGCCGGGACCGGGGACGACGCTGAGCCAGCCCTCTGGCAGGCCCGCCTCGACGAGGATTCCGGCCAGCTTCAGGGCTGAGATCGGCGTCTGGCCGGCGGGCTTGAGGACGACCGCGTTGCCGGCGGCGATCGCCGGCCCGAGCTTGTGGGCGACGAGGTTGAGCGGAAAGTTGAAGGGGCTGATCGCGCCAACCACCCCGTAGGGGACGCGCAGCATCACGCCGAGCTTGCCGGCGCCGGATGGGGAGGCGTCCATCGGCACCGTGCCGCCGCTCAGCTTGCGGGCCTCGACCGCGGAGAAGGTCAGCGTGTCGACGCAGCGCTGGGCCTCGACCGTCGCCGTCTTCAACGGCTTGCCGGCCTCGGCGGAGATCGTCAGCGCCAGCTCATCGACCCGCTCGCCGACCAGCCCGGCGGCGCGGTCCAGCACCGCGGCGCGCTCGTGCTGGGGAAAGTCGGCCGTCTCGAAGGCCGCGCGGGCCGCCCGGACGGCGCGGTCGACGGTGCCGGCGTCGCCGAGCGCCACGCGCCCGACCGCGCTGCCGTCGTAGGGGCTGACGACCTCACTCCACTCGTCGCTCTCGCTCCACTCGCCAGCGGCGAGAAGCTTGTGGTCGACCGCGTCAATCGCCTGCGTCGCCATCTCGAAACAGGGTAGAGCAGGCCGCGACTCGTCCATCTCGAAGTTGTTCTCCCAGAGATGCGAGCCCGACAGACCGCCATCCTGATCGCCCTGCTGCTGAGCCTGGCCTCGGTGCTGCCCGCCGGCGCCTCCGCTGCCGTCAGCTGGGTCGTGCATGGGCGCGGCTTCGGGCACGGGATCGGGATGAGCGCCTACGGCGCCTACGGCTTCGCCCTGGAGGGCAAGGACTATCGCTTCATCCTCGGCCACTACTACAGGGGAACCACGGTCGGCATCCTGGAGAAGCCGCGCCTGGTCCGCGTCCTGGTCGACATCTCTCCCACCGACGTCAACTTCAGCGGCGCCATCGGGGCCTGCGGCGTCGAGCTGGAGAGCGGGCGGATCTACCAGGCGCACCGGGTCGGCAAGACGGTACGGCTGCGCAGCAGTGGCGGCAAACCGCTGGCCGATTGCGGGCGGCGACTGCGCGCGACCGGCAACGGGCGGGTCTCGATCGCCGGCGTCAGCACCTACCGCGGCGCCCTCGAGGCGGTGCCGACCGAGGAAGCGGCCGGCTCGCTCAACGTCGTCAACGCCCTGCCCGTCGACCAGTACGTGAAGGGGGTGATCCCCAACGAGTCGCCGCCCTCCTGGCCGACCGCCGAGCTGAAAGCCCAGGCCGTCGCCTCGCGTTCCTTCGCCCTCACCACCAGCGTCGGCGGCAACGGCTTCGACCTCTACAACGACACCCGCAGCCAGGTCTACGAGGGCCTCGCCAGCGAGACCGCCCAGACCAACGCGGCCGCCGACGCGACCAAGGGCCAGGTCGTCCAGTACGGCGGCGAGATTGCCCAGACCCTCTTCTCAGCCTGCTCCGGCGGCCACACCGAGAGCATCCAGAACGTCTTCGGCGGCGACGCCGTTCCCTACCTGCAGGGCGTCCCCGACCCCTACGACTACCACTGCCCGCTGCATAAGTGGACGCTGCGCTTCAGCGGGCCGGAGATCAGCGCGCGGCTGGCCGCCTACCTCGACGGCGCCCTGAAGAAGGTCGTCGTGACCAAGCGCGGCGTCTCGCCGCGGATCGTCGAGGCGAGGCTGCTCGGAACCGGCGGCGTCTCCACGGTCGACGGCGAACAGCTGCAGATCGCGCTCGGCGGCTACGACACCTGGATGCGGTTCGAGAAGGTCGTCAGCGCGGCTCGGTAGGCAGCGCCAGCACCGCGTGGACCGCCCGATGGTCGCTGCCGGGCTGAGGCAGGACCGAGTACTCGACGACGCCGAGGCGGCGATCGGCGAGGACGTGATCGATCGTGACCAGGAGCGGTAGGTCGTCGCGACCCTGGGGCCAGGTCGGCTCGAGGCCCTTGCCGGCGACTTCGCCCGCGTCCTGGTAGCCGCGGTCGACCACGTCGCGCAGCTCGGACTGGTCGAGGGTGGCGTTGAAGTCCCCGACCAGCACCCAGGGTGCGCCGGTACCGGCGCTGGGCATCCCTTCCAGGGAACGCCGCCAGCTGTCGATGTGGCCAACTTTCGGAGTGTGGGGATGGACGTCGACGACCCGCAGCTCGCGGCCGCTCGGCAGCCGCACCCGCGCCCCCAGCGTCCTCAGGTCGAGCGGGCCGAACTCGCCCAGCCCTCGCAGCGGCAGCCGCGAGTAGATGCCGCGGCCGGGCATCTTCGGTCGCTCGATGTCCACCGCGAGCCGGCGTTCCGGCAGCAGGCGGTCGATCCCGGCGGCGCGCAGGCGGGCCGCGAAGGGAGGGGTCATCCCCTGGATCGCCAGCAGGTCCGGGCGGAGCCGCTCGACCATCTCGACCAGCGCCTCGGGGTCGGCGTTGCCGCGGTAGATATTGGCGGAGAGGACGTCGAAGGTCTCGCGCCCGGCGGCGCTCGCCGTTCCGTCGCCGATTGCCCGGGGCAGGACGGCGGTGGCCAGGCAGAGGGTCGCGATCGCGGTGACCGCCGACGCAGCCCAGTTGCCGAGGGCGACGGCGAGCCCGGTGATCAGCAGCGCCGCGATCGCCGCGTATGGAGTGAACGCCATCAGCGGCGCCAGCAGCGAACCGTCGTCGAGACCGAAGCCGCGGACGAACGCCCACGCCAGGATCGGCACCACCGCGAACCAAACTGGCCAGTAACGGCGGGTCCCAGCGTTCACGCTCAGCCGTCCGCGAAGGGCTGGACCGGGATCCCGTGGTCGGTCTCGCGCATCCCCAGCTCATAGGCGGCGCCGGCCTCGACCTTCAGCTCGCGGGCCGGCAGCCCCGGCCGCTCGACGGTCAGCTCGAGGTCGGCGACCGAGCAGTTGATCGTGTTGTGCTCGGGGCCCTTGGGGTCGGCGTAGACCCAGCCGACGAAGTCCTTCGGCGGCGCCGAGACCCGGCCGCGGACGACGACGTCCTTGCCGGGGAGGACGAACTGACAAGCGCCTGCCGACTCCTCGATCGAGGCAGAGCGGATCGCCCCGAGGCCGCCGAGCCGGTGCCGCTCGCCATCGAGCACCAGCATCCCCGAGGGGATCCAGGGAGAAGTGCGGGAGCCGAGCTTGACCCGGGCGGCGCCGGCGTCGAAGTAGTCGCCGGGGGCGCCGCCGGCGAAGCCGGTCCCCTCCAGCCAGACCCAGCGCTCGGCGTGCTCGCTACCCCAGTTGTGGCCGATCATTCCCGGCCAGCCGGAGACGTCGATCGTCTCGCCGCCGACCTCGAGGCGGCCGTCGAAGCTCGCCACCGGATAGGGGGCGACGAACTTGGTCCGCAGCAGCGGCGCCTCGTAGAGCCAGTCCGCCGGCAGGTAGCGGCAGGGCTCGGCGTCGCCAGAGAAGGTGAGGTCCCAGGAAACCGGCATCGCCTTCGCCACGGTGCGCTTTAGTCCCGCTATCCGGGACAAAGGCGCACCGCTCCGGGCGAAGCCAGGTCCGATCTCGGTCTCGCCAACCCGTATCCACGAACCGGGCGGGACCGAGAGCTCGCTCGGCGGCAGCGTCACCTTGGTTGCCCGCGGGCCCTCGGCCTCGCGATCGAAGAGGACGAACCAGATCGAGGCGTTGGGCTCGGCACCGGGGCGCTTGTGGACCGTGTGGCGGATCCAGATCCCCTGGCCACCGCCCGGCCGGCAGGCCTTTATGTAGAAGCTCTCGTAGTGGCCGGCCTTGGCACCGACCCGCGGGAACCGCGCCCCTTCGTCCATAGCGGCAAGACTCTAGCCCGGCTCGGCGAGAGGCCGGTTGATCGACATCGGTTGCCCCGGTACCCTGCCGCGAATGACGACTCTTCGCCGCCTCTTCCCGCTGGTAGTCATCGCCGCCATGATCGGCTCGATCGCTTTGGTCTCCGCGACCGCCTCCGCGACCACCCCGGCCGCCGCCTCGAAGAAAGGCAAAGCCAAAGGCAAAAAATGCCCGAAAGGCAAGAAGCTCGTCACCGTCACCAAGAACGGCAAGAAAGTCAAAGTCTGTAAGAAAAAGCCGCCGAAAA
The DNA here is from genome assembly GCA_036009365.1 of Solirubrobacterales bacterium. Taxonomy (GTDB): domain Bacteria; phylum Actinomycetota; class Thermoleophilia; order Solirubrobacterales; family 70-9; genus VAYN01. Next base: position 45,589 of record DASYLY010000019.1, read on the forward strand.
TGTGCCGGGCGAGCACGTCTTGCGCGCTTCCTCCAGAGAATCACGGCCTCTTCCCGGACCCGGGTAAGACGCTCGAGGAAGCCGAGGCGAAGGAGTGGCTGAAACCGTATCTGCCGAACTCGACCTTCACCGACTGCGTCACCGGCTGGCCCAGCTGCGGCGGCTTCGAGAACCGCTACAGCCACTCGACCGACGCCACCTTCTACCAGTGCTGGCTGCGACCGACCTCGGGCTCAGACGTCAAGAGCGTCGGCGAATACGGCGTCCAGAAAGCGAAAGTCAACCCCGACGGCTCCTGGCTGATCCAGGAGATCGTCGGCTGGTACGGCCACTACAACCTGTTCGAATGGTCGGTCTCCGACAGCGGCGTCGTCACCGGCGCCAACCAGTCTGACTCCGGCGGCGCCCCGGAACAGATCGGCCCGCTGCAGTACGTCGGCGGCGTCGCCAAGGACTGCAGCTACTGAGCGACCCGCCGAAGGCGGGTCAGAGCGGCGTCGACGGGCTTTCGGAATCGAAGATCCGCGGAGCCAGGCTCCATACGTCGGCCGCCTTCATCACCAGCGACCGAAGCTCGCCCAGCCTTCCCTCCAGCTCCGCGCTCATTGCGTCCGCGCATCGATCCAGGTAGAGACAAAGGTTCTGGCTGACCCCCGCGTGCCGCCCTAGGTACCGAATCCCGTCGGCGTCCGGGTACCACTCGTGCAGCCTCTTGCTCCAAAGCTGCGTGCGGGCATAGTCGACCGAGCTGCAGATGCTCATATCGAGGCCAAAGCTCGACCAGTGCGGGCCGTCGTCCAGCTGAATCAACCGCAAGGGCCTTGCGGAGGTCAAGAAGCTCAACCTCCTGTCGACCTGGGTGGGCGGTATCTCCTGCTCGTCGCCATAGACCTCGGCGAAGCACGCGTACTGGTCCAGGTTGGCGTAGGTGACCGCGTACTCGCCCGTAGGGGCATCGAAGCGAAACCTACCCGTGGGGTGAACGGAGACCCTCAGCGGGTTCTCGTCGGAGTGCAACCTCCACGCTTTCTCGACTGTTACCTCCACCAATTCCGGCAGGGGCGAAGGAGGCTCCTTCGGGGGAAAAGGCACACGAGGATGGATCGCCCTGCCAGGCATCCTTACCTACACTACTGCGCCCTCAGCGATCCGCTGCCTTCAAAATCCCCAGCACCAGCTCCACCTTCCCTTCCTCGAGGAGGTCAGCCGGCTTGGTTCCTCCGCCCGCGGCGGGGTTGGTCATCACCCTGTGAAATCCGATCGCGTCGAGCCCAGACTCGCGGGCGGTCTGAATCAGCACTGACATCAGCTGCCTCGGCTTCATGCTCGGTTCGAACTGCCAGCGGGGATACAGCAGCCCTTTGAAGTAAGGCACCTCCAGGGCAAAGAGCTTGTCGGCATCTCTCAGCTGTTTGAGGCGCTGGCGAGAAAGTCTCCACTTGCTCAGTTCGGCCACAGAGTACGACTCGGCGATGATCTCCCTGTACATCGCCTGCAACCGAAGGCGGCCTCGCGCTTCTGCCTCTTCGTTTTCGATCTCGTCTTCGACGCTCGGATCCAGAGCATCGACAAGCGACCGCAGCTGGCTCGCATTTCCAAGCACGAGCACCCTGAAGGCATCCACGGCAGTCTGCGCCTGAGCCTCCAGCTCTTTGTTGGAGACAGCGGCGCCCAAAGCCGCGCTGGTCAACAGGCCCGTCACGCTCTCGAGCGCTCGTTCGACGTACTGCCGCCGCATCGGCGAAAGGGTGCTGAGGAGCTCATGTCGGGCGGGACTCGTATTCAGCAGGATCGCCGCCGCTTGGGCGGAAGCCGAGCTTGCGGCGATTACGCAGTCCTCCTCGACCCCGCGATCCTCGCCGAGGTACTCCACCAGCTCCCTGCCATAGGCCGCAAGGCCCTTCACCATCAACGGCTCATGGACAGCGGACTCCTGAAGTCCTTCTTCGGCTAGAGCCTTCTCCAGATCTCCCAGCTGAGCTTCCGAAATGGCAACGGAGACCTTCTTTGGTCGTTTTTTAGCTCGCTGGGTCTTCCGCTTCGTGTTGCCCGTGGGGCTCATCGCTCCTCGTACTCGCTTGTTCCTGCAGCAGTATACAGCGTCAATATCGTCAAGCAATCCGAACGGGGCGAGTTGGCTTCAGCCGGGGCGACAAGACGGTCCGGCGGGCAGGAGATGGAGTGGGTGGGACGGCGAACCGGCGTCTCGAGAGATCGACCAAAGCCACCCCCCCTGAACGAGCAGGCGCCAATTCCGTCCTGACTTCGATCTCCTCTCCCTGCACGCTCAGGGGTAACCAGACCGCCTTTCCACTTCGATCCCCCAGCGCCAGCTCCACTACGTCCCGGGTGGCACTGGCGCTGCGGACCGTGGCACGCGGCTCGGGCTCCCAGCCGGTCACGGAAGCCAGGGACATCCCCTCCCGGGTGGCCGTCCAGCGCAGCAGCGAGCGGCTCCAGCCCAGGCAACTCCGCAGGCGCAACAGAGCCGCAGCCTGAGACACCTGAAACAGGGCCGCACAGCGCTGGAGGGTGTCGAGATCCTGCGGCTGATCCGAGTACATGGCCCGCAGCCGATCGGCTGGCATCAGCAGCGCCTCCGCAAAGCGGTCGCAGAAACGCTCCTCCGTGTCCGAGCCTCGTGCTCGTCGGATGGCACGCTGGTCCAGCGACGGGTCGGCGAGGAGCAGGTGACCGATCTCGTGGGCAACCGTGAAGCGCCGCCGCACCAGCGGGGCATCGGGGCGGACCCAGACAACGAGCCTGCCGTCGAGAACTCCCACCCGCCCGTCGTCCCCGTCGAGGGGTTTCCTGACGATGCGATCCACGCCGAGCCGGAGCGCTAGCCGGTCGACCGGAACCGGCGTCTTGGTCGTTCCCGTTTGGCGCAGTACCCAGGCGGCGAGCTTGTCTACCGAGTCAGTTTCCGAGTTCATTGGCAAGTTGCACCCAGTCCTCGGGTTCGAGCGGATCTCCCCGCGCCGCCAGACTGCTCAGCCTGGTCCGCCTGAGCGCCTCCTCGCGGACTCGCATGATCTTGCTCCGGGGCCAGCCGTTCTCCTCCGCCGCCTGCAGCAGCGTGGCCATGTCGGGACCACGGCGGCGCTCCTGCGAACCGCCCGGCACAGGGGAAAGCAGCGGCTCCATCGAGACGTTCAGCTCACGGCATACCCCCTGAAGCCTGTGGACGGGAAGCACGGCGAGCATCGCCGAGCTCGTCACCACACGGCTCATCGCCTCGCGGGTCATGCCCGCGGCATCCGCGCTGAGAACGCGCTGGACCAACTGTGCACGCGTCCAGGCCATCTCGAGACGACGCTGCAGGGGACGGAAGCTGAACTCCCGATCCTGCCGCCGGCGCGCCGCACTGTGAATTGCCGACCTCCTCTTCACGACCCACTCCTTGATCAGGCCGGCTATCTCCTGTGGCTGATCGAACTCGACCATCTCGATATCCAGCTCCTTCTCGCGGCCGTCGAGCAGCCGGCTGTGCGAGGCCCGGCGCGACCTGACATAGAGGATCGGCCCATCCTGGAGGCTGTACAGGTCGAGCTCGGTAATTGCCCCCACGCCGGCGGCCCGCCGCGGCAGATCGATGACCACGAGGGCGCTCGCACCGTGGACGATCTCACCACTCAGCATCTCCCAAAGCGCCTGGCTCGAAAGGTTCTCGTGCTGCTCACGAGAAAGCCTCACGCTGGGGTGCTCGAAGCGGACCGGAAACGGCGTCTCGGTTTCCGCGTCCACCTCTGCCAAAGCGACCTCGACTTCTCTGCTCAACTCGTTCAGCAGCTGTCTATCCGCCTTGCCCAGCTCGCGCACGGGCCCGGCCATGTAGACCTCGGCCGGCTCAATTAGGGGGGCGCCAAACAGAGAGCCCTGCGAGGCGGGGATCCTCGATTTGGGCTGAGCGACCTCGGCGACGAGGTTCGGCATGACGGCAGCCAGGCGCCCGATCATGTCGGGTTGGCGAACGAACTCGTCGAAGCGAATCACGGTGAGGAGCGGCAGCTCCATCCACTTGCTTCCGTTCCATCGCAAGAATGTGTCGAGGCACTTGAAGGCGACCTTCGCTGCTTCGTCCGGAAGCGGTGGAGTCACAAGCAGTCGCCTACACATGGCAAACGCCTTTGCCGAGAGCGACGGGTAGAGGTCTCGATTCGGCTCGATGCTGCTGCGATCCTCTGCCGCCGGCGCGTCCAGGGCCCGTTTGGCGCGCTCTATAACCGCCTCGGTGGCGAGCTCCTCTACGGGAGCATCGAGGACGTCGCTGACGATCGCGAAATAATCGCGCAGGCCCAGATACCGCGTGTAGGCGGGAAGCTGGAGCGGCTCTCGACTATCTTGGGTGGCAAGTTCCATAGACCGTCAATAACGTCACAAAGGACTTTACCGAGGGCCTCCGACGCAACCGCGAGCATCGACTTGGCAATCAGACCTTGATCGTGATCACATCCCCGTCGGCGACGACGTAGTCGCGACCCTCGATGCGCAGCAGGCCCTTGTCGCGGGCCGGCGCGTAGCCACCGCACTCGACCAGCTCCCGCCAGCCGATCGCCTCGGCTTTGACGAAGGCTTCCATGATCTCGGTGTGGATCGTGCCCGCCGCTTCCAGCGCGGTGGCACCGCGGCGCAGCGGCCGCGCCACCGCCTCCTTGTCCTCGCCGGCGGTGAAGAAGGTGATCAGCTCCAGCAGGTCGTAGGCGGCGCGAACCAGGCGCGCCAGGCCGGATCCCTCGACCCCGTATGACTCGCGCATCTCCTCGGCTTCCTCGGGATCGAGCTCGGCCAGCTCGCCCTCGATCCGGGCGCTGACCGCGACCGCCCCGGCGTTGCCGGCGGCAGCATGGTCGGCGACCACCTGCGGCACCTCGGCGTCGCCCTCGTCGACGTTGGCGACGTAGAGGATCGGCTTCGTGGTCAGGCCCTGGAGGTTGCGGGCTGCGTGCGGGGCGGCCTCGGGGACGGGGATCGAGCGGGCTGGGCGGCCCGCCCCCAGTGCCTCAAACACCTCCTGCAGCCAGCCCAGCTCGGCGATCGCCTCGGCGTCGCCGGTCTTCGCCTGCTTGCCGACCCGGCCCAGCCGCCGCTCGACCTGCTCGTAGTCGGCGAGCACCAGCTCGGTCTCGATCGTCTCGATGTCGGCGAGCGGGTCGACCCGGCCGTCGGGGTGCGGGACGCCCGAGTCCTCGTGACAGCGAACCACGTGGCAAATCGCGTCGGTCTCGCGGATCGAGGCGAGGAACTGGTTGCCGAGCCCCTCCCCTTCGGAGGCGCCCTTGACCAGGCCGGCAATGTCGTGGAAGGAGATCGTCGCCGGTTCCAGCTTCGAGCTGCGGATCGTCTCCGCCACCGCCTCCAGCCGCTCGTCCGGCACCTGGGCGATCGCGACGTTGGGCTCGATCGTCGTGAACGGGTAATCGCCGGTCTGGGCGCCGCCCTTGGTCAGGGCGTTGAAGAGGGTCGACTTGCCGGCGTTCGGCAGCCCGACGATCCCGACCTTCATGTGCGGCCGCCGATCACAGCGAGAGCGGCACGACCAGGCCCAAGAGGACGCCGAGGACGGCGCCGGCGAGGACGTCGGACGGGTAGTGCATCCCCAGGTAAGGGCGGCCGAGCGAGAGGGCAAGCGCCACGACGAGGGCGCCGGCCGTGGCCGGGTCGACCCGGACCATCGCCGTCGCCACCGCGAACGAGGAGAGGGCGTGGGCGGAGGGGAAGCTGAGCGAGCTGGGGGCGCCGCCGAGCGGCGGCAGGCCCTCGAGCACCGGACGCGGCCGCTTGACCAGCAGCTTGATCCCGTAATTGAGGCCGATCGCGACCGGCCCGAGGGCGGCGCAGATCAGCCACGATTCGCGCCGGTCGGGGTCGAGCAGGGCGAGCGCAAGCCCCAGCACGACCCAGACGAGGCCGTTGTTGCCGGCCTTGCCGAGGGCCTTCGCGGCGGCCTCGGTCCCGGGCGTGTGCCCGCGGGTGCGCATCGCGCGCAGCAGCGTCAGGTCGAGGTCGCGCATCGGCGCAGCAGGATACGGGTCGCCGGTCGGTCAGTATCCGGTCATGCCCGCGGTCCCCGGCTACGTCCACACTCCCGGCCACCACTGCGGCTCGACCGCGCTGCGCAACCTGCTCGGCTTCCACGGGGTGCAGCTCAGCGAGGAGATGGCCTTCGGCCTCGGCGCCGGCGCCGGCTTCTACTACCTGGTTCTCGACGACGCCTCCCCCACGCGCTGGTTCAACGGCCGCACCGCCCGGCTGGAGGAGGAGTTCCGCGACCTGACCGGGGCGGCGCTGGAGATGCGCACCTTCGAGCCCGGCGACGACGGCGCCTGGGAGGCGGCGCGACAGGAAGTCGACGCGGGGCGGCCGGTGCTCCTCCTCACCGACCTCTACTACCTGGACCACTACGGCAACTCGGCCCATTTCCCCGGCCACGCGGTCGTCCTCGCCGGCTACGACAACGAGCTGGCCTACCTCTCCGACACCGGCTTCGAGCAGTTGCAGGAGACGCGGTTGGAGAACCTCGCCAAGGCCCGCCACAGCGGTCACCCGACCTTCAAGATGGAAGGCCACATGTTCACCGTCGCCGCCGGCGTCGACCGCGAGCAGCTCGAGGCGGCCGTGCCCGCCGCAATCGCGCAGGCGGCGAAGCAGATGCTCGAGCCCGACTGGGGCGAGTTCGCCGGCCTGCCCGCAGTGCGCCGGCTCGCCGCCGAGGCGGGCTCCTGGCCCGAGGCGGTCGAGGACTGGCAGTGGTGCGCCCGCTTCGCCTACCAGGTGATCGAGCGTCGCGGTACTGGCGGCGGTGCCTTCCGGCCGATGTACGCGCGCTTCCTCGCCGAGGCGGGACGGGAGGAGGCGTCGCTAGCGGCCGCCGCGGGAGCCCGCTGGACGGAGCTGGCCGAGGCCTTCAAGGCGGCGAGCGAGCGGGACGAACCGCGGCCGGAACTGTGGCGCGCAGTCGAATCCTCCGCACAGGAGGTCGCCGGCGCCGAGGAGCTGCTTTGGACCACCCTCGCTGGGGTATGACTTAGGCCATGCCCGGCGCAACCTCCCTCATCCGCCGCGTCCCTTGGATGAAAGTCTGGGCCACGGCGCTGTGGCTGGCCAAGAAGGGGCGGGACAAAGTCAGCGACAACCTGACCGAGGCCGAGCTGAAGGAGCTGCGCAAGATCGTCGCCAAGTCAAAGGGACGGCCCGGCAACCTCTCCAAGCACGACCGGACCCGTGTCAAGAGCATCGTCAAGAAGGCCGCAACGGGCAGTTAGCTGCGCGTAGCTGTTTGGCTCGCGGCCGCTGGGGTAGAGCGAGGCCATGACCTTTGCCGCCGCCATCTTCCTGCTAGCCGTAGGGGCGATTCTCCGCTACGCCACCAATCTCCACATCGAGGGCGTCAGCGTCGACACGGTCGGCCTGATCCTGATGATCGCCGGCGCCGTCGGCCTCGTCATCGCCTTCTTCCAGGAGACCGTCTGGGCAAAAACCAGGCGCCGCGAAGCCGCGGCGGCGGAACAGCTGCAGGACCCGCGCCAGCCTCCCGCTCCACCTCCGCCCCGCTACTGACCGGGCAGTAGCCCGTCGATGGCGGAGGGCGACACGATCCTGCGCGCCGCGAGGCAGATCGGCGAGGCGCTCGTCGGCGAAAAGGTCGAGGCGTCGTCGCTCGGCGCGCGAGGAAAAACCGTCGGACTGGAGCGACTCAGCGGTCGCACACTCGAGAGCGTGGAGGCCTGGGGCAAGAATCTCTTCCTGGACTTCGGCGAGCTCGCCCTGCACAGCCACCTCGGGATGAACGGCTCCTGGCACATCTACCCGCGGGGCGCTCGCTGGCGCAAGGCACCCGGCGGCGCCTGGGCACTACTGCGCGGCGAGCGTTGGGAGGCAGTGCAGTTCGGCGGTCCCACCCTGCGCGTGCTCCCCGCCGCGCGCCTGCGCCGTGAGCTGACAGCTCGGCTCGGCCCCGACATCCTGGCGCCGGACTTCGACCTCGCCACCAGCGCCGCCTCTCTGCGCGCCGCCCCCGATCGCGAGCTCGGCGACGCCCTGCTCGACCAGGGCCTCCTCGCCGGGATCGGCAACATCTTCAAGAGCGAGGCCTGCTTCGCCGCTCGCCTCGACCCGTGGCGGCGGGTCGGCGACCTTGACGGAATCGAGCTGGAGCGCGTCGTTGCCACCGCCCACGAGCTGATGCTCGAGGCAGTCGCGATCGGCCGTCAGCCCGGCGCCGTCTACCATCGCGCCGGCCGCCCCTGCCCGGTCTGCCGCACCCCGATCACCTCGCGCGGCCAGGGCGACGCCAACCGCGTCACCTACTGGTGCCCGCGCTGCCAGCCTCCATTCACCTAACCAAGGTCGGCGCAGCCGACATTGACCCCACCATGGCGTGGTGGATGTCGGCTGCGCTTCCGGGGTCGCGTGGCTAGTACCCCGCCGGGTGACGGACCGCGAAGCCGGCGCGCGGAGTGGTGTCGAGATGCCAGCGGGGGCCGGTACCGCTGGTGTTGCCGGAGGTGTCCCAGCGCAGGCCGGCGATCACGGCGTAGGCGTGGCCGGCGTTGGCGTAGATACTGATCCAGCGGCCGGGACCGGCCTCGCCCCAGCGCATCATCGAGCCGGAGATGAGCGGGCTACCGAGCAGACCGCCGCCGTGCAAGGCGTAGCTGACGGCACCGGAGCAGTCGTAGCCACGCGCCTCCCAGCCGCCGTGGCCGCCGCCCCAGACGTAGGGCTTGGCGCGGATCCGGTTGGCGGCGCGGATTACCCGTTGGATGGCCGGCGGGGCGTCGCTCGGCGGAATCGCGTGGCCATGCATCAGCAGCGCCTTGCCCGGCGGGGCGGTCTGCGGTGGCGGCGGGGGCGGGGCAACGGCCGAGATCCCGCCCTTGGCGGCCCAGGCCGAGACGGGCCCGTCGAGCGCGGGCACGGCGGCGGCGCCCGTCATCGCGACGGCGGTGAAGATCGCGGCCAGGATGGCCGCCTTGCGGGCAGACGTCATCGATCCTCCTTCGTCGGCCGGCGGGGTTAGCTGTCGGGCTGGCGCTGAAGGAGTTGCGCTCCCACCGTGGTGGGTTCGCCCCGAAGATTGGTTCCCCCGCTCCCCCACCCACGTGGGCAAGGAGATTGGGCCTCAATATTTGCGTTCGCTAATAAACGCGGGAGGAGTCACTTAGTTGCGGTCCCGGGAGAAAGGCCCGAGGAGACCGTGCCTAGGCGGTGCTCAGTGCCCGGTTGCCGAGAAGTGCTGGTAGTCGCGCGGCCAGGGCCAGTTGCCGCCCCACTCCCAGCCGGCAGCGGCGAACGCCTTCACCACCGGGCCGAGACGGTGGACCATGCCTCGGACGTGGCGCGAGCGATGCGCGTAGGGAGCGCCGGCGGGGGGCGAGACGTAGCCGGAGTCGGTCACGTAGGGGTTCTCGATCGGGTTGACGTCGATCGCCCTGCCGTAGGCGTGTTCGGACCAAACCCCGGGGGTGCCCGCGACTAAGCGGCAGTTGAAGGCGGAGGTGTTGTCGGCTGCCATGCTGCGGTGGTCGTCGGCGCCGTAGGCGTCGACGAGGCGCATCTGCCGGATCGGGAAGCGCAGCCGATAGAGCTTGCGCATTACGCGCAGCATTTGGGGGGCGGAGTCGCGGTGGACAACCAGCCGACCGCGGTGGACCTGACCGTCGAACCCCCAGTGATCGAGCGTCAGCAGGCGCAGGTCGGCGAGGCCGACCGGACAGCCGCGGTGCCAGGAGACACCGCTCATCCGCTGTCGCGTCTCGACATCGATGCGTTCGACCCGGCCATCGAAAGCCGGCGCCGAGACGGCGACGTCCGGGGCCCCAGCCCAGCCGGCAAGAAGGACCGCGGCCAGTGCCGGCAGCCCCCGGGCGATCATGCCTGCGCTTGCCGCGCCTCTCGCAGCAGCCACCAGTCGACGACGTAGCCGCCGAAGGGCACGACAGCGCCGACCAGAACCCAGAAGGTCGTCTTCGCGGACCAGCCCAGCTCCGCGCGCATTTTCAGGGCGAAGATCACGTAGAGAACGAACAGCGCCCCGTGGATCGGGCCGAGGATGGAGACGCCGAGCTCGCTGCCGCCGGTCCGTTTGACATAGCTGGCAATCAGCAATGCGATGAAGCTGGTCGCCTCGGTCAGGGCGATGATGCGCATGGCCTTCACAGGACCGGAACCCTAGTCCGGATCCAGCAGCGTCGCCCGGGCCATCAAGCCGAGCCGTCTCTCGTACCGAGCGTGACTCCAGCCGCGGTCGACCACCAGCTGGTCCCAGAGCGGGATCGAGAGCAGCCCCCAGAGGACTTCGGCGGCGGCTGAGCGGCTGAGCTCATCGCGCAACTGGCCGGCCTCGGCGCAGCGGCCGGCGACCAGCCGGCAGACATCCATCAGCGCCTCCATCCGATCCTCCCAGGCGACGGCCAGATCAGGGTCCGCGGCGCGGCCCGCGTAGACACTGCGGGCGATCCCGGCAAAGTCGGCGACGTACTCGGCCCACCAGGCGACCAGCGCGTCGAGCACGGCGGGCGGATGGCCGGCGTCGAGGATGCGCTCGACCGCGGCGGCGGCCCCGGCCCGCTCGTCGATGTCGACGAGGACCGCCTTCAGCAGGCCGGCTCGGGAGCCGAAGTGACGGTAGATCGCCTGTCGCGAGAAGCCCGCCTCGGCAGCGATCCTCCCCATCCCGACCGTCGCGGCGCCAGGCTGGTCGAGCAGCGCCCGGGTGGCGTCGAGGATGGCGCGGCGGGTTGCCTTCGTATCACCTGAACTCATGCGTTACATACTGTAACGTCCAGGGCGTCGATGCGAGCCCGGGAGTGGAGATGAACGAGCAGACGAGCGCCGCCAAGGTGGCGCGAGCAGCGATGGCGGCGGTGCAGGACCGGCGGCGAGACGACTGGCTGGATCATTTCGCCGCCGACGCCCGAGTCGAAGACCCGGTCGGCCACCTGCCGCCCTTGATCGGTCGCGAGGCGCTGGCCGCCTTCTGGGACAACGCGATCGCCGCCCTCGCCTCGACCAGGTTCGAGGTCAGCCGCGAGTGGGAGACGGATGGGGAGGCGCTTCTACTGGCGACCGTGACCATCGCCACCGCCGGCGGCGCCGGCGCCGGCGCCGGCGCCAGCTATGACGGGGCCTTCAACTACGCGCTCGACAACGACGGCCGGATCGCCTCGCTGCGAGCCTTCTGGGACCTGCCCGCCGTGGGGGCCGCGCTCGCTGCCTGAATCGGCTTTCCGGGGTAGCGTTCGGACCCTCCGCCGACCTATAGTCGGGAAATGGCTGACGATTACGACGCGGTGATCGTCGGCGCCAGCCTCGCCGGCTGCGCCACCGCGATCCTGCTCGGGCGGGCCGGAGCGCGGGTGGCGCTCGTCGAGAAGCAACCCGACCCGGGGGCCTTCAAGCGCATGTGCTCGCACCTGATCCAGGCCTCAGGGGTGCCGACGCTGAAGCGCCTCGGCTTGCTGGAGCCGATCGAGGCGGCGGGTGGGATCCGGCCAGGGATGCGGATTTGGAGCCGCTGGGGCTGGATCGAGGCGCCGCCCGAGCGAGGTGGCGAAGGAGTCAACCTGCGGCGCGAGTTGCTCGACCCGATGATCCGCGAGGCGGCTGCGGGAACCCCCGGAGTCGAGCTGCTGCTCGGCCACAGCGCCGAGCTCCTGCTGCGGGAAGGCGATGCGTTCGCCGGCGTCGCCGTTCGCGAGCGCGACGGGACCGAAACCGAGCTGCGAGCGCGGCTCACGATCGGCGCCGATGGCCGCGAATCCGCTATCGCCGAGCTGGCCGGAGTGAAGACGAAGACGCGACCGCACGGCCGCTTCGTTTACGGCGCCTACTTCGAAGGCGCGGGCAACCCGGCCGCCAGCACGGTCTGGATGCTTGACCCGCAATTCGCGGCCGCCTTCCCGACCGACGACGGGCTCTGCCTCTACGTCGCGATGCTGACCAAGGAGAGACTGCCCGAGTTCCGGCACGACCCCGCCGGCACCCTGGTCGAGTTCCTCGCCGCGATGCCGGATCCGCTACCGATCCGCGATCTGCGTCAAGTGGGCCAACTGTTGGGCAAGATCGAGATGCCCAACAAGGTGCGCGTCCCGGTGGCACCAGGCCTGGCGCTGGTCGGCGATGCGGCGCTCACCACCGACCCGCTCTCCGGCGTCGGCTGTGGCTGGGCCCTGCAGTCGGGCGAGTACCTGGCCGACAGCGTCGCCCCCGCCCTGGTCGACGGCGGCCCGCTCGAACATGCCCTGGCCCGCTATCGACGCAAGCGGCGGCCGCTGGTCCGCCACGCCTACTTCATCAACGACCTGGCGACCGGGCGCCGCATGAACCCCGCCGAGCGGATGCTCTTCGCCGCCGCCAGCCGCGACGAGGAGATCGCCACCTGGATCGACCACCTCGGCATGCGGCTGATCGAGCCACAGACGATCGTCGCCGCGCTGCCGCGGGCGATTGCCGCCAACACCCGCCACGCGCTCAGCCGCCGCTAACCTCGACCCGTGGCACCCACCTGGCCCTCCATCGCCTACGACGACTGGACCGATACCTGCGACACCCTGCACGCGCACACGCAGGTGCTGGGCAAGCTCGCCGCCGAGCTGGCGCCGGCGGAGCCGCAGTTGCAGCACGCGGCGCTGCGGCTGACCGCGCGCGGTTGGGAGACGGCGCCGCTGCCGGCCCCCAACGGCTCCGGAGCCCTGGTCGTCGCCCTCGACCTGCACGCACACGAGGCGGTCGCCGAACACAGCGCCGGTCGCTCGCTCCGGGTACCGCTGACGACCGACCGGTCGGTCGGGGAGGTGACCCGCGAGGTTCTCGCCGCGGTCGGCGAGCTCGACAGCGCCGTCGAGATCGACCCGACTCCCCAGGAGGTGCCCTGGAGCGTTCCCCTCGATGAGGACACCGAGCACGCCCGCTACGACACCGACGCGGTCTCCTCCTACTTCGCCGCCGCCACCCAGGCTGCCCAGGTCCTGGCCGCCTTCCGGGCGCCTTTCCGCGGTCGCTCGACCCCCATCAACGCCTGGTGGGGCTCCTTCGACCTCGCCGTCAGCCTCTTCTCCGGGCTCCCCGCCGAGCCGCCCTCAGAGGACTTCATCATGCGCAACGCGATGGACTCGCAGGAGGTCGCGGTCGGCTGGTGGCCGGGCGACACCCGCTACGGAAAGGCCGCCTTCTACGCCTACGCCCACCCGGCGCCGGAGAATTTCGCCGCCGCCGACGTCTCCCCCGGTCCGGCCCGCTGGGACGCGGCACTGGGCGAGTACGTGCTCGACTGGGACGACGTGGTCGCCGCCGCGGACCCCCACGGCTTGGCGCTCGAGTTCGCCCGCTCGGTCTTCGCCCACGCCTGCCTGGTCTGCGACTGGGACCCGGCCCTGGCCGCCAGCGCCAAGGGCACGCCCCCGCCCGTGGTCTGAGGCGGGCGGGCCTGTCGGTGGGGCGCTTTTCGTTCGCATAG
>DASYLY010000020.1:0-5594 GCA_036009365.1 Solirubrobacterales bacterium
GCCCCACCTCGACCCCGACGCGCTGCTCGCCTCCAACACCTCGAGCCTGCCGATCACCGAACTGGCCGAGCGCGTCAGCCGGCCGGAGGACTTCATCGGCCTCCACTTCTTCAGCCCGGTCGACAAGATGCCGCTGCTGGAGATCGTCAAGGGCGAGTTGACCTCAGACCGGACGCTGGCCCGGGCGCTGGCGTTGGCAAAGCTGATCCGCAAGACGCCGATCGTCGTCAACGACAGCCGCGGTTTCTTCACCAGCCGCGTGATCGCGACCTTCATCAACGAGGGAATCTCGATGCTGGGCGAAGGAATTCCGGCGCCGACCATCGAGCAGGCAAGCACCCAGGCCGGTTACCCGGCACCGGTGCTGCAGCTCTCCGACGAGCTCAACCTCAAGCTCCTGCGACGCATCCGCGACACCGGCAAGGCCGCCGCCGAAGCCGAGGGCGCAGAATGGGCGACCCATCCCGCCGAGGCGGTGATCGACAGCATGCTGGACGATCACGGTCGCGAGGGGAAGCTCGGCGGCGCCGGTTTCTACGAGTACGACGAGGGCAAGCGAGGGAAGCTGTGGAGCGGCCTCCGCGAGGCCTTCCCCGTGGGCGAGGAGCTGCCGCCGTTGGTCGACCTCAAGGAGCGGATGCTCTTCATCGAGGCGCTGGAGACCGTCCGCTGCCTCGAAGAGGGAGTGATCGAGTCGGTGGCGGACGCCAACGTCGGCTCCATGCTCGGCATCGGCTTTCCGGGATGGACCGGAGGCGTGCTCCAGTACATCAACGGCTACGAGGGCGGCCCGGCGGGCTTCGCCGAGCGCGCTCGCGACCTTGCCGGGCCCTACGGAGCCCGTTTCGAGCCGCCCCAGCTGCTGCTCGACCGGGCTGCATCGGGCGAGGAATTCGCCGACTCCGCGCTCACCGCGGCGTAGGCGGATCGGCGATCGAACGACGGTCGGTCGAGTTGATTCGCCTGAATCCTTCCAACCGGTTGGTAGTGGTACGGTGAGAATCCTGGCTCTGAGGTGGGAAGGGAGGAGGATCGGATGGCGTACATCTGTGGAATCGACGTAGGTGGCACCTTCACCGACTGTGTGATCGTCGACGGCGAGGGAGCCGTGACGGTGGCCAAGTCCTCTTCGACCCCGGGCGACTTCGCCCAGGGAATGCTCGATGCGCTTACCGTGGGCGCGGAACGCCTCGGCATTCCGGCGGACGAGCTCCTGCCTCAGGTATCGGCCCTCTTCCACGGCACCACCGTCGCGACCAACGCGATGGTCGAGCGCAAAGGCGTGGATTCGGCGATGCTGCTCACCGCCGGCCACGGCGACGGCCTGCGGATCATGCGCGGGGCCGGCCGCACGGCGGGCCTCTCGCCCGAGGAATACCTACAGATCTCCCGCGCCAGCAAGCCGAAGCCGATCGTCTCCCGTCGCGGCACCATCGAGATCCACGAGCGGATCGACGCCAAGGGACAGGTGGTGGTCGAGCTCGACGAGGACGACGCCCGGGCCAAGATCCGCGCCCTCCTCGACCGCGGGGTCCGCAGCGTCGGCATCTGCCTGCTCTGGTCCTTCCGCAACCCCGTCCACGAGCTGCGCCTGCGCGAGATCCTCCAAGAAGAGGCCGGTGAGAAGGATGTCTATACCACCCTCTCGCACGAGCTGATCCCGAAATGGGGCGAGTACGAGCGCGGAACCGGGACCGCGATCAACGGCTACATCGGCCCCCTGGTCCGTGATTACCTGCTCGACCTGAAGCAGAAAATCGGCGACCGCGGCATGACCGGCCCGATCTTGATCATGCAGGCGGGCGGCGGCCTGGCCGAGGCGGGCCGGGTGATCGACGTCGCCGTGCAGACGATCGGCTCCGGGCCGGTCGCCGGCGTCACCGGCTCGAGCAGGTTCGGCCAGACGGTCGGGCAGGACAACGTGATCTGCACCGACATGGGCGGGACCACCTTCGACGTCGGTCTCGTCGTCGACGGCGCTCCGATTCGTCGTGCCTCGACGATCCTGCAGCAGTTCGAGTACAGCCTGCCCCAGGTCGACGTGCGATCGGTCGGCGCCGGCGGCGGCAGCATCGCCTGGGTCGACCCTGTCTCCAAGGCGCTGCGCGTCGGCCCCCAAAGCGCCGGCGCAAACCCGGGCCCGGCCGCCTACGGCAAGGGCGGAACAGAGCCGACGGTGACCGACGCCAACGTCGTCCTCGGCTACATCGACCCTGACAACTTCCTCGGCGGCGAAATGGTCCTCGACGCCGAGCTCGCCCGCGCCGCGATCGGCAAGCTCGCCGCCGAGCTGGGGATGGAGACGACCGAGCTGGCGGCGGGAATCGTCCAAATCGTCGAGGCGCAGATGGCCGAGCTGATCCGACAGATGACGGTGCAGAGCGGCTACGACCCGCGTGATTTCGTCGTCTACGCCTACGGTGGCGCCGGGCCGACCCACGGCGTCGGCTACGCAGCCGAGCTCGGCGCCCGCTCCGTGATCGTGCCGCTGCTCGATCTGGGTGCTGTCTGGTCGGCCTACGGTGTCGCCTCGAGCGACCTGGTGGAGCTGATCGAGCGGACCGACATCATGCGCCGGCCCTTCGACCTCGAGCGCCTCAACTCCTCCCTCGACGACGCTGCCGCGACGGGGGAGAAGCGCCTGCTGGAACAGGGAGTGGACACCGACGGAGTGGTGATCGAGCGGCGTGCCCAGATGCGCTACACCGCCCAGATCAACGAGGTCGACGTGATCCTCGAGCCGGGCCAAATCGACGAGGCGGCGGCGGAGCGCATGGTGGCGGACTTCGAACGGCGATACGAGCAGCTCTACGGCAAGGGATCGGGCTTCGCCGGCGCCGGAGTCGAGGTGGTTGCGGTAAGCGCCGAGGCGCGCGGGCGACTCGCCGCCCAGAGCGCGGTGCGGCCGCTTCCGGCCGAGAAGCCGTCGGAACCGCCGCGGGAGACCGGCCGGCGGGAGGTCTTCTGGCCGCGCGAGCGGAAGGCGATGGAGAGCAAGATCGTCGCCGGCGACTCGCTCGGGCCCGGCCATCTCGTCGAGGGGCCCGCGGTGATCGAGCTGCCCCACACGACGATCGCGGTCCCACCGGGCTACAAGGCGGCCGTGGACGAGCTCGGCGACTGCGTAATCGACCTGTGAGCGGAGGAAACGAGATGAGCCAAACCGAGCAGCCGGCCAAAATCGACTGGAATCCCGCCACCGATGGATACATCGGGCCCAAGGAGCCGCAGACGACCGCGCCCCTGCACCGCGACTCCGACGACGGGATCGACCCGATCTCCTACGAGGTGATCCGCCACACCCTCTGGAACATCAACATCGAGCATGGTGAGACGATCCTCAAAGTCTCCGGCTCGCCGATCGCCCTCTACGCGCACGACTTCAATCCGGCGATCACGATGGAGGACGGGGAGCTCGTCTACTTCGGTCAGTACGTGCAGCACCTCTGCGCCGGCGCCCCGGCCGGGGTCAAGTGGACGCTCGAGAACCGCGACGCCAATCCCGGCATCGACGAGGGCGACGTCTTCCTCACCAACGATCCCTGGATCGCCTGCAATCACCAGCTCGACCTGGTGATGCTGAAGCCGGTTTTCTGGGAAGGCGCGATCTTCGCCTGGGTGACCAGCACCCTGCACGCGTACGACCTCGGCGGCACCACGCCCGGCAGCTTCTGTCCAGACGCGAAAGACATCTACTACGAGCCGACCCCGATCCCGCCGATCAAGCTGGTCGAAGGCGGCGAGCTGCGCACCGACGTGGAGCAGATGCTGCTGCGCGGATCGCGGCTGCCCGGCCTCGTCGGTCTCGACCTGCGAGCGATGATCGCCGGTCTGGCGATTGCCGAGCGGCGGATGATCGGCCTCTGCGAGAAGTACAGCGCGCCGGTGGTGAAGGGCGCGATGAAACGGATCAGCGACAACTCCGAGGAAGTCTTCCTGGCCCGCCTGCGCGACATCCCGGACGGCGTCTGGCGCGATCGCAGCTACATGGAAATGGCGCTGCCCGGCGACCGCAGCATCTACGCGGTCGAGCTCTCGGTCACCAAGGAAGGCGACACCCTCACCTTCCGCAACGACGGCACCGATCCACAGGTGGGGGCGATCAACAACACGATCGTCGGCTTCAAGGGGGCGATCATGACCGGCCTGATCGGCGCCTTCCTTCACGACCAGCTCTTCGCCTACGGCGGACCGATGCGCCACATTCAGTTCGAGCCGACCCCGGGGACGATGACCTGCGCCCGTCACCCGGCCGCCGTCAGCTGCGCTCCCAACACCTCGATGCTGATCGTCCTCAGCCAGGCCAACTCGGTGATCTCGAAGATGATGTCCTGCTCGGCCAATCCCGCCGATCGCCGCGAGGCGACCGCCAAGTTCGGCGCCAGTCAGTTCCCGATCCTCTCGCTCGCGGGGCAGGACCAGTGGGGAGGCCAGTTCGCGACCGTGCTGCTCGACGCGATGATGTCCGGGATCGGCGCGATGGCCTTCCGCGACGGCGTCTCCACCGGGGGCTATCCGTTCGACCCGAAAGCGATCGCCCCCAACGTCGAGTTCAACGAGCAGCAGTTCCCAATCATCTACCTGCACCGCCGCGAGCTGCCGGACTCCTCCGGCGCGGGACGCTTCCGCGGGGGCGCCTGCGCCTCCTGGGCCTTCGTCCCGCACGAAACCGACAGCATCGCCCTGGCGACCTCGGGCGGAGGCATCTGGTCACCCAACGCGACCGGCCTCTGGGGCGGCGGTACGGGGACGACGATGCGCTTCACCCTGATCGAGGACAGCGACGTCAAGGCTCAGTTCCAGCGCGGGCACATTCCCTCGGAGATGGACGAAATCAGCGGCCAGACGACCTACATCGAGCCGAAGGCAACCGGGATCGTCCAGGGCCCCGACGACGCCGTGCAGATCCACTATCCGGCAGCCGCGGGGTTCGGCGATCCACTCGAGCGCGAGACCGCCCTGGTTGCCGACGACGTCAACGAGGGCTACGTCACCCCTGAGGGCGCTCGTCACGATTACTTCTGCGCCGTGGTCGAGAACGACGACGGCGATTGGAGCGTCGACGAGGCGGCGACCGGAGAGCTGCGCAAGGCCGAGATCGACCGGCGGCGAAAGACGGCCAAGAGCCTCGACGGGGCGCCGACGGCACCGGCGACGACTGGTTCCGGCGTCGTCGGCCTCGGTGACGCGGTACGGATCGAGATCGACGGGGGCTCGACGGTGTTCAGTTGCCAGGCCTGCGACGCCGAGCTCGGCCGCGACCTGCCCAACTACAAGTGGGGCGGCATGTACGACGAGCGCACCCTCTCCGACGCGGTCCCGGGCTACATCCCGGGCGACAGCGAGGAGGCGGCGGAGCTGGTCTTCCGCGAGCACTTCTGCCCCGGCTGCTATCGCCGCCTCGACGCCGAAGTCGTGCGCCGCGGAGACGCGTCGCTGGTGGACGTCGAGATCTGGGCGCCGCCGGTCGGTCGCGAGCAGTGAGCGAGAAGCGAATCGGCCGCGGCGAACGGGTCGCGGGGAAGGGAGATTTCGGCGGCACCGTCAGGGCGGTGCGGGAGATGGACGAGGTGCTTGCTCTGCTCTCCGAGGAC
>DASYLY010000021.1:0-4741 GCA_036009365.1 Solirubrobacterales bacterium
GCTCTCGCCGGGTTCGCGGCCCTGGCCTTCAGCGCCCGTTCAGAGGCTGACCCGTCCCGACCTCAGCGCTCCTTTCCCCAGACTGTCGCTGCACCTGGTAGTCGCCGCGGCTGAGCGTGCTCTCCAGCCAGACATAGAGGACGATGAAGAGGTAACGGCTACCCATCTCTTTCATCTTCAGCTTCGCCTCGCCGGAGGTGCGGTTGGTCCACGAGGTGGGGACGACGGCGAAGCTGTGGCCGCGGACGACCGCCTTCAGCGGTAGCTCGACGGTGAGGTTGAAGTGCTTGGAGAGGAGCGGCTGGACGGTTTCGATGACCTCGCGCCGGTAGGCCTTGAAAGCGTTGGTGGTGTCGTTGTACCGGTGCCGGAAGAGGAGGCGGATGAACTGGTTGGCGAGCCGGTTGATGAAGAGCTTCAGCGGCGGGTAGTCGTGGATCTCGGCGCCGGGCATGAAGCGCGAGCCGAAGGCGCAGTCCCAGCCCTCTTCGAGCAGCTGGTGGTAGCGGAGGAGGTCGCGCGGATCGTCGGAGGCGTCGGCCATCACGATCGCCACCGCGTCGCCCTCGAAGACGTCGAGGCCCGCCCGGATCGCGTTGCCGAAGCCGCGTTCGTAGTGGGACTTGTGGACGCGGACGCGCGGGTTCTGGGCGCCGATCGCGGCGATCACGGCTTCGGTGGTGTCTTCGGAATCGTCGTTGACGACGACGACCTCGTAATCGATCCCGGCCGCCTCCATGGTGGAGACGAGCCCTTCGACCGTGGCCCCGACCGACCCCTCCTCGTTCTGGGCCGGCATCACCACCGAGAGCTTCATGCCGGAGTCGCCGTCCAGCGCTCGAGGTTCTGTTCGTACATCTCCTTGAGGATGTCCTCGACTCCATAGCGCAGCTTCCATTCCGGGTAGTCGTCCTGGAACGGCGCCAGGTCGGAGATCCACCAGCGGTGGTCGCCGATCCGCGGCTCCTCGCCCATCTTCCAGCTCAGCTCGCGTCCGGAGACGCGCTCACAAATCTCGATCGCCTCCAGCATCGAGCAGTTGCTGAAGCGGCCGCCGCCGATGTTGTAGACGGCGGCCGGGCGGGGCGCCCGGCGGAAGGCGTCGAAGGCGTCGATCAGGTCGGCGCTGTGGATGTTGTCGCGGACCTGCTTGCCGGCGTAGCCGAAGACGGTGTAAGGGGTGCCGGTGACGGTGCACTTCATCAGGTAGGCGAGAAAGCCGTGCAGCTTGGCGCCGGCATGCTGGGGCCCGGTCAGACAGCCGCCGCGGAAGGCGACGGTGGGCATCCCGAAGTAGCGGCCGTACTCCTGCACGAGCAGGTCGGCGGCCGCCTTGGAGACGCCGAACAGCGAGTGGGTCGAGGAGTCGATCGACATCGAGGTGTCGATTCCCTTGAAGAAATGGTGCGACTCGGGCAGCTCGAGGCGCTTCTCGAGGTCTTCGAGCGGCAGGCGGTTCGGCGTGTCGCCGTAGACCTTGTTGGTCGAGCAGAAGACGAAGGGGGCGTCGGGACAGTGAGAGCGGGCGGCCTCGAGCAGGTTGAGGGTGCCATTGGCGTTGACGCCGAAGTCGGTCTGCGGCTCGCTCGCGGCCCAGTCGTGGGAGGGCTGCGCGGCGGTGTGGATCACCAGCTCGATCTGGCCGGCGTGCTCACGGAAGACGCGGTCGATCGCCTCGGCGTCGCGGATGTCGGCGTTCTCCCAGCGAAACTCGGGATGCTCGGCAGCGAGCCGCTCGCTGACGTGCGCGGTCGAGGACTCGGGGCCGAAGAAGCGGGCCCGCATGTCGTTCTCGATCCCGACCACATCGAAGCCCTCGGCGATGAAATGCTCGACCGCCTCGGAGCCGATCAGCCCTCCGGACCCAGTGATGATCGCTACCGGCATAGCCTTACTCCTTTCCCCCTGCGGAAGCCGCGGAGGGGACATCGATGTCGAGCGCGCGACCGATCCGCTCGGGATCGGAGGCGATCCACTCATGGATGTCGGCGAGCACGGTCTCGGCGCTGCGCCGGGGGCGCCACTCGTCGAGCTCGAAGAGCCGGGCGCGATCAGAGATGTACACGGGGACGTCGCCGGTCCTGGTCTCCTCGATCGCGCCAACCGCCAGCTCGTTGCCGGTCAGCTCGCGGCAGATCTCGGTCGTCTCGGCCAGCGAGAGACTGCACTCGCGGCCGCCGCCGACATTAACCGTGCGCCCGTCCCATGCTTCTGGGTCGAGCAGCTGCCGCTCGACCAGATCGACGAGGTCGTCGACGTGGAGCAGGTCGCGGACCTGCTTGCCGGCGCCGCCGAAGCCGATGTAGCTGAGCGGCTGACGAAAGTAGTGGGAGAGCATCCAGTGGGTGAAGACGCCCTGGTCGACCTTGCCCATCTGCCAGGGACCGGCGATGACGCCGCAGCGGTCGATCACGGCCGGCACCCCGAGCCCGGCCCGGTACTCCTCGATCAGGACCTCGGCGGCGTACTTGGTGGCGCCGTAGAGAGAGCGGTGGCCAAAGCCCATCGGGAACTCCTCCGAGATCCCGTCCGGAGAGACACCGCCCACCGCTTGCTCGGCGGCGATCTCGAACCGGGTCGGGGTCTCGTCCAGGTTCAGCTCCACCTGCGGCTCGATCGGGTAGACCCGACTGGTCGAGAGGAAGACCATGAAGGCACCGTCTCGGCGGGCCAGCTCGAGGCAGTTGTAGGCGCCGGTGAGGTTGGTGTGGACCGGAAAGGCGGTATCGCCGTCAACGCCGCTCATCACTGAGGGTTCGGCCGAGCACTCGACCAAGGCGTCGATCCGCGGCAGCCGTCGCAGGTCCTCGATCAGGCGGATGTCGCCGCGAACGACCTCGATCCCGGCCGCCTCCAGCCGCGGCAGGTTGAGCTCGGCCCCGCGCCGATAGAGGCTGTCGAGGACGAGGATCTCCCAATCAGGGTGACGCGAGGCCAGAGTGACGGCAAGGTTGGAACCGATGAAGCCGGCTCCACCGGTGATCAGCACACGGCTCAAATCAATTCCTCCGTTCGGTCTCGATTTACGGCGCGGTCAGGTCGCGGGGTCGCTAACGCTGCCGGTTGCACAGCGGCGATAGATGACGAGGGTGCCGAGCACGGCGGCGGCGAGCAACAGCGGCGCGGGCGGCCAAGCGTAGCGCGGGTCGTAGGAGAGCGTCATCACCGGCATCAGCAGCAGCAGGAAGACGGTTAAAGAGAGCAGCACGATCGCCGCCCGCAGCCGCCCGCGCCCGAGCACGATCCCGGCGATCGCCAGCGCCGCCATCAGCAACAGGGGCAGGCCCTCGAGATGGACGAGGCGCTGGTAGGTCTCGAGCTCCTCGATGCCGCTGGCGTGGACCGGAAGCACCCCGGTGTACCCTTTGCCTTCGATCTGGCGCCCGATCTTCTCCTCCAACCCCGGCGTTACGTACTCAAACTGGTAGAGCGCGTAGGGGATGCCCGAATACTGGCGTTCGGGGCCGGCGCCGATCTCCGGGTCAACGTAGCGCAGCATGTCCTTGACGATCGCCTTGGCGTAGTCAAGCGGCTGCGCCATAAGAGCCGCTTCGGCGAACTCGCCCGGCTTCTGGCCGCCATCGGGCGTAAGCGGGAAATGGGAGAGGCCGGGGCTCGCGGGAACCCAGGCGTAGGAAAAGGGACCGCTGCGATAGTCCGGCGGCGTCGCCTCGCAGAGCACCCGCGTCCCCTGCGGCGGCGTGAACTTGGCGCAGTCAGCGAACGGTGCTACCCGAGCGTAGAGGTTCCAGCCGGTCATTTCGTTCAGGCCGGTGTGAGGGCCGATCGCCCAGGCTGGAATCAGGTAGAGGACGAGGACGAGCCCCGCCGGTACGATCGCGGCGAAGGCATTGAAGATGCGGTCCTTGAAGCTGCCACCGAGAACAAAGAAGGCCCAAGCGCCGATCACCAGCGGCATCTCGAGGGTGATCGGGCGGACCAGGGCGGCAAGAATCATCGTCGCCCCGGAGACCCCGAGCCAGACGCGCGCCCGCGGGTCATCGAGGGCGCGCAGGGCAGCGTAGACAGAAGCGCAGAGGAAGGCCGTGAACAGCGTCTCCGACATCAGGATGTGCTCGAGGAATAAGTAGTCACCGGAAAAGAGGACGAGCGCGGCGGGGATCAGCGCCAGCCAGGGGACACAGCCGAGCCGCTTCATAGCCAAATAGAGGAAGGTCGCCGAGACCATCCCCAGCAGGTGCTGGCCGAAGATCGTCACACCCAGGTTCGGGGTGATGAAGTGCATCGTCTGCAGGAAAGCCGGGTAACCAGCCGGGGCGTAAGGGTCGTCGAAGAAGCCGATATGAATCCGCAAGTAGCGGATGCCGTCCACCCACTGCAGCACCGTTGGCCAGTAGAGGACCATGGTCAGGATCCGAAGCGCCAGGGCGGCGACAAGCATCCAGACGAAGGCACGGTTACCCCGGTAGGCCCGCTTCGCTTCGGCCGCCAACCGTTCGGTCCGCGTCATCAGCCTTTCCTTTCCTGCCTAGTTACCACGGCAATCGAGCGCCCGAATCTACTAGGCGTGGCTTGAGGGGCGCGCCGATCCGACGCGACATCTCTATCCCCATGGGAGGGTGATCAGGCACGGAAAACAACTAGATGATTGATTCCACGCCTCAGGCGACGTAGTCGACCAGAGCACGGCTCGGACGCCCGAGCCTGTGGTTGAGCGCAATGCAGGCAGCAAGTGCCAGCATTCGCTGAGCGATCCGGGCACGCAGGTTGTGCAGGGTGC
>DASYLY010000022.1:0-3287 GCA_036009365.1 Solirubrobacterales bacterium
GAAGGTGCCGGCGTAGAAGGCCGCGATGATCAACGGGCCGAGCACGAACGTGGCGACGAGGAGCCCTGCGAGGAACCGGCGCTCCGTCCTGTCGCGTCCCAGTCCCCGCACGATCAGGACGGCCACGGCGAGACAGATCGCAAAGACGCCCAAGGTGAGCAGCCAGGCGACTGCGTCGCTGCCTCCCTCCCCGCAGGCCGCCAGGATCATGAGCAGGATCCTAAACTGAAGCTGTGGCTTCACCCGAGGCGAAGAACCTGGAGGCGATCTCGCAGGCGATCGACCAGCACAACTCCAACTGCCCTTTCCCGGCGGCGGAGGTGCGGATGAACCCGTTCGAGGTCGAGCGGCTGGGCTGGGACACGATCAGGGGGCTGCCGGTGGTGCCGGACGGTGAGATCGGCACCGGGCGGTTTCGGATCGTCTGCTCCCGCGACATGGAGGACGACGGCCTTGAGGTCGTCGAGGCGGTCGGCAAAGAGCTGGAGACCGTCGCCCCGGTCCAGAACTAGTCGCGAGGCCGCAGAAATGCGCCTATACGACGAAGTTTCGCGGACTCGCCGCTAGACGTTGTTGTAGAAGTCCAGGCCGCTTTCTTCCATCCAGTTGATCACCTGGATGTTGAGCTGGGAGAGCTCGCCGGTCCAGATCAGCACTCCCATCGCGATCAGGATCACGCCTCCGGTGACGACGATCGCCTCGTAGTGTCGCTTGATCACGCTGAAGGCGGTGGTCATCTGCGAGAAGGCCACCGCGGTGAGCAGGAAGGGGATCGCCAGGCCGGCCGAGTAGACGGCGAGCAGGAAGGCACCGTGGGCGGCTGAACCGGACAGCGACGCGGCGCCGAGAATCGCCCCCAGGGTCGGCCCGATGCAGGGGGTCCAGGCGATCGCGAAGGCCGCCCCGGCGACAATTGGCCCGCCCCTGCCGGCCCGCTCCAGCAGGGCGTCGACGTGCCACTCGCGGTTGAGCCGGGTGACGAAGAGGGAGCTGACGAAGAGCACTCCCATGAGAATGATCAGGCCCCCCGAGATCTTGGTCAGCAGCTCCTTGTGGTCCTGCAGTACCGAGCCGACCCCGGTCGCGGTCAGCCCGAGGAGGATGAAAATCGCCGAGAAGCTGGCGACGAAGAGGAGGCTCGGGCCCAGCACCCGGCGCCAGCCGACCTTCTCCAGCTCGTTCGGCGAGACGCCGCTGACGGCCGAGAGGTAGCCCGGCACGAGCGGCAGCACGCAGGGGGAGAGGAAGGAGACGACGCCGGCCGCCAAGGCGGCGAGGATCCCCACCCCCGCGGCGGGATCGGTGGTTGCGATGGCGATTACCACGGGGGCTCAGGTTACCCTCACGCCCGTGTCGTCCCGCCCTTCGCAACCGCTCTTCAACGCCGCTGGGACGGCCCGCCGCCTGCGCGCCTCGCCGCTCTTCGCGATCGGCCCGTCCGAACCGCGCCCGGCGATACGCCGCGGATTCCTACTCGCCGTCCCGATCGGCCTGGCGCTGTTCATCGAGCTCGGCTTCAATGCCCCGACCCAGGGAGCGATCGGCGTCGGGGCGCTGGTCAACGGCTTCCCGGGAATGGACGCCCCGGCGCGACCCCGAGCGGCCTGGCAGGCGGCCGCCGCGCCGCTGATCGGCATCGCCGCGGCGATCGGCATCCTCAGCAGCCAGACCGGCCCGACGGCAGTGCTCCCCCTCGGCCTGATCGGCCTGCTCGCCGGCTATTGCTTCGCGGTCTCGCTGCGACTGGCGATCGTCGGCCTCTCGGTGACCCTGGCGATGCTGATCGCCCAAGGGCTCTTCCTTTCCGCCGGGGACGCTTGGCCGGCGCTCCTCTACAGCACGCTCGGCGGCCTCACCCAGGTTGCCTGGTCGCTGATCGTCTGGCTCGTCCGCGACCGCGCTGAAGACGAGCCGGAAAGGGCCTGGAGCGGGAGGGAGGCGGTCGCCTCGCTGCGCGCCAACCTGACGCTCTCCTCCCAGAGCGCCCGCCATGCGCTCCGTTTCGGCGCCGCGCTGGCCGCCGGCGTCGCCGCCTACCGGCTGCTCGATCTCCACCAGCACGGTTTCTGGATCCCGCTGACGATCCTCTTCGTGATGCGGCCCGAATGCGACGAGACCGACCACCGCCTGATCCTCCGCGCCATCGGCACCGTCATCGGCCTCATCGTCGCCACCGCGGTCGCCGAGGTGTTCGGGGGTTCGGACCTGATCCTCGCCGCGGTCCTGACCGTCGCCGCCGCGCTCAGCTTCGGCCTGCTGGCGGTCCAGTACGCGCTGTTCACGGCGGCGATCACCACCTACGTCGTTCTGATGAGCACCACCCTGGGGGAGGCCGCCTTCCGCGCCGCAGGCCAGCGGGCGACCGGCACCGCGCTCGGCATCCTGATCGCCTTCCTGGCCTGGCGGCTTTGGCCCAATCCCACCGGCACGGTAGATTTGGCCAGTCAGCCAAACATGGGAGGAGCGAGCAGTTGAGCAACAAGACCTACGTCGTCGGGGTCGGGATGACCAAGTTCGAGAAGCCCGGCACCAAGGAGGGCGACTACCCCGACTGGGCCAAGGAGGCCGGGGAGAAGGCGCTCGCCGACGCGGGCATCCCTTATGAGGACGTCGAGCAGGCCTACGCCGGCTACTGCTACGGCGACTCGACCTACGGCCAGCGGGCGCTCTACCAGCTCGGCCTGACCGGGATCCCGGTCGTCAACGTCAACAACAACTGCTCGACCGGCTCCTCGGCGCTGTTCCTGGCACGGCAGGCAGTCAAGGGTGGGGTCGTCGACTGCGCCCTGGCGCTGGGCTTCGAGAAGATGGAGCCGGGCAGCCTCGGGGTCAAGTACACCGACCGCACCAACGCGCTCGACAAGCACGCGATGCGGATGTTCGAGATCCGCGACCCGGAGGCCTCACCGCCGGCGCCGCAGATGTTCGGCAACGCCGGCCGCGACCACATGCAGAAGTACGGCTCCGAGCCCGACCACTTCGCCTGGATCGGCTGGAAGAACCACAAGCACTCGGTCAACAACCCCTACGCCCAGTTCCAGGACGAGTACTCGCTGGAGGACATCAAGGCGGCGAAGATGATCCACGACCCGCTGACCAAGCTGCAGTGCTCGCCGACGAGCGACGGTGCGGCCGCGGCGGTCATCGCGAGCGAGCGCTTCGTCGAGCGGCACGGCCTCTGGGAACACGCCATCGAGATCGCCGGGCAGTCCATGGTGACCGACCTGAAGTCGACGTTCTCCGGTGACGCGATCAACCTGGTCGGCTCCGACATGACGAGAACGGCC
>DASYLY010000023.1:0-31107 GCA_036009365.1 Solirubrobacterales bacterium
TGCTTGCCGATGGGGTCGAGCGCTGGCGGGACAAGCAGCTGGAGGCGGTCGCCGCCGCGCTCGCGGAGCTGCCGCCCGACTTGACCTTGGTCCTAGTCGCGAGGGCCAAGGCGCCGGCGAAGCTGACCAAGGCGGTCAAGGCCGCCAAGGGAGAGATCCACGAATTCGAGGCGCCAAAGGCGCGGGCGATGCCACCGCTGCTGGTCGCCGAGGCGAACCGGCTCGGTTTCCGGCTCGAGCCCGCGGCCGCCCGGATGCTGGTCGACCGCATGGGTGCCAATCCAGTTCGCCTCGGGCACGAGCTCGAGCGCCTGGCGCTCTGGGCCGGCGACGGGGGAGAGGTGGCCGCCGCCGACCTCGACTCAATGGTGACCGATACCTCTGAAGAGGCGGTCTGGTCGCTCTCCGACGCCCTGATCGAAGGCGACTCCGCCCGCGCTCTGGAGATTGGCGAGCGGCTGATCGATCAGGGCGAGAACGTCACCGGCCTCGTCTACGGCCTCGCCTCGCGCCTGCGCAGCGCCTGCGCCGCAGCAGCCCAGCTTGAGGAGGGGATACCGCCGAGGCAAGTCGAGTCTTCGCTGAAGATGCACCCCTACGCGGCGAAGCAGCTAGTCGCGCGTCTCGGCAACACCAACGTCGCGCACCTCCGCAAGGCAACGTCAGCCTTGGCCGACCTAGAGGTCTGGTGCCGCGGCGGCGCCGACTATGGCGACCCGCTGGCGTTCACGTTGGCCCTGCGATCAATGGCCGCCGCATAGGCGAGCGAAAACCAAGCAGCGCAAGGAGGAGAGAGGGAGTGTGCTCTGCACACGACTGAACGACGACACCGCGATGCGCAGGTTTGCAGCCGCCTATGCGGCGGCGATACGAGCGGCTTTGGACTTCTTGCGTGCGCCGGTGTTCTTGTGGATGGCGCCCTTCTGCACGGCCTTGTCGATCTTCGAGACCAGGTCGCGCTGCTCGGTCTCGATAGCCCCTGAGTCGCCGGCCTCAGCCGCGCTTTCGAGGCGGCGGAAATGGGTCTTGACCGTGCTGGTGAGCAGCCGGTTCTCCGCGCGCTCGCGCTCGCTGCGTAGGATCCGCTTCTTCTGTGAGGCAATGTTGGCCATGAGTCAAGTGCCTGAGTGGGCGTCGTGCCCCTCCTTGGCGGCCGCCGACTATAGCGACTGAGACCCAGCTTGGAGACGCCCAAGGCACCCGACATACCTGACCCCGCGCCCAAGGCCGGGCGGATCGCCCGTTCCACCGCCTTCTTCTCGATCGCCACCGCCGCCTCGCGGGTGGCCGGCCTGGTGCGGGAGATCGTCGCCGCCGGCTACTACGGGATCAGCGGACCGATGTCGGCTTTCACGATCGCCTTCCAGGTTCCGAACCTGATCCGCAGCCTCTTCGCCGACGCCGCCCTGCAGCCCGCCTTCGTGCCGGTCTTCACCGAACAGCTCGAGCAGAAGAACTACCGCGAGGCCTTCCGGCTGGCCTCGACCCTGTTGCTGATCGTGACCATGGTCCTGGGCGCGATCACCGCCCTCTTCGTGCTTGCAGCCCCGGTCGTGATCCCCCTCTTCGCCCCCGGCTTCAAGGGCGAGATCCTCGACCTCACCGTCACCCTTTCCCAAGTCCTCTTCCCGATCCTGATCATGCTCGGGATCAGCGGCGTCGTCGTCGGCATCCTCAACAGCTACGACCGCTTCGGCGCCTTCGCGATCGCGCCGCTGTTCTGGAACCTGACGATCATCGGCGTCCTGGTCGCGATCGAGCCGCTGTTCAGCGGCAACGACCGCATCTACGCCTACGCGATCGGGATCCTCGTCGGCACCCTGGTGCAGCTGCTGATCCCCACCTGGGACCTGCGCAACACGCCGTTCAAGTTCAACTGGAGCTTCGAGTGGCGCAATCCCGATGTGCGTCGGGTGCTGCTGCTGATGCTGCCGGTGACGATCAGCCTCGGCCTGATCAATTTCAACCTGATCATCAACAGCTTCTTCGCCAGCTTCGTCAGCGATCAGGCGCCGGCGGCGATCGACAAGGCGTTCCGGATCTACCAGCTGCCGCAGGGGATCTTCTCGGTGGCGATCGCCACCGTGCTCTTCCCGACCCTGGCCCGCTACGCCTCGCGCGGCGCGATCGACGACCTGCGGGCGACGCTGGCCAACGGCATGCGCCAGATCCTCTTCGTCCTCATCCCCGCCGCGGCCGCCGTCCTCGTCCTCGCCGAGCCGATGATCAGGCTGATCTACCAGCGCGGCGCCTTCGACGCAGCGGAGACGGCCGTCGTCTCAACGGCGCTCTTCTGGTTTGCCTTCTCGTTGCCGACCAACGGTCTCTTCCTGCTCCTCACCCGCACCTTCTTCGGCCTCCAACGCCCCTGGATCCCGACCACGATCGCGGCCGCCAACCTGGCGATCACGGCTCTGGCGGCACTGGCTCTCTACCACCTCGGTGTCGGCGGCATCGTCGCCTCGACCGCGATCGCGACCGGCGCCAGCGTCATCGCCCAGGCCGTGATCCTGCGCCGCCTGCTCGGTGGCCTCGAGCTGCGCCGGCTGTTCGACGTGACCGTTCGCATCTGCCTCGCCGCCGCCGCCCTCGCCGCCGTCAGCTATGGCATCTGGGACGTCCTCGACGCCGCCCTCGGTCGCGGCCTCATCGGCCAGATCATCTCGCTCGGCTGCGGGCTTGCACTCGGGGCGATCGTCTACCTGGGCCTTGCCAAGCTCCTCCGCATCGCCGAGCTGGAGCAGATCCTCCGCCTCGTCCGCCGCCGCTAGATGCTCGACCTCGGCCGCTACCTGCTCGGGGTCGCCTACTTAGTGGCGCTGGCGGGCTTCGTCACTCTCTGGGGGGTGCAAGTCCGGAGGTGGCTGTTGCCTCGCCTCTCGGGAGCGCCTGCCTTGCTCGGGACCGCGGTACTGGCGCTGTCTCTACTGCTGTGGACGGCCGAGATCCTCGGCAGCTTCGAATTGTTCGGGGCGGCTTGGTACCTCGCGGCGGTTGCTCTCGCCGGCGTGGCTGCTTGGAGGCTCCTTCCGCGGGTGGCGCCCGGGTGGGGTGACCTCCGCCGCCCGCAGGCTGCGGAGCCGAAGGTCTATCCCGGCGAGCGACTCGAACCCGGCCGGCGGAGCAGCGCGAAGGGCAAGGACGGCACCCCACCCGGGCGACAGGACCCGCGGGCAGGTGCGCCCGTGCCCACCTTGATCGCGCTCGCCATCGCGGCAGCAGCCACCATCCATTTCGCCGCTGGAGTGCGACTGCGGCTCTCGACTGGCATAACCGGGTTCGACTCGACCTGGTACCACGGGCCTTTCGCTGCCCGCTTCTTCCAGAGCGGCGATACCTGGGGGCTGCACTTCATCGCGCCGCAGTTCCTGGCGTGGTTTTACCCGGCCAACTCGGAGGTCTTCCATGCCGCGGGGATGTTGGCGTTCGGCCGCGATGTGCTGTCGCCGCTGCTGAACCTTGGTTGGTTTGTCGGTTGCTTGTTTGCGTGCTGGTGCATCGGCCGCCCTTACCGCGTAGCTCCCTGGTCTCTTGTTCTTGGCGCGGTAGCACTGAGCATTCCCGCGCTGTCAGACCAGGCCGGTGAGGCGCGGAACGACATCGTTGGGATCTTCTTCCTACTTGCTGCCGTTGCAATTGCCCTCAACGCTTGGGCGGCCCGTGAGGAAGGGGAGAGGTCGCTGTCGGCGGGGGCGTTGGTCGTCACCGGGCTCGCTGCCGGGCTCGCTGCCGGGACCAAGCTCAACTTCCTCCTGCCCTGCGCGGTCCTGGTGCTTGGCCTGGTCGCGATCGCACCGCGGGGACTGCGCGGTCGCGCCTTGCTCGCCACGGGCCTCGCCGCCCTGGCCGGCGGTGGCTACTGGTACCTGCGCAACCTCGTCCACGCCGGCAATCCACTGCCCTGGGTCCACCACCTCGGCCCGATCTCACTGCCGTCTCCGGGTCAGGGCCTGGGCGGTCGCGAAGCGCACAGCGTCTTCGGCTACCTGACCGACGGCTCCGTCTTGTCGGACTGGTTCCTGCCGGGCCTGCACAGTGGCCTCTGGCTCGCCTGGCCGCTGCTCTGCATTGCCGCTCTCGCTGGTCTCGTCTTGTCCCTACAAGGCTTGCGGTCCGCTTCGTTCCCGCTCAGCGGGACTAAGGAGGACCGCAGTGATGGGGCCGACCTCGTCCTGCCCCTCGCCGGCTTGGTCGGTCTCGCCACTGCCCTCGCTTGGATTGTTGCCCCGACCTCGGCCTCCGGTCCCGACGGGATGCCTCGGGGCTTCGAGTCGGGCCTGCGCTACTTGGCTCCGGCACTCGTTCTCGGCCTCGCTCTGCTCCCAACCGCCCCGCTTCTACGGACCCGGCTCGCCCAAGTCGGTCTCCGTTCGTCGCTTGTACCGCCAGACGACCCAAATGACGAACGGAGGCCATGGCTCAAGCGCTCGGCCGTCTGGATCGGGTCGGCGGCAGCTCTCATGCTGCTCGCTATCGCCATCGGCTACCCGGTCCAGCGCCACTACCTGCAGGGCCGCTACGCCGACCCCTCGTTCACCACCCCGGGCCTCAACGCCGCCTTCGCCTGGTCCCGCGACATCTCCAACGCCCACATCGCCACCACCAGCACCCGCCAGTACCCCCTCTTCGGCATCGACCTCTCCAACCGAGTCCAGTTCATCGGCCAAGAGCGCCCTAGCGGCGGCTTCGAAGCCCCAACCACCTGCCGCACCTGGCGCGAAGAGCTGAACAAGGGGGAGTACGACTACGTAGTGGCCACCCGCGACCGCGTGGAACCCGGCAAGCCCCCATATCCACCGCAAGCGAGCTGGACCGAAGGCCCCGAAGCCAAGATCATCTTGAGGAAGCCACCGACGGTCGTTTTTGAGCTAAAGGACCCCCTCGATCCATTGGGGTGTCCTTGATGAGCACGCTCCTCTGGCGGGTGGCGTGTGGGCGGGGTGGTGTCCGCCGCCCGGAGGCTGCGTAGCTGAAGGCTTGAGCCCTACGGGCGCTTCCGTCCCGGCCAGCGAAGCAGCGCGCAGGGCAAGGAGGCCACCCCGCCCACACGACAGGACCCGCCAGCCGAGCGTCCTCGCCATACTCCGCCCCGTCAAATGGATCGCATTCGTAATTTTTCAATAATCGCCCACATCGACCACGGCAAGTCGACCCTGGCCGACCGCATCCTCGAGGTCACTGGCGCTGTCGACCCGAAGAAAATGCAGGCGCAGATGCTCGACTCGATGGACCTCGAGCGCGAGCGCGGGATCACGATCAAGGCGCAGGCGGTGCGGGTTGAGTACACGGCCGCCGATGGGCAGGTCTACCACCTGCATCTGATCGACACGCCGGGCCACGTCGACTTCTCCTACGAGGTTTCGCGCAGCCTCGCCGCCTGCGAGGGCGCGCTGCTCGTCGTCGACGCGGCTCAGGGGGTCGAGGCCCAGACCGTCGCCAACACCTACCTGGCGATCGAGGCCGGGCTGGAGCTGATCCCGGTGATCAACAAGGTCGACCTACCGGGGGCCGAGCCGGAGCGGGTTGCCCAGGAAATCGCCGACCTGACCGGCGGCGACCCCGGCGAAGCGCTGCCGATCTCGGCCAAGACCGGGGTCGGCGTTCCCGAGGTGCTGGAGGCGATCGTCGCGCGCATCCCGGCCCCGAAGGGCGAGCCCGAGGCGCCGCCGCGGGCACTGATCTTCGACTCCGAGTTCGACCAGTACCGCGGCGTCATCGCCTACGTACGGATGGTCGACGGCTCCTTCCGCAAGCACGGCTCGATCCTGGCGATGCAGAACGGCACCGAGGCCGAGATCGACGACATCGGCTTCTTCCGACCGCAGATGACCGCCGTCGAGGGGATGGACGCCGGCGACGTCGGCTACCTGATCACCGGCATCAAGGACGTCGCCAAGCTGCGGGTCGGCGACACCCTGACCGCCCAGGGTTCCGCGGCCACCGAGCCGTTGGAGGGCTACCGCGAGGTGCGGCCGATGGTCTTCTGCGGACTCTTCCCGATCGACACCGACCGCTACGAAGACCTCCGCGACGCGCTCGAGAAGCTGGCCCTCAACGACGCGGCGCTGTCGTGGGAACCGGAGACCTCGGAGGCGCTCGGGTTCGGCTTCCGCTGCGGCTTCCTCGGCCTCCTGCACATGGAGATCGTGCGCGAGCGGCTGGAGCGCGAGTACGGCCTCGACCTGCTCTCGACGACCCCCAACGTGCGCTACGAGGTCCACAAAACCAGTGGGGAGTCGGTGGAGGTTCGCAGCCCCACCGACCTGCCGGACCCCGCCTCGATCGAGGCGATCGAAGAGCCCTTCATTCGCGCCACGATCATCTGCCCCTCGGAGCAGGTCGGCGCCGTGATGGAGCTCTGCCAGGGGCGCCGCGGCACCCACGTCGACATGAGCTACCTGAGCCCGGTGCGGGTGCAGATCCGCTACGACATGCCGCTGGCCGAGATCGTCCTCGACTTCTTCGACCTACTGAAGTCCTCGACCCGCGGCTACGCCTCGCTCGACTACGAGCCGATCGGCAACCGCGCCTCTGACCTGGTCAAGGTCGACATCCTGCTCGCCGGCGACAAGGTCGACGCGCTCTCGATCATCGTCCACCGCGATTTCTCCTACGAGCAGGGCAAGCGCCTGGTCGAGCGGCTGCGCAAGACGATCCCGCGCCAGCAGTTCGACGTCCCCGTCCAGGCGGCGATCGGTTCCAACATCCTCGCCCGCGAGACCGTCAAGGCGGTGCGCAAGGACGTCACCGCGAAGCTCTACGGCGGCGACGTCACCCGCAAGCAGAAGCTGCTGAAGAAGCAGAAAGCGGGCAAGAAGCGGATGAAGTCGGTGGGGCGGGTGGAAGTGCCGCAGGAGGCGTTCCTGGCGGTGCTGCAGATCGACG
This sequence comes from Solirubrobacterales bacterium, assembly GCA_036009365.1. Classification (GTDB taxonomy): domain Bacteria; phylum Actinomycetota; class Thermoleophilia; order Solirubrobacterales; family 70-9; genus VAYN01. The sequence goes on from DASYLY010000023.1 coordinate 6,886, forward strand.
AGTAGCGGCCGACTTCCTGGCTAGCCGGCCGGTTAGAGTCCGCGACCATGACGCTGAAAACTGACGCGATTGGCAAGGAGTGGCCCGGGACCACCTACCAGGTGGGACGGGAGAAGATCAAGGAGTACGCGACGGCGCTGGGGATCGACAACCCGGTGCACTTCGACGTCGAAGCGGCCCGCGGGGCCGGCTTCCGCGACGTCGTCGCGCCGCCGATGTTCGCCGTCGTCTACAGCGGCCCGGCGCTGGGCCCGGTCCTCTTCGACCCCGACGTGGCGATGAACTTCGCAGCGATGGTCCACGGCGGCCAGGAGTTCGAGTGGGGCGAGCCGGTCTGCTCCGGTGACGAGATCACCACCACGGCGAAGTGCCGCGAAATCTTCGAGAAGGACGGCAAGGGCTTCTACGTCTTCGAGACGACTTCCGTCAACCAGAACGGCGAGCAGGTCGTGCGCGCGGTCTGGACCAACATCGTCAGGGGGGTCTGAGATGGCAGAGCTGAACGTCGGCGAGCAGGTTCCCGAGTTGCGGGTGACCCCGGACAAGTACCTGCCGCATCGCTATGCAGGTGCCTCCGGCGATTTCAATCCGATCCACATCGACCCCGAGTTCGCGCAGGCGGTCGGGCTGCCGAGCAACATCCTCCATGGCCTCTACTCGATGGGCCTGGTCGCCCGCGCCAACACGGCCTTGGCCGGCGGCGATCCGCGAGCGCTGAAGCGGCTCTCGGTTCAGTTCCGGGGGATGGGGATGCCCGAGCAGGAGATCGTCGTCAGTGGTGCCGTCAAGTCGGTGGACGGTGAACGGGTCGTCATCGACACTGTCGCGACTCAGGGCGAGAACGCGATCATCAAGAACGCTGAGGTTGAGATTCAGATGTAGCTGGGCGGCCGGGCGGGGCCTCCCCAGGAGACCGTCCGGCTGGCAGTAGCCGAGGTGCGACAGGTAGCCGCTCCCAAAGTCTCCTGGGGAGACCCCGCCCGGCCGCCCTCCTAGAATCGACTTGTGCTCAGCGAGCGGCAACAACTGATTCTGCGATTGGTGGTCGAGGGTTACCTGCACTCGGCCAAGCCGGTCGCCTCTAAGGAGCTTGCTGTTCTTCCTCAGGTGGAGTGGGGTTCGTCGACGGTTCGGGCGGAGCTGGCGGCGCTCGAGGCGGCTGGGTTGCTGACGCATCCTCATACGTCCGCGGGCAGGATTCCCACCGATTCGGGATACAGGCTCTACGTCGACAGGCTGATGCAGTCGGGGACGACCGTGGATGCCGGGGTCGAGCTGGAGCTTTCGCGGTTGCGGCGCGAGGTCAACGAGGCGATGCGGGAGACGACGGCGGCGCTGGCGCAGGTCACCGACCTGGTCGCGATGGCGACCGCACCCTCGCCGGCTCTGGCCGCGACGATCCATCGCGTCGAGGTGTTGCTGCTGGCGCCGACCAGGGTCGTTGTGATCGCGATCGCCTCCACCGGCGACGTCGTGCGGCGGGTCTTCGATTTCGAGGGCAGGGTCGACCCCGGCCTTGTCGAGTGGGGTTCCAGCTATCTCAACGAGTCGCTCTCCGGGCTCGGCGTCGGTTCGCGGATGATCGCCGGCCGTCTTTCCGATCCCACCCTGGACGCAGTCGAGGCGGCTTTCGTCGGCACCCTCGCCGGCGCCTTCACCGAGCTCGAGCGGGAAGCCGGCGACTCTCTCTTCATGGACGGGACCGCGCGCCTGCTCTCCGACGCCCACCGTTCCGACCTGCCGCGCGCCGACGAGTTGATGAACGCGCTCGAGCGGCGCGCCGGAATGCTGCGGATGCTGCACTCGGCCCTCGACGAGCGCTCGGTCTTCCTCTGGATCGGCGCTGAGAACCCGCAGCCGGAGCTGCGCACGGTCAGCGTCGTCGGCGCCAACTACGGGCTCGGACATCGCAACCTCGGCTCGGTCGGCGTGGTCGGACCGCTGCGGATGGACTACGCGACCGCGATCGCCTCCGTGCGCGGCGCCGCCCGCGAGCTCTCGCGCTACTTCGAGACCGTCTACGACGGCTAACCGACGATGCCGCGCGACTATTACGAAGTGCTCGGTGTCGAGCGGGGCGCCTCCGAGGCGGAGGTGAAGAAGGCTTTTCGCGGCCTCGCCCGCGAGCTGCACCCCGACGTCAACGATCACGACCCCGAGGCGGAGGAGAAGTTCAAGGAGGCTGCCGAGGCCTACGAGGTCCTCTCCGACGCCGAGCGCCGCCGCATCTACGACGCCTACGGGCAGGAGGGGCTGCGGTCGGGGGGCTTCGATCCGCGCAGCGCCTCGTTCGGTGGCTCGATCGAGGATCTCTTCCAGTCGCTCTTCGGCGCTGACGTCTTCGGCTCCGGCCGTGGCGATGGCCGCGCGCCCGGCGGCGACGTTGCCGTCGCTGTCGAGGTCGAGCTCGCCGATGTCGCCACCGGGGTCCGCCGCGAGATCTCCTTCGACGCCGTCAGCGCCTGTGAGCACTGCCACGGCAACGGTGCCGAGCCGGGGACGCCGATCTCCACCTGCGAGCAGTGCGGCGGCGCCGGCCAGATGCGCCAGGTGGCGCGGACGCCATTCGGCCAGATGGTCCGCGGCGTCGTCTGCGATGCCTGCGGCGGCGCCGGCAAAATTCCCGAGACCCCCTGTGGCGAGTGCCGGGGCAGTGGCCGCACCCGTGGGCTCCGCACCCACGAGATCGAGGTTCCGGCCGGGATCGAAGACGGGCAGCGGATGCGGATCCAGAGCGCCGGCCACGCCGGTGAAGCCGGAGCCCCCGCGGGCGATCTCTACGTCGAGGTCCGGGTGGCGGACGACGAGCGCTTCGAGCGCGACGGCACCGATCTCGTCAGCGCCGTCAGGATTCCCGCCACCGAGGCGATGCTGGGTACCACGGTCAGTGTCCCGACGCTCGACGGCGAGGAGGAGATCGAGGTGCCGGTAGGGACTCAGCCGGGCTACGAGCACACGATCCGCGGCGCCGGTCTTCCCCGCCTCGGCGGCGGTCGCCGCGGCGCCCAGCGCGTCGTCTTCGAGATCGTCGTGCCGACCAACCTCGGCGAGGAGCAGCGCGAGCTGATCGAGCGCCTGGACGAATCGCTGGAGCCGGAGAACCTCGAGCCGGTCCACGGCGAGGGGTTCTTCAGCCGCATGCGCCGCGTCTTCGGATGATCCGCCTGGCGGTCCGCTGCGCCCCCGAGCAGGCCGAGCTGGTCCTTGCCGAGCTGACCGTTCTCGCCCCCAACGGGGTCGAGGAGGACGAGGGACCCGGTTACGTTGAGTACGCGATCTACGGCGGCGAGGGAGAGTTGCCCGAGTTGGGCGAGCTCGACGCCGCGGTCGGCAAAGGGATGGTCGAGGTCAGCGCCACCGAGGTCCCCGACGACTGGGCCGACCGCTGGCGCGACTTCCACAAACCCCTGCTGGTCGGCGGCGGTCTCTGGCTGCGCCCCTCCTGGGAGGCACCCCGCGCCGGCACGATCGACCTCGTCGTCGACCCCGGCCAGGCCTTCGGCACCGGCGCCCACCCGACCACCCGTCTTTGCTTGGAGTACCTCCTGGAGCTGGAGGCGGCCGGCGAAGCCCACGGCCCCCTAACCGATCTCGGCACGGGCTCGGGCGTCCTGGCCATCGCCGCCGCCAAGCTCGGCTGGGCCCCGGTCGCCGGCTACGACCACGAGCTCCCCGCAATCGAGGCGGCAGCCGCGAACGCCGCCGTCAACGGCGTCGAGCTGAATCTGGAGCGTATGAACCTGCGCCAGCAGCTTCCGGTACTGGCGCCGACGACGGTGGCAAACATGACCGCCCCGGTGTTGCGGGACGTGGCGAAGCTGATGGGTGAGGGTGGGAGCCGGGGGAGGACTCGTCGGAGCAACAGCGGGGAGGCTCCGCCGAGCCCTCCCCCGGCTCCCACGACGCTGATCTGCTCCGGTCTCCTGCCACCCGAGGTTGACAGCATCGCCGCTGTTTTCGCGCCACTCGGTCTGGTCGAGGCCGAGCGGCGCCACGAGGGCGATTGGGCGGCATTGCTGTTGCGTCGTAGCTGAAAACACGTCTCTGTCGCGGCGGCGGGATATGTTTTCGCCGTGCTCGCGACGATTGTTGATCCCGGCTACAAGTTCGCGCTGTTCCTCCATGTCCTGGCTGTGGTCCTGGCCTTTGGGCCGACCTTCGGATATGCGCTCTTCTTCTCGGTCGTCCCGCAGCATCCGCGGGCGACGCCGGCGATCCTGGCGGGCATTCAGAAGTGCGACCGCTATCTGGTCAACCCTGGGATGATCGTGCTGCTGGTGGCTGGGATCTACCTGCTGATCGATGGAGGTTGGGAGACCAGCGATGCGTTCATCGGCATCGGCTTCCTCGCCATCGCCGTTCTGTTTGGTCTCCAGCACGCTTTCTTCCAGCCGCAGGTGCGCGTCGCCAAGACGATGGCCGAGCGCGATTTGAAGGCGGGGGACATGCTCAGCGCTGAGTTCGAAGCCCTGGGACAGCGGATTGGCCAGGTCGGGGGCATTGCCGGGTTGACCGTCGTCGTGACGATCTTCTTCATGACGTACAAGCCCTTCCTATGAGGCACCCCTCCTGCGGGGGCCTGCTGCCGGGGTGAGCCAGCTCGACGCATCGCAGCCGATCGGGATGTTCGACTCCGGCGTCGGCGGCCTGACCGTGCTGCACGAGTGCCTGGTCTCACTGCCCGAGGAGGACTTCCTCTACCTCGGCGACACGGCGATGTTCCCCTACGGCAGTCGCGACCCGGACCGGTTGCGCGAGCGGATCGCCCGGATCGCCGAGCTGTTGCTCGACCGCGGCGCCAAGCTGCTGGTGATCGCCTGCAACACGGCGACCTCGATCGGCGTCGACGTCGCCCGCGAGGTTGCCGCCGAGCGCGGGGTGGAGGTGGTGCCGGTGGTCGAGCCGCAGGCCGAGATCGCCGCGGCGATCACCGACAGCGGCAAGGTCGGCGTCCTGGCGACTCCCAACACGGTCGAGAGCGGTGCCTACCGCCGCGCCCTCGAAAACCAGGGGCGGGCGCTGCAGGTGACCGAAGTCGAGGCACCGGACCTGGCTCCCTTCATCCAGAACGGCTCACCCTTCGACGAGAGCACGATGACGATGGCTCGCACCTACTGCGCGCCGCTGAAGCGCGCCGAAGTCGACACGCTGATCCTCGGCTGTACCCACTACCCACTGGTGGCGCCGATGCTGCAGCGCATCCTCGGTCGCGATATCCGCCTCGTCAGCGGAGGCCACGCCGTCGCCGCCGCGGTGCAGCGCACCCTCGAGCGTGGGGGTTTGGCGCGTTCCCCCGACGGCGAGGGCGACTACGACTTCCTCTGCACCGGCGAGATTGCCTCCTTCCGCGAGCTCGGCACCCGCTTTCTGCAGATGCCGCTGGGCGAGGTCGAGCGGGTCGAGATCGCCGCCTGAGCAGGTTCTGTAGCGGAGAATTCACAGAGTTGGCACCTTCTGCGCGCCAGGCGTGAAGAGTCCCCTGCCAGCATCCCCGCCATGCCCACTCTGGCGTTGAGCAATACCGTATATACTCACCCCGTGGCAAAGGTGATGATCTCCATTCCTGACGGCCTGCTAGAGCGACTCGATGCGCATGTCGAGAGCGTCCACGAAACCCGCAGTGGCTTCCTGCAGCGGGTTGCAGAGCGGGAGCTGGAGCGGGCCGAACGTCACGATCGCGAAGAGATCGAGCGGTTGTTGGGCGAAATCCAGCCTCTCGACTTTGGCGGCATCAGCGCTGCCCAGATCATTCGCGAAGACCGGGAATCTCACTAAACGTGCTGCTTGTCGACGCCAGCGTCTGGGTGAGCCTGGTCGAACGTGAGAGCCCCCATCGGGAGGCGGCTATGCGCTTGGTTCGCGAGCAGGGGCATATGCTGAGCGCTCTCGACCTCACTCTTTACGAGGTCGCCAACGCTGTGGGTGTCAAGCAGGGTGACGCTGACGAGGCAAGCCGGGTCATTCGCTTACTCCTTAGGTGCTGCCGCGATCGTGTTGTTCCGGTCGACCCCGATCTGCTGGAATCCGCTCTCCATCTCGCCGCCGAGCATGGTCTTACCGCCTACGACTCCGCCTATGTCGCTGCCGCTCGTCGTAACGGCATGACCCTGGTCAGCACGGACATTGCCGACCTCGTCTCCAAGGGTCTAGCGGTGACCCCCGACGCCGCCGACTACCCTTAGTGCGATGAGCGTCTTGGAGCAGGTGCAGAGCGACGTGCGGGTGGCGATGAAGGCCGGCGAGCGCGACCGGGTCGCGGCGCTGCGGCTGGTCGTCGACTCGCTGCAGAAGGACGCCAAGCTGGGTGAGGGTGACGAGGTCGCGGCGCTGCAGCGGGAGCGCAAGAAACGGGTCGAAGCCGCCGAGGCATACGAGGGCGCCGGTCGCATCGAGCAGGCGGCGGCGGAGCGCTTCGAGGCGGAGCTGATCGAGGGTTATCTGCCCCAGCAGCTCTCCGACGAGGAGCTGGCCGAGCTGGTCGCGACGGCGGTCGAGGAGACCGGGGCCAGCGAGCAGCGGCAGATGGGCGAGGTGATGTCGGCGCTGATGCCCAAAGTCGGCGGCCGCGCCGACGGCAAGCGGGTTAGTACGGCAGTGCGGCAGCGGCTGGGTGCCTGACCTTGGCGCGTAGGCAGCTGACCCTCGACAACACCGTTGCGGCCGAGCTGGCTGGCTCCGAGGACTCCGTCCTGCGAGCCCTGCGTGGCCGGCTCGATTGCGACCTGCATCTGCGCGGCAACGTCCTCACCCTCGACGGCGATGATGGCGACGTCCAGGCGGCGGCGACGCTGGTCGACGAGCTGGTCGAGCTGATCGAGCAGGGACACGAGGTTGCGCCGGGGACGATCGAAGCGGTGACGGGTGCCCTCGACGCCGAAGAGAGCCCGGCCGAGATCCTCGACGACGTCGTCTGGCGGCACCGCAACACCAAGGTGGCGCCGAAGACGTTGAACCAGAAACGTTACGTCGACTCGATCCGCCAACACACGATCACCTTCGGGATCGGCCCGGCCGGCACCGGTAAGACCTTTCTCGCTGTGGCGATGGCGGCGGCGGCGCTGACCGAACGCCAGGTGCAGCGGATCATCCTCACCCGGCCCGCAGTCGAGGCCGGCGAGCGGCTTGGCTTCCTCCCCGGCGACATCCAGGCCAAGGTCGATCCCTACCTGCGGCCACTTTTCGACGCCCTCTACGACATGATCGATCCCGATCGGGTCAACGGCTACTTCGAGCGCGACGTGATCGAGGTGGCGCCGCTCGCCTTCATGCGCGGCCGCACTCTCAACGACTCCTTCGTGATCCTCGACGAGGCGCAGAACACCAGCCCCGAGCAGATGAAGATGTTCTTGACCCGGCTCGGCTTCAACTCGCGCATGGTCGTCACCGGGGACATCACCCAGATCGACCTGCCCCGCGACCAGCGCTCGGGCCTGATCGCCGTTCGCGACATCCTCGATGAGGTGCAGGACATCTCCTTCGTCGAGTTCGGCGGCGAGGACGTGGTCCGCCACAAGCTGGTGCAGCGGATCGTCGCCGCCTACGACCAGCACGGCAGTCGCGAGCAGGCAGTGCAAACGGAACACGGTCCGACGCCGCGCTCTTGAGCCTGGATCTCGCCGACGTTCCCGATGATCTGCGCGAGGCGGTGGCGGCGGCCCTGGGCGCTGCCGGCGTCGCCGACGGTCATCTCGCCGTCGATTTGGTCGATGCCGAGCGCATCCGTGAGCTCAACCGCGACCATCGCGACCGCGACGTACCCACCGACGTCCTTGCCTTCCCTCTCGACGGCGCCGGTCCGATCGCGGGGCCCCGCGAGCTCGGCGACGTCGTGATCTGTCCCGAGCACTGCAGCGACGTCACCGAGGCCGCCGTTCACGGCGTCCTCCACCTCTGCGGGCACGACCACGAGGTCGATGACGGCGAGATGCTTTCCCTCCAGCGCGACGTCATCGCCGGCCTCTGATGAGCCGCAGCGGCTTCATCGGACTCGCGGGTCGCCCCAACGTCGGCAAGTCGACCCTGGTCAACGCGATCGTCGGCTCCCATGTCGCGATCGTCTCGGTGCGCCCGCAGACGACCCGGCGGGCAATCCGCGGTGTCGCCACTGATCTCGAGGCCGAGCGCCAGCTCGTCCTCGTCGACCTGCCGGGGGTGCAGCGGCCGCGTGACGAGCTGACCGAGCGGATGCAGCACCGGGTCGAGCGCGAGCTCGCCGACTCCGACGTGGCCCTGCTGGTGATCAACGGCGAGGAGGGGGTCGGCGCCGGTGACCGCTTCATCGCCCGCACGCTGCTCGCGGCGGGCCCGCGGATCCCGATCATCTGCGCGGTCAACAAGTGCGACCGGATCGGCCCCGGGCAGACTGTGAAGACGCTCTCGGAGGCAGCTGATCTGGAGGGCGTCGATGAGCTCTTCCCGATCAGCGCCCGGGGCGGCGAGGGCCTGCCGGAGCTGATCGGGAGACTGGGCGAGCTGATGCCGGAGGGTCCCTACCTCTACCCGCCGGAGGACAGCAGCGACCAGTCGAGCGAGCTGCTGCTGGCGGAGCTGATTCGCGAGCAGGTTCTCAACCGCACTCGTCAGGAGATCCCGCACTCGGTCGAGGTCGTGGTCAAGGAGATCGCCGCACGCGAGGACGGCTTGGTCACGGTCAAGGCAGAGATCTGGGCCGAGACCGAGTCCCAGAAGGGGATCCTGATCGGCAAGGGCGGGTTCAAGATCGGCGAGGTCGGCACCGCCGCCCGCCGCTCGCTGGAGCGTGAGCTGGGCGCCAAGGTGCACCTCGACCTCAGCGTCCGCGTGCGCCGCCGCTGGCGCCGCGATGAGGACCTGCTCGACCGGCTTGGCATCGACTAGTCGCCCGCCCCGACTACGATTGTCCGCATGTTCGGGGAAATCGAATTCGACCAGCGCGGCCTCGCGCCCTGTGTTGTGCAGGATTCCTCGACCGGTGAGGTGCTGACCCTCGCTTATGTCAGCGCGGAATCGCTGGAAATGACGCTCGAGACCGGCGACCTCCATTTCCATAGCCGTTCTCGCGACGAACTCTGGCGAAAAGGGGAAACCTCGGGCAGCTTCCTGCGCCTGCGCCAGCTTCGCTACGACTGCGACGGCGACGCCCTCGTGGCTCTCGTCGACCCCGCCGGCCCCGCCTGCCACACCGGCCAGCGCAGCTGCTTCTACCGCGAGGTGTTCGGCTCGGGCTCGGCCCGCAAGGACGCCCCCCCCGCCGAGGGCGAGCCTGCCCCGGTCTCTCATGAGGCGCTGCCGGTCCTCGAGCGGACGCTGGAAGACCGCGTCACCCAGCGACCCGACGGCAGCTACACCGTGAAGCTGCTCGACGACCCGGTGCTGGTCGGCGAGAAGATCGAGGAGGAGGCCGAGGAGATTGTCCGCGCCGGGCGCGAAGAGTCCGACGAGCGCGTCGCCGAAGAGGCGGCCGACCTGATCTACCACCTCAGCGTGCTGCTGGCCTCGCGCGGGGTGTCGCAGGCCGCGGTCATGGACGTGCTGAATGCCCGTCGTCGCTGACTCCGAGCTAAGGCTCGAGCCGACGCTCGAGCAGGCCCGCGAGCTTGCCCGCGAGGGCAACGTGGTGCCCGTGCGGGCACGCCTGGTCGACGATTGCGAGACGCCGGTCTCGGCCTTCCTGAAGCTGCGCGCCGGCGAGCCCGAGGGGGCGCCCTGCTTCCTGCTCGAGTCGGCCGAGCAGGGCCAGGTCGGCCGCTACTCCTTCGTCGGCCTGCGCCCGCGATCGGTGCTGCGCTGGAGCGACGGTGTCCTCTCCGAGTGGAGCGGCGAGAGGGCTGCCGCGGGAGAGCCGCCGCGACACTCTGAGTCCGCGCCCGATCCCTACGCCGCCGTCGCCGCCCGCCTCGGTGCCTACAAGCCGGCCCCGGTCGAGGGCCTGCCGCCGTTCGTCGGCGGCGCCGTCGGCTTCTTCGGCTATGACCTGGTGCGGACCGTCGAGCCGCTCGGCGACCCCAACCCGGACCCGCTCGGGCTGCCCGATATGGCGTTGATGGTGACCGACGCGATGCTCGTCTTCGATCATCTGCGCCATGAGCTGACCATCCTCGCCTGCGCCTTCGTCGACTCGGAGGGAGGGATCGACGCCGCCTACGAGCGCGCCGCGGCGACAATCGCCGAGATGCGTGAGCGCCTGCGTGGTCCCGTCCCAGCTCCGGCCGCCCCCAGCCTCGCCGAGCCGCCGCGGTTCGAGTCCAACATGGAGCGCGAGGAGTTCGAAGCGGCGGTCTCACGGATAGTCGAGTACGTCCACGCTGGTGATGCCTTTCAGGTCGTTCCCTCGCAGCGCTTCTCGGCGCCTGCTCCGGTCGAGGCCTTCTCGGTCTACCGCGGCCTGCGGGCCGTCAATCCGTCGCCCTACATGTACTTCCTCGAGTTCGGCGACTTCCAGATCGCCGGCGCCTCGCCGGAGCCGCTGGTCAAGGTCAGCGGCCGGCGGGTGGAGACGCGGCCGATTGCCGGCACCTCGCCACGCGGTCGCAGCGAGGACGAGGATCGGCGCTTCGCCGAGCGCCTGATCAACGACCCCAAGGAGCGAGCCGAGCACGTGATGCTGGTCGATCTCGGCCGCAACGACCTCGGCCGCGTCTGCGAGTACGGCTCGGTCAAGGTCGACGAGCTGATGGCGGTCGAGACCTATTCGCATGTGCTGCACATCGTCAGTCAGGTCTCCGGGACGCTGCGCGAGGACGTCAGCGCGATGGACGTGCTGCGCTCGGCATTGCCGGCAGGCACGCTCTCGGGGGCGCCGAAGGTCCGGGCGATGCAGATCATCGACGAGCTGGAGCCGGTCAAGCGCTGCTCCTACGGCGGCGCGATCGGCTACCTCTCCTGGAACGGCGACCTCGACACCGCGATCCACATCCGCACCGTCGTCGCCAAGGACGGCCAGATCCACGTCCAGGCCGGCGGCGGCACCGTCGCCGACGCCAAGCCGGGCTACGAGTACAACGAGTCGGTCAACAAGGCGAAGGCGGTCTTCCGCGCCGTCGAGCTCGCCTGCGAGCAGCCGGACTGGGCCTGACATGCGTGCGCTTGTGATCGACAACTACGACTCCTTCACCTACAACCTGGTCCAGTACCTGGGCGAGCTCGGGGCTGAGGTCGAAGTCGTCCGCAACGACCGTGCCGAGGTCGGCGAGCTGCTCGAGCGGGCACCCGACCGTCTCGTCGTCTCGCCCGGGCCATGCACGCCGGCCGAGGCCGGGATCTCGGTCGAGGCGATCCGCGCCTTCGCCGAGGCAGGGACGCCGGTGCTCGGCGTTTGTCTGGGCCACCAGGCGCTGGTCGAGGCCTTCGGTGGCAAGGTCGTCCAGGGAGAGCCGATCCACGGCAAGGACGCCGAGGTGAGCCACGACGGCAGGGCGATCTACGACGGTCTGCCAAGTCCGATGGTCGCCGGGCGCTACCACTCACTGGTCGCCGACCCCGACCTGCCAGCGGAGTTGGAGCTGAGCGCCAGCCTCGGCGACGTCGTGATGGGTGCCCGCCACCGCGAGCTGCCCGCCGAGGGCGTCCAGTTCCACCCCGAGTCGGTACTGACGCCGCAAGGGAAACACCTGCTGAAGAACTTTCTCGGGGAGGGCTGATGGCCGAGGGCCCCAACGACATCGTCAGCCGCGCCATCGACGCGGTCTGCGCCGGTGACCACCTGACCACCGACCACGCCTCGGCGGTGCTGGCCGAGATCATGGAGGGTCGCACCGACCCCGTCCAGACCGGTGCCTTCCTAATCGCCCTGCGGGCGAAGGGCGAGACGGTGCCGGAGCTGGTCGGGCTGGCGCGGACGATGCGTTCCCTGGCGTCGCCGGTGTCGACCAGCCGCGAGGACCTTGTCGACACCGCCGGCACCGGCGGCGGCCCCTCCACCTTCAACGTCTCGACCACCGCGGCCCTGGTCGCCGCCGCTGCCGGCTGCGCCGTGGCCAAGCACGGCAACCGCTCCAACACCAGCAAATGTGGCTCCGCCGATCTGCTGGAGGCGCTCGGGGTGCGAATCGACCTCACCCCCGAGCAGGTCGGACGCTGCCTCGACGAGGTCGGCTTCGGCTTCATGTTCGCGCCCAGTCACCACGCGGCGATGGCGCACGTGATCCCGGCCCGCCAGGCGCTGGGGGTACGGACGATCTTCAACTTCCTCGGCCCGCTGACCAATCCGGCAGGGGCGAGCAGGCAGCTGCTCGGCGTCGCCGACCGCCACTACCAGGAGACGATCGCCGAGGCCCTGGTCGGTCTGGGGAGTGTCCGCGCCCTGGTGGTCACGGCCGAGGACGGGGTCGACGAGATCTCGACGTCGGCCAGGTCCCGGGTGATCGAGGTTGCCGACGGCCGCACCTCGGAGTGGTTCGTCGAGCCCGGCGCCTTTGGTCTCTCGGCCGCCGATCTAGATCAGGTGGCCGGCGGGACGCCGGAGCAGAACGCCGTCGCCTCGCGCGCCGTGCTGGCCGCTGAGCAGGGCCCACGCCGTGATCTCGTGCTCCTCAATGCCGCCGCGGCGATCTACATCGGCGGGATTGCCCGCGACCTCGAGCAGGGCGTCGAGAGGGCCGCCGCCGCGATTGACTCCGGGGCCGCCGCCGAGCTACTCGGGCAGCTGGTTGCAACGACCGCCTCTCTCGGCGACTAGGCTTCGACTGGCAGTGGGAATGATCGAGCAGCTGATCGCCGGGGCCCGCCAGGGGGTGGATGCCCGCCGCCGTGAGGTGCCGCAGGCCGACCTCGAGGCCCGGCTCTCGAGTCGGGGCGAGGATCGCCCCTTCAGCGAGGCACTTGTGCGGCCGGGTCTCTCCTTGATCGCCGAGTTCAAGCGGCGCTCACCGAGCGCCGGTGAGATCTCGGCGACTGCGAACGTGGACGAGCAGGTTGGCGCCTACGAGCGCGGCGGCGCGGCGGCGCTCTCGGTGCTCACCGACGAACCGCACTTCGGCGGCTCGCTCGACGACCTGCGCGCGGCGCGCTCGGCCTGCGGCCTGCCGATCATCCGCAAGGATTTCATCGTTGATCCCTACCAGCTCTACGAGGCGGCGGTGAATGGTGCCGACGCGGTGCTGCTGATCGTTCGTGCTCTCGATGACCGTGAGCTGCGCTCCCTCTACGACGAGGCGCGTTCGCTTGATCTCGACTGCCTGGTCGAGGTCCACGACGGTAAGGAGCTAGAGCGAGCGCTGGAGCAGGACGCCGAGGTGATCGGGATCAACAATCGCAACCTCGACGAGGGAACGGTCGACGTCGCGACCACCTATGAGCTGATGCCCGACGTGCCGGCCGGCAAGACCGTCGTCGCCGAGAGTGGGATCTCAAGCCGGTCGGAGCTGGAGGAGCTAGAGCGGGTTGGGGTCGACGCGGTCCTGATTGGCGGCGCCTTGATGCTCGCCGACGACCCGGAGGCGAAGACGCGCGAGTTGACTGGCGCCGATGAGGGCACCCGCGAGCATCTTTTCTAAGCCGCCGCGCCTTTAGAAAACTTTTTAAGAGCATTTAGGCAAGGCTCAGCTTGAGGCGCCATCATCGTTCGATGATGAGTAAGGCACGGCGGCTCCTTCGTACCCCGTTTGCTTCAGCCCTCCTGGGGGGAGCCGTCGTCGCCATCTTCGGCCTGCTGGCGATCTCCGCCGGCTGGGTCCAGTCCGAGGGCGGCTCGACGACGACCGTGGCGGCGCCGCTGGCGGCGCCGATCGCCGACACCGGCGGCGACGGAGGCTCCGGCAACGTCGTCAACCAGATCTATAAGCGCGACGGCGATGGGGTCGCCTTCATCCAGGCCGACGTCGAAGCGAGCGAGCCACAGGCCTTCAATCCGTTTGGCCCGCCGGAATCCGAAGGCGGCGGCACCGCTACCGGCTCCGGCTTCGTGATCGACGGGGAGGGCCACGTTCTCACCAACAACCACGTGATCGAGGGCGCCGACAACATCGAGGTCAAGCTCGGGGATTCCGACACCACCTACACGGCGACCGTGGTCGGCACCGACCCCTCCACCGACGTCGCTCTGCTCGACGTCGACGCTCCGGCCGACAAGCTGCACCCGCTGGCGCTCGGCCGCTCCGCCGACCTCGAAGTCGGCGACCCCGTGGTCGCGATCGGCAACCCCTTCGGGCTCGACCGCACGGTCACCAGCGGCATCGTCTCCGCCCTGCAGCGACAGATCGAAGCTCCCAACGGCTTCGCCATCTCCAACGTGATCCAGACCGACGCGGCAATCAACCCCGGCAACTCCGGTGGCCCGCTGATAAACGCCGCTGGCGAAGTGATCGGGATCAACTCGCAGATCCAGACCGGCGGTAGCAACGGCAACGTCGGCATCGGCTTCGCGATTCCGATCGACACCATCCGCTCTGAGATCGAGCAGCTCGAAACCGACGGCGAAGTCAGCCATGCCTACCTCGGCATCAGTGGGGCCTCGATTACCCCCGACCTGGCCCGCGCGGTCAACCTCCCTGTTGACGATGGTGTTCTCGTGCAGGCGGCCCCTGAAGACGGTCCCGCCGGCAAGGCCGGGATCGAGGGGGGCAGCACCTCCGCCACCCTCGAAGGGGCCCAGGTCCGCCTCGGCGGCGACATCCTCACAGAGTTCGACGGCGAGAAGGTGACCAGCATGGAAGACGTGATCGATCTCGTCAGCACCGCTGAGCCCGGCGAGGAGGTTGAGGTGACCTATCTGCGCGGCGGCGAGACCAAGAGGGTCACGGTGACCCTCGGCGATCGCCCGGCCTCTACGGAATAGGCGACCGGGGCCTCCGGGTCGCCCCTTCACGTACCCTGGGGTCGTGAGGGTAAAGATCTGTGGAGTTACGAATTTGGACGACGCCGCCGAGGCGGTTCGGCTCGGTGCCTGGGCGATTGGGCTGATCCATTTCGATGGCAGCCCACGCTGTGTCGAGCCTGATGTGGCGGCTCGGATTGGGGCTGCTTTTCGGCGCAAGTGCGAGGTCGTTGGGGTTTTTGTCAATCCGGAGTTGGAGGAAGTCGACAAGGCGGTCGAGAACGCGGGGTTGACGATGGTGCAGTTGAACGGGGCCGAGGGGGTCCAGTTCTGTGCCGAGGTGGCGCGTCGGACGGGGGTCAAGGTGATCAAGGCGGTGCATGTGGCCAGCGCGGCCGACATTCACGCGGCGGAGGCCTACCGGACCAGCTTCCACCTTTTTGACAAGCGGGGCAAGGGGCTTTGGGGCGGCACCGGGGAAAGCTTCGACTGGGAGTTACTGCGTGGGCACCGCTCGCAGGTGCCGGAGATCCTTGCCGGCGGGTTGCGGCCGGAGAATGTTGCTGCCGCGATTGCGGTAGCGCAGCCGTACGCGGTTGACGTCGCCAGCGGGGTCGAGGCCGAGCCCGGGCGCAAGGACCACGCGGCGATGATGGCCTTCTTCGCGGCGGCCGGCGTGAGCTTGCCCGACACCGACACCGCTGCCGCATGAGTGCGGTCGAGGAGCGCTTTGGGCCCTACGGGGGGCGTTACGTGCCGGAGACTTTGATCGCGGCGCTTGACGAGTTGACCGCGGCCTGGGTCGAGGCTCGTGAGGACGCCGAGTTCATGGCTCGGCTGCAACTGCTGCGCCGCGACTTCATTGGCCGGCCGACGCCGCTGTACCGGGCCGATCGACTTTCTGAGCGGGCCGGCCGGCGGGTCTACCTGAAGCGCGAGGACCTCAACCACACCGGCGCCCATAAGATCAACAACGCCGTCGGGCAGGCCCTGCTGGCCGAGCGGATGGGCAAGCGGCGGGTAATCGCTGAGACCGGTGCCGGCCAGCACGGCGTTGCCACCGCCACGGCCTGCGCCCTGCTCGGGCTCGAGTGCGTCGTCTACATGGGCACGGAGGACATCCGCCGCCAGGCGCCCAACGTCGAGCGGATGAAGTTGCTCGGGGCCGAGGTCGAGCCCGTCGACGCCGGCGCCCGCACCCTCAAGGAGGCGGTCAGCGCCGCGATCCGCGACTGGGTCGCCAACGTCGAGACGACCCACTACGTGATCGGCTCGGCGGTCGGGCCGGCGCCGTTCCCGGCCCTGGTCCGCGATCTGCAGCGGGTAATCGGCGAAGAGGCACGCGAACAGGCGCTGGCGGCAGAGGGCGAGTTGCCGGCACGGGTAATCGCCTGCGTCGGCGGTGGCTCTAACGCGATCGGCATCTTCGCCCCCTTCATCGCTGACGAGAAAGTCGAGCTGATCGGCGTCGAGGCGGCAGGTGAGGGGCTCGAGAGTGGCCGTCACGGCGCCTCGCTCGGAGCCGGTGTCGCCGGTGTCCTGCACGGCTCGCTCTCCTCGATCATCGCCGACGAGGAGGGGCAGATCCTCGAGGCGCACTCGGTCTCGGCCGGGCTCGACTACCCGGGTTCAGGTCCCGAGCACGCCCACCTTCGTGATACCGGGCGGGCTCGCTACGAGGCGGTTACCGACGAGCAGGCGCTGGCCGCGTTCGGCGAGCTGGCGCGGCTGGAGGGGATCATTCCGGCGCTGGAGTCATCGCATGCGATTGCTTGGCTGCTGGAGAACGAGGGGGGCGGCGAGGGATTCGACGTGCTGTGCCTCAGTGGGAGGGGCGACAAGGATATGGCTGAGGTGACTGAACATCTCGGTGTTGGGGGCGCCGGGGCATGACTCGTCCGAGCAACAGCGGGGAGGCTCGGCCGAGCCATGCCCCGGCGCCCCCCACGGGGGCTGCATCGAGTTCCCCTCTGACTTCTAGCGCTGCCCAGCTAGCTGGAGCAGAGCGAATCGGCGCTGCCTTTGAAGCTGCTCGGAACGAGGGGCGTGCTGCCCTGATGCCTTACATGATGGCTGGCTTTCCCGATCGCGAGTCTTCTCTCGCGGTGGCTGGTGCTTATGCCGATTCGGGGGCTGATCTGATCGAGCTTGGGGTTCCCTTCTCTGATCCTTTGGCGGATGGGCCGACGATTCACGCGGCGGCGACCCAGGCGCTGGATGCCGGTGCCACGCTGGCCACTGCGTTGGAGGTTTGCCGCTCTGTCGCCGACCGGGTCCCGGTCGTCTTCATGGTCTACTCGAACATGGTTCTTGCTCATGGTGGAGCCGCGGAGTTCGCTGGGATGGCGGTTGCGGCGGGGGCTTGCGGGGCGATCGTTCCTGATCTGCCGCTGGGAGAGGCGGAGGATGTGCGGGAGGCGTTCGGTGTAGCTGGGTTGGCGCTGGTGCCGTTGGTGGCGCCGACGACGCCGGCCGAGCGGCGGGTGCGGATCTGCGCTGTCGCCAAGGGCTTCGTCTACGTCGTCTCCACCGTGGGCACCACCGGTGAGCGGCAGGAGGTGCCGGCGGCTCTTGCCGAGCTGGTCGCAGACGTCAAGGCCGACGCCGAGGTCCCGGTCGCGGTCGGCTTTGGGATCGGCACGCCGCAGCAGGCAGCGGAGGTGGGCGAGATCGCCGACGGTGTGATCATCGGCAGCCGCCTCGTCCGCGCCGCCGCAGAGGCGGGCTCTGCCGATGACGCAGCCGATGCGGTTGCGGCCTTTCTCAGCGAGACGCGCGTCGCCCTCGGTGGGTAGGATCAGCGCCGCATGGTCATGGTCGTAACCCTCTTTCTGGCAATTGCCGCGACGACGATCTCCTACGCCCTCGGGCAGGGCGGACCGGTTGCCGGCATGGTCTTCTTCACGGTGCTGCTGATCGGCGCCGCGCTTCGCGTCGTCAAGCCCAGCGCCTAAGCCTCAGGGCAAGGAAAGAAGCGCCCGGACGGCCGGCTCGATCAGCCGCTCGGCCCCGGCTGGAACCGGCTCGCCGGCACTCAAGTGACGGCGCACCAGAGCTAGGGGCAAGTCGATGGTTGCCAGCGTCGTGCGCTCGCGGCCGTCGTTTTCTCCAAGTCCGAGCTTCGTCGCCAGGGCGTCGATCGCTTCGGCGACTAGAGCCTGGCGCGAGGCTAGGCGCCTGCGCGCCGTCGCCGACCATTCCTCGTGGCCGAAGTCGGCCGCTCCGTAGAGGAGCACTCGGGCCTGCTCGTGGTGGCTGCGGCTCCACTCGATCGTGTGCCTCGCGGCGGCAAGGGCAGCCGCCTCGCCGTCCTCGTCGGCGGCGGCCTCGAGAAAGCCCGCCTGGAAGCGCTCCAGGGTGCGGAGCCAAAGCGCGGCAAGCAGCGCCGGGCGGTTCGGGAAGCGGTGATACAGCGAGCCGCTCGGCGCACCTACGGAATTGATCACGGCTGACATCGTCACCGCGCCGGGGCCCTGAGCGGCGGCGAGGGCGAGGGCAGCGTCGAGCAGCGAGTCGGCGTCGTAGCGCGGTGGTCGTCCCATCGGCACGACAATTTTAGAGAGTTCCCTCTGATACGTTCTTTGGCAGTTCTTCCCCTACTCAAGGAGCCCGTATGTCTGCCCAGACCGACCTTGCCCGCCGTCTCTACGACGGCTTCCTGGCTCACGACGCGGAGGCGATCCTTGGCCTGCTCGATCCTGGGTTCGAGGGGAACGTTAGCGCCGGCATGCCGCTCGGTGTGGGCGGTCGCCACAGTGGCGCCGAGACGATGATGCGCGACGTCTGGATCCCGGTCTTCGGCGCCTATGACGTCCGCGTTGAGGCCGACGAGCTGATCGAGTCGGGGGCGCAGGTCGTCGCCGTAGGCGGTTACCGCGGCACGGAGCGAGCGAGCGGCACGCCGTTCGACGCTTCCTTCGCGCACGTTCTGACGATCCGCGACGGCCTGATCACCGCCCTGCGGCAGATCACCGATACCGCCAGCTGGCCGGTCACGGCCGCGGTGCCGTAGGCCGGCGGGGCTTCAAAACAGGTCAGGCGCGCGTCGCGACGACCCGTAGGTACTCCGGCTCCAGCACCATCGCCCGCTCGCCGGCCGTGTTCGCCTCTTCGAGGAAGCTGAGCAGGTCGGCGGCCAGTGCCCCTTCACCCTCCGGCCCGACTTTCTCGAAAGCCTGCTTGATCGGTCCGAAGTAGGTGCGGAAGAAGTCGAGGTAGTGCTGGGCGGAGCGGAATCCCTGACGGGAGACGACGCGTTCGGCCCGCAGCCCCGAGACGCCGTTGCCGAATAGTTCGCGCACCCGCTCCTCGGTGCCCCAGAGAACCGGTGGGGAGATGCCGGGGGGAGGGCCGCCGGTGTGCTTGGCGATTGCCAGGAAGAGGCCGGCGATACCGCCGTCGGGGGTCCAGTTGGCCATCCCAATCCGGCCGCCGGGCTTGACGACGCGCAGCAGCTCGGCCGCTGCCCGCTCCTGGTCGGGGGCGAACATGGCGCCAAAGACCGAGGTGGCGACGTCGAAGACGCCGTCGCCGAAGGGGAGGTCCTGGGCGTCGGCCTCGACGAACTCGACCTCGAGCCGCTCGGCAGCCGCGCGCTCGCGGCCGCGCTCCAGCAGAGCCGGCACGAAGTCGCAGCCGACCGTGTTGCCCCAGGCCCGCCGCGCTGCCGCCAGGGCGGCGTTGCCACTACCGCAGGCGACGTCGAGGACGCGCTCATCGGGAAGAATCTCCAGCTCTTCGACCAGGTCTTCGGCGACATAGTTGACGAGCCCGGCGACCATCGCGAAGTCGCCCTCCGACCAGGTCCGCTGCTGGGCCTGCGTTGCTGCTTTGAAATCGACTGAATCGTTCATCTTGTTCTCCTCTCCTTTAGTCGAGCGTACCGCGCCTACGCCGTGGCTAAGCTGGGTCGATGCGGATAGGCGTGCTCACCGGAGGCGGCGACTGCCCGGGTCTGAACGCGGTAATCAGGGCGATCGTGCGTAAGGGCAGCGGCGAGCACGGACACGAGTTCGTCGGTTACCGCGATGGCTGGCGCGGCCCGCTGGAGGCCGACAGCCGCCCGCTCGGGGTACCCGAGGTGCGCGGCATCCTGCCTCGCGGCGGCACCATCCTCGGCTCCTCGCGCACCAACCCCTTCGCCGTCGACGACGGCCCGCAGCGGATTGCCGCCAACCTCGAGGCGGACGGCGTCGAGGGGCTGATCGCGATCGGCGGCGAGGACACGCTCGGCGCAGCCTCGCGCCTACACACCGAGACGGGGATGAAGATCGTCGGGGTGCCGAAGACGATCGACAACGACCTCGGTGCCACCGATTACACCTTCGGCTTCGACACCGCCGTCAACATCGCGATGGAGGCGATTGACCGCCTCCACACCACCGCCGACAGCCACCACCGCGTCCTCATCGTCGAGGTGATGGGCCGCAACGCTGGCTGGATCGCCTTCCACGCGGGGTTGGCCGGGGGCGCCAATGTGATCCTCATCCCCGAGCGACACTTCGACATCGAGCAGGTTTGTGAGCTGGTCGGCAGGCGCTTCGCCAGTCGGTTCGCGCCGATCATCGTCGTCGCCGAGGGCGCCCAGCCGGTAGGGGGCTTACCGCAGGCTGACGACAGCCACCTCGACGCCTTCGGACACGTCCGCCTCGGCGGCATTGGGCACTGGCTGGAGGGAGAGATCGAGCGTCGCACCGGAAAAGAGGCACGCGCCACGGTGCTCGGTCATGTCCAGCGGGGCGGTACCCCGACCGGCTTCGACCGGGTCTTAGCGACTCGCTTCGGGCTGCATGCGATCGATGCCGCCGATGCCGGCGAGTGGGGGACGATGACGGCGCTGCGCGGCACCAACATCGAGCTGGTGGCGTTGAGCGAGGCGACGGCGGAGCTGAAGACGGTGCCGGAGGAGTTGTACGCGGAGGCTGAGGTTTTCTTTGGCTAGTGCTAGGCGGGAGAGGGGTCGGCAACCCCTCTCAAAACGCGCGGCCAGGAGGCCGCGCTGGAGTGTTTTGAGAGGGGTCACCAACCCCTCTCCGGTCCAGCGCAAGGCAAAGCCCACCGATTCGCGTACGGCTCCGTTTGTAGTGGCTTGCGTTTTGCTGCTCGGCGCTCTGGTCGGCTGCGGTGAGTCGGGGGTCTCCACGGGGGCGACGGTGCGGGTCTACGTGGCGCCGCCCTTGTGCGCTGAAGCTGAGCGGGAGCTGGGGCGAGTGGACGGGAGCGCTGGAGATGTCCGTGTCGCCATCGTCTGTCTCCGTGACGCGGAAGCTGGCGAGCGTCTGGATCTGGCTGCCGTGGGCGCCAACGCTCGCCGCGCGACCGAGGATTCGGCTTCCATCGCCTACCTCGAGGCCCCGGGTAGCGCAGCCCGCTTCTCACGCCCGATCCTCGACGAAGCAGGCATCGCCTTCGTCCCTTCAAGCTCCGGCACGACCGCGATGGCCAGTGTCCTCCAAGCAATTGAAGACGCGAACACGAGCTCCCTCCGCGACTCGATTCACAGTGCCTTGAACAAGACCTGAGAGGGACGCTGCCTAGAGCAAGCTGTTCAGCGCCTCATCGAGGTCCGGGTGCTTGAACTCGTATCCCAGCTCCTGAACCTTTTTCGGCACCACCCGCTGGCCACCGCGCAGAACCGCGCCGAACTCCCTGCCGAATTTGAGGTCCAAGGCCAGGCCCGGGACCGGGATCACGGCGGGCCGGCCGAGGGCGCGGCCGAGAGCCTTGGCGAACTCGCGGTTGGTGACGGGATGGGGGGCGGTCGTGTTGAGGGTGCCGCTGACCTGCTCATCATCCAGCGCCTTGAGCAAGATCCCGAGCCCGTCGTCACGGTGAATCCAGGAGAGGTACTGGCCGCCACCGGCGATCGGGCCACCGAGGCCGAGCTTGAACGGGGTCAGCAGCTCCCCCAGCAGGCCCCCTTTCGGGTCGAGGATCTGGCCGCTGCGGGTGATTGCCAGCCGTACGTCACTGCTCTCGATCTCCCGCGCGGCCTTCTCCCATTCCCGAACAACCACGGAGTCGAAGCTGCTTCCCGGCCCGACCGACTCATCAACGATCCGCTCGCCACGATCGCCGTAGTAGCCGACGGCTGACTGGCTGACCAGCACCTGTGGGCGCTGCGGCAGAGTGGCGATCGTCTGCACGAGGTTGTGGGTGGCGGTGCGGCGGCTCTCCATGATCCGTCGCTTCGTCTCCTCGTCCCAGCGCTGGGCGATCGTCTCGCCGACCAGGTTGACCACCCCGTCGACGCCCGCGAAAGCCTCGGCTGCGGGGCGTTCCAGGACCGGTTCCCATGGGTGCCAGTCGATGCCCGGCCTGGCGGCTCCGGCGTTCGCCGGGTCGCGGCTGAGGCCAACGACCTCGTCGCCGCGGTCCAGCAGCGCGTCACAGAGGGCGGTGCCGATCAGGCCCGTCGCTCCCGTGACGAGAACCCTCACGGCGAGGGCGCCTCCACGGCGGCGAAGGTGCCGGTCTCCTCGTTGAAGCGGGCTATCCCCTCGCGCTTGGCCTCTTCGACCACCGCTTCGGCGACCTTCGGGGCGACTTCGCGGTTGAAGACGCTGGGAATGATGTAGTCCTCGGCGAGGTCCTCCTCGGAGACCGCCATCGCGATCCCTTTGGCGGCGGCCAACTTCATCTCCTCGGTGATGCTGGGGGCGCCGGCGTCGAGGGCGCCGCGGAAGATGCCCGGGAAGGCGAGCACGTTGTTGATCTGGTTCGGGTAGTCGGAGCGGCCGGTGGCCATGATCCGCACGTAGGGGGCGGCCTCCTCGGGCATCACCTCGGGGGTTGGATTGGCCATCGCGAAGACGATCGCGTCATCGTTCATCTTGGCCAGCGACTCCGCCTGGATGATTCCGGGGCCGGAGAGACCGACGAAGATATCCATGCCCTCGATCGCGTCGTCGGGTTGGCCGCCGACCTTCTCGGGGTTCGAGTTCTCCGCGTACCAGCGCTTGGCCGCGTTCATCTCGCCCGACTGGTAGTCCTCGCGCTCGGTCGAGAGCGCGCCCTTGCGGTCGCAGCCGACGATTTGGGTGACCCCGGAGGCGAGCATCATCTTCGTCACCGCTACCCCGGCGGCGCCGAGGCCAACCACCAGCACACGCAACTCCTCGATCGACTTGCCGGTGATCTTCAGCGCATTGAAGAGAGCCGCCATCGTCACCACCGCGGTGCCGTGCTGGTCGTCGTGGAAGACGGGGATGTCGAGCGACTCCTTCAGCCGCTCCTCGATCTCGAAGCAGCGCGGGGCGGAGATGTCCTCGAGGTTGATGCCGCCGAAGGTGGGCGCCATCAGTTCGACCGCATGGACGATCTCGTCGGCGTCCTGGGTGTCGAGGCAGATCGGGAAGGCGTCGACGCCGGCGAACTCTTTGAACAGCATGCACTTGCCCTCCATCACCGGCATCGCCGCCTCGGGGCCGATGTTGCCGAGCCCGAGCACGGCGCTGCCGTCGGAGACGACGGCGACCGTGTTCTTCTTGATCGTGTACTCGAAGGCCTTGGCGCGGTCCTCGTGGATGTCCATGCAAACACGCGCGACGCCTGGCGTGTAGGCCATCGAGAGGTCGTCACGCGTTTTCACCGGGTACTTGTTGTGGATGTCGATCTTGCCGCCGCGGTGCATCTGCATCGTCCGGTCGACGTAGTCGAGGACGCGGGCACCGCGGGTCGAGCCGATCGCCCGCAAAATCTGCTCCCAGTGCTCGCGGTCGGTGGCGTCGATCGTGAACTCGCGCACCCGCTTGCCCTCCGGCCCGGCCCCCGGCACCAGGTCGACTCCCTGCAGCTGGCCGCCCGCCGCGGCGATCGCCGCGGTCAATTTGCCCAGCGGCTCCTGCCGCGCATCGAGCTCGACCCGGATAGTGACGCTGTATTGCGCGCTGACAGCCATGAGCGGCTATCGAATCAGATTCGGGTTGCCGACACCCTCGGCGGGTTGGGGGGAGAGATTCAGGTGCGTGGCGCCTTAGTCGCGGTATGTGCGACCGACGCGCCACAGGGGACCTGGTTGTCGCTGGGATCGCGAGGGAGCAGCACGGGGTGGTCTGGGTGGGGCAGCTGCGTGAGGCGGGCTTGGACAAGCACCGGGTTCGCCACCGCGTTCGCGTCGGGCGCCTTCATCCACTCCACCGCGGGGTTTACGCGGTGGGGCATCGCCCAACCTCGTGGGAGGCGTGGTGGATGGCGGCGGTGCTTGCCTGCGGGGAGAGGGCGGTTTTGAGCCACGGAAGTGCGGCGGCGCTTTGGGGTTTGCTGAAGGCGGCGAAGGGACCAGTTCACGTCTCGATTCCGTCTGGCGGTGGGCGTCGGAGTCGTGACGGAATCAAGCTGCACCGCTGCGCATCCCTCATGGCCGGCATGACGACTTGTCACCACGGCATCCCGGTGACGACCCCGGCGCGGACGATTGCCGACCTGCGGGGGACGGTTCCGGAGTGGCTCTGGCGGCGTGCGGTACGGCAGGCGGAGTTCGCGGGGTATCG
>DASYLY010000024.1:0-5079 GCA_036009365.1 Solirubrobacterales bacterium
TGGAGCGCCAGCGGGCGCTGATCGAGGCCGGGGGGGAGGTGGAACAGGAGACGCTCCACTTCGATCCGGCGAGCGGCGAACTGACCTCGCTGCGCTCGAAGGAGGAAGCGCACGACTACCGCTACTTCCCCGAGCCCGACCTGGTTCCGATCGTCCCAACCGAGGAGATGCTGCGCGAGGCTCAGGAGGCGCTGCCGGAGCTGCCCGCGGCGCGGATCGAGCGCTACGAAGGGGAGGGGCTGAGCACCGACGTCGCCACCGTGCTGGCGACCGACCCCGGCACCGCCGACTACTTCGAGCGGACGGCGGCGGCCGCGGGCGGGGTGGAGGCAAGGGCAGTCGCGAACTGGGTCACCGGCGAGCTGGCGGCGGCGCTGCGCGGGGCTGGGGCCGAGACCGGCGCCGCCGGATCGAAGGTGACGCCGGAGTCGCTCGCCGCCCTTGTCGCGCTGGTCCAGGAGAAGAGGATCTCCCACGGCAGCGGCAAGACGGTCTTGGCGGCGCTGGTCCTCGAGGGCGGCAAGCCGGACGCGATCGTGGAGCGCGAGGGCCTCGCCCAGATGGCCGCCGACGACGGCGAGCTGGAGGCGATCGTCGCCGCCGCGATCGCAGCCGACCCCGCCGCGGCCGAGCGCGTCCGCGGCGGCAACGAGAAGGCGATCGGCGCCCTTGTTGGCGCCGTCATGCGCGAGACCAAGGGGCGGGCCGACGGCGGCGAGGTCAACCGCCTGATCAAGCAGCAACTGGGCTTGTAAGCGGGCGGTCGGGGGAGGCCCCGCCGTCGCGAACTGCGGGAGGCTCCGTCGGGACCTCCCCCGACCGCCTTCTAGAGCCGGGCTGCCGCTTGCTCGCGGTTGCAGCATTTGTGACTTTGTGACACGTTGTTACAAAGTGTTACCGTGAAGGCGTGGCCTGGAACGTCGTCATCGCTGGAGGTGGATTCGGAGGCGCCGCGGCCGCCCGGGAGCTGGAGCGGGTGATGCCGAAGCAGTCGGCGCGGTTGCTGATGGCGAACGAGACCAACTTCGCGCTCTACACGCCGTTCCTGCCCGAGGCGGCGGCCGGCACCCTGGAGCCGCGGCACGTGGTGACGCCGCTGCGCGACATCCTCAAGCGCACCTACCTACGCCTGGGCTCGATCGTCGGCCACGACCCGGAGGCGAAGACGGTCGAGCTGCGGCCCAAGCACGGCGGCGCCGAGACGCTGCCCTACGATCAGCTGCTGCTCAGCCTCGGCTCGGTCTCCCGCGTCTTACCGGTGCCGGGCCTCGCCGAGTACGCGGTCGGCTTCAAGAGCCTCGCCGACGCGATCTACCTGCGCAATCACGTCGTCGAGACGCTGGAGGAAGCGAACGCCACCGACGATCCCCGCCGGCGCGAAGAGCTCCTCACCTATGTCTTCGTCGGCGGCGGCTACGCCGGCCTGGAGGCCCTGGCCGAGCTGCAGGACTTCGCCGCCGACGCGATGGACCGCTACCCGCGCGCCCGCCTGCACGGGATGCGCTGGGTTCTCGTCGAGGCTGCCGACCGGGTCCTGCCGGAGATCGACCTGCAGCTCGCCGAATATGCCCTGCGGGAGCTGCGCGGCCGCGGGATCGATATCCGCCTCAACACCACCCTGGACGAGGTCGGCGCCGACTTCGCCCGGCTCTCGGGCGGTGAGACGCTGCCGACCCGAACCGTGGTCTGGACCGCGGGCGTCGCGCCCCAGCCGATCCTCAAGCAGCTCAACCTGCCGCTGGACGAGCGCGGCCGCGTCCCTGTCGACCGGTTCCTGCGGGTCCAGGGCTCGGACTCGGTCTGGGCGATCGGCGATTGCGCCGCCGCCCCCGACCCGCGCGGCGGCACCTGCCCGCCGACCGCCCAACACGCCGTCCGGCAGGGCCCGGTGGCGGCGCGCAACATCGCCGCCGAGCTCGGGGTCGGCTCGGCGCGCCCCTTCGAGTACAGGAGCGAAGCGTCCTTCGTCAACCTCGGCCGCTACAAGGCGGTGGGCCGGATCGGCGATCGCACCTTTCGCGGCTTCCCCGCCTGGTGGTTGGCCCGCAGCTACCACATGAGCCAGATCCCGGGCACGGCTCGCAAGGCCCGCGCCGTGCTCGACTGGACCGCCAGCCTGCCCTTCGGCCGCGACGTCTCCGAGCTCGGCTCGATCGGGCACCCGAAGCCGCTCGTCTGAGGGGGACGAACCGCGCCGTGTCCGCAGCCGCCAGGCGCGGGCGTGGAGATTCGCCAGGCCCGACTAGGGCGCCACCACGAGCGTCGCGCTCATCCCCGCGGTCTCGTGGCCGTCGAGGCTGCACCACATCCGATAGGTCCCCGCCGCCAGGGTGAAGTGTGCTTTCGACTGACCCGACGGCCCGGTCAACGGGATCGCGGCTTCGGGGCCGCTGCCGTCGTCGAGCTGGAGGTTGAGGTTGTGGGGGTCCTCGCCGAGGTTGTTGAGCTCGACGATCACCTCTCCCGCCGGCACTTCGGGGCGCGAGAGCGTGTAGGACCACTCTTCCGCCTTGACCCCGAGGCGGGGGATCGAGAGGTCTTCGGGTTCCGGCTGGGGCTGCGGTGCCGCTGGCGGCGGTACGAGGACCGGGACGGGAAGGACCGCTGGTGCTGCGGCCCGCTTCGCGCACGTACGCCAGCGCCTGACCCGCACGATCCGCGTCCACTCGCCGCCGCGGCGCGCCCGCTTGACGACCCGTTTCGAGTGCTTCTTCCAGGCAGCGCAGGGTGTGGTCGCCATTTGCCCCGTATAGCGGTACGAATGGCGACCACCCAGGTCCGAGGCAGCGGCGCCGGGCCCGGGGGACCCGAGGAGGAGTGCGGCCCCGAGCGCCAGGCAGACGGCGGCTACTGCCGCCCGCTTCATGCTTTGACCAGGGCCGGCTGGGTGAAGCCGGAGGCGCCGGGGATGATCGTGGCGGCGTCGTGGCCCAGCCACTGCTCCAGCAGCGCGCAGTACATCGCCCGGAAGTCGCTGGTCACCCGCAGGTTCCCGTAGCTGTCGAGTTTGGAGAGGCCGGGAAATTCGCCGACCATCTCGCCCTTGGCTTTGGAGCCGATCACGAAGGCGCAGCCGGCGGCGCCGTGGTCGGTGCCGAGCGAGCCGTTCTCCTCCGGCCTGCGCCCGAACTCGCTCCACATCTCGACCATCACCCGGTCGTCGAGCCCGCGCGCCTCGAGATCGCGCTGGAAGGCCAGCACGCCCTCGCAGGTCTCGCGCAGGTTGCGCTCGAGGTCGACCGCCTGGCCGGCATGGGTGTCATAGCCCCCGGAGGCCCGGATCGTCACCGCCCGCATCGGCAGTCCGGCGGCGATGTAGGCGGAGAGGCCGGCGAGCTTGTGGGCGAAGTTGGTATCCGGATAGGCCACCGGGCTGGTGAAGGCGCCGACCCCGCCGAGGTCCTGGCGCAGCTTGTCGGTCTGGGCGGTCGCACGGCGCACCTGCGCCATCCCCTTCGAGTCCGATGGCAGCGCCCCGATCCGCGCGAAGCTCCTGTACATCTCTTTGCGCACCGGTTCGGAGACCGCCGACCAGAGGTCGTAGCCGTCAACGCTGTCGATCGCCGCCACCGGCTTGTCGGCGGTGGCGATCATCGGCGAGAGGGAACCGTCCATCGACAGCCCCTGCAACGGGTTCTCGTCGTCGCCGACGGAGTCGATGTAGCGGCCCAGCCAGCCGGTCCGGAAGCCAATCTCCAGCTCGCCGATCTCGTAGTAGTGGCGCGAGGTGAAGTGCGACTGGTCGGGGTGGTCGTAGCCGATCGCCGGGAAGGTGCTGACCTTGCCCTCGCCGTGAAGCGTCGCCAGTCCGGCGGCGGCCGGGTGCCAGCGCAGGCTCGGGTCCTCGCCGAAGGCGGCTCCTTCGCTTTCTTTCAGCGCCAGGTTGGGCCGCAGGGTCGCGTACTTCGCGTCGCCGACCGGAGCCAGCACGCTGAGCGAGTCGACGCCGCCGTCGAAGAACACCGAGACGAGGATCCTGTCCCCCTGGGCCGCCTGTGCGATCCCCGTCTCGAATGCCGAGAGGGGGACCTTCGAGGCGCCGTAGACGGCCAGCGCCAGGCCGGCGCCGCGCCAGAGGAAGCTGCGCCGCGAGAGCCCGGTTCCGGCCGGCTCCGGCATTCCCGGCTCGATCATCGGCAGGCCCTTGCCGGCTTCGGCGGCGGCGTTGCGCAGGAGCTGTGAGCGCGTGTAGTTCGAGCAGCAGTTGTGGCTGGGCCGGTGCGGGCTCATTGCAGGATCAGGTCCGGGCTGACGCCGATCAGGTGCAGCAGCGCGTTCTGGCGCATCGCCCGGTAGGGGCCCTTCTGCCAGTTGGCGACGATCAGTTTCTCCGAGCGGTTGCCGAAATCGAGCAGCTCCGCCCGCTGCTCGGGACGCAGCGCCGGTCCCGACCAGGAGGACACCGCCCGCGCCAGGGCTTCGTCTGCGTTCTCGGTCGTGCTGTAGGGGTCCCCCCAGGGGTCAACCGAGATCCCCGCGAGGGCGTAGTCGACGATGTTCCAGCGGGCCTGCATGCGCGAGGTGTCGAGCCAGCGGCTGTCGTCCCAGCCGGCGACGTTGGGCGGCCAGAAGAGGACCTGTCCGGCCGGCTCGCAGAGCCAGCGCCAGGCGTCGGTGTCGATGTTGCGGCCGAGCGCCCGCAGCATCCCCGCCAGGTGGACGACCGGCGGCTTCACCATCGGCGGCCCTTCGTAGAACTCCGGGCTGGTGAGAATCTGCTCGAGCACCGGTCGGATCTGCCAGCCGTTGCCGCCGTAGGTCCCGATCAGGCTGTCCCGGGTAGCGGTCGAGGGCGGGTCGGCGACGAAGTAGCTCCACAGCTTCTCGACGAAGAAGGTGGGGTGGAGGGGATGCTCGACGCAGAGCCGGCAGGTGTCTTCCCAGCCCCAGTTCCCGGATTTGCCAAAGATCGTCTTCACGCCGGTGTCCCAGCGTTTGGAGTCGAAGCGGAAGTTGTAGGCGCCGAGCTCGTTGGACCAGTCGTTGCGCCACCCGGTCAGCGCCCGGGCCGCTTCGCGGATGTCGGTCTCGGTGTAGGCGCCGGAGTCGGCGCCAAGCGAGAACAGCTCCATCATCTCG
>DASYLY010000025.1:0-41795 GCA_036009365.1 Solirubrobacterales bacterium
CAGCAGCCGGGCGCCCGTCGATCCGAGCGGGTGACCGAGGGCCATCGCGCCGCCGTTGACGTTCACGCGCTCCATGTCGGGCTCGAGCTCACGGCGCCAGGCCGCGACGACGGAGGCGAAGGCCTCGTTGACCTCAAAGAGATCGATGTCGCCGATCGCCATCCCGTTGCGCTCGAGGATCCTGCGCGTCGCCGGGATCGGGCCGGTGAGCATCGTCACGGGATCGACGCCGACGGTCGTCTGGTCGACGATCCGCGCACGCGGGGTGAGGCCGAGCGCGTCAGCCTTCTCCCGCGACATCAGCAGCACGCCGGCGGCGCCGTCGGAGATCTGCGAGGCGTTGCCGGCGGTGACGCGGCCGTCCTCGCGGAACACCGGCTTGAGCGCGGCGAGCGCTTCGAGGGTCGTGCTCGGCCGGATCCCCTGGTCGGTCACGTGAGTGTCGCCGTTGACCTGCATCGGCACGATCTCGCGCTCGAAGCGGCCCTCCTCGGTCGCCTTCGCGGCGAGCTCCTGCGAGCGGACTCCGAGCTCGTCGAGCTCGGAGCGGGGGATCTCCCACTTGTCGGCGATCATCTCCGCCGAGAGCCCTTGCGGAATCAGGTCGTAGCGCTCCAGCAGCTCGGGGGAGAAGGGGTTGCCGTGCTCCTTCATCACCTCGTAGCCGTCGGCGAAGGAGATGTGGCCCATGTGCTCGACGCCGCAGCCGACCGCGACGTCGTGGACGCCGGTGGCGATCAGGGCGGCGGCGAAGTTGACCGCCTGCTGGGCGGAGCCGCACTGGCGGTCGATCGTGGTCGCGGGCGTCTCGATCGGCAGACCCGCCTCGAGCCAGGCGTTGCGACCGATGTTGACCCCCTGCTCGCCGAACTGCTGCGCGCAACCGGTGACCACGTCGCCGGTCTCGGCAGGGTCGACGCCGGAGCGCTCGAACAGCTCGCCGTAGACCTTGGCGAGCAGGTTGGAGGGATGGATGTCCTTGTAGTAGCCCTTCTCCTCGTGGCCGCGGCCGATCGGCGTGCGGACCGCCTCGACGATGACGACCTCGCGACCGCCGAACTTGCCCTTTCCGTTCTCAGACATCGAAGCCTCCGTTTGGTGATTGACCGGTCAATCAACTTTAGCGCGGGACGACATGATAGGAACCCGTCTTCAGATGAGCGGAGGCACGGGATACGAGGCGCCGGGGGTGGCTGGCAGCGGCGCGATCGCCACGGGACTGGCCGCTGTGGCTACGACCACGGCTGACGTGATCCTGCTCGCGCGCAGCGAGGCCTCGGCCTGGCGCGCCGAGGAGAAAGTGGTAGCCGCCTGCGCCAAGATCGAGGGGGCGGAGCCCTCCCGGCTGCGGGTGACCACCGATCCCAAGGACCTGGCCGAGTGCGACGTCGTGGTCGAGGCCGTGGTCGAGGAGGTCGGGCCGAAGGGCGAGGTGCTGAGTGCCGTCGCCGCGGCCTGCCCCGACGCCGATCTCGCCACCACGACCTCCTCCCTGAGCATCGCCGAGATCGCCTCGGCGGCCTCCATCGACGGCCGGCTCTTCGGCCTCCACGTCTTCAACCCGGTGCCGCGGATGAAGCTGGTCGAGGTCTGTATCCCCGACGGTGCCGCCGCCGCCCGCGAGAAGGCCCTCGCCTGGTGTGCCGCCTTGGGCAAGACCGCGGTCGAGGTCCCCGACCAGGCCGGCTTCGTCGTCAACCGACTGCTCTTCCCCTACCTGTTCGAAGCCGTGCGGCTGATCGAGCGAACCGGCATGGAGGCCGGCGAGGTCGACACCTGCATGAAGCTCGGCGCCGGCCACCCCATGGGCCCGCTAGCCCTGCTCGACTTCGTCGGCCTCGACGTCTCCAAGGCGATCGGCGACGCTCTCTACGCCGACAACGGCGAGGCGGCCAGCGAGCCGCCGGGGCTGATGGTCGAGATGGTCGGCGAAGGCAAGCTCGGCCGCAAGAGCGGCTCCGGCTTCTACAGCTACGACTGAGCCAGGGGCGCGCTTGACGCGCTACTCGTCGAGCCCGGGGATCGGCTCGATCGGCAACTCTCCGTATGGCCTCGAGCTCTGGCCATCCCACACGGTCGTCTCGGCTGATCTGGAGGCGGTTTCGTAGTCAAGCGGCGGTAGACCCCCCACGCATGAGGTCGATGATCCCGTGGCGACCGTGAACGCGCAGGCCGGCACCAGCAGATCCGAGTCCTTGGTGGCTCGGATGTGACCGTGAAAGATCACGCTGAACCCCCGATCACGACATGCGGTAAGCCGACCGCGTCAGCGTCAGCGACGACTCCAGCCAGATCAGGACCGGAGAGCTCGCTTGGGAGCATGGCCCGCCCTTATCGACGCGACAAGCAGCGAAACAGCCTGCTGGGAAGTCTCTGGCCCTGTGCAAGCCTTGGGCCGGCGTCAAGGCCATGTTCAGGGCCCGCATCTGCTCCGCCTCGTCGCGATTGATCGCTGCCCACTCGGCCTCGTTGCCCGGAGCCAAAAGCGGACCTTTCCTGTCACGGGAAGCATGGCTCAATCATTAGCTCCGATGCGCCTTCAGCCCACGGATCGGTGCCGTTTGCCGCTCAAGTCCCAGAAGACGTCGGCCTCGGAGACCCCTTGGCGACGGGCGACGCTCTGCAGCTCCTCCCAGGGAAGCTCGGCCTCCGGGAGGTCGTCCCAGCGGGCCAGGTCGAGGGCCTCGGTCGCACCTTTCAGCGCCGGGCCGAGGTGCTCTTCGGAGCGCAGCAACGCCCTCAGGACCTCGAGTTGCTTGTCGGTCAGGCGGACAACCCACATGGCGTACCTCCAACGTTCGGCGGGGGCGCGGGTTGCCCAGAGAAGCTAGGAAGCGGGACGGACGGAACCGCTGATCCGGACGGCCTCGATGCGATTCTCTCGCACCGACTCGACCCGGATCGTGTAGCCGTTGGAGGCGATCGTGTCGCCCCGCTTGGGCAGGCGCCCGAGCTCGCCGAAGACGTAGCCGCCGACCGAGTTGTAGGCGTCAGAATCGACCGGTAGCTCGATCCCCGCGTCGGCGAGGTCGCCGAGCGAGACGTGGCCGCGGACGAACCAGTCGCCGTTGGTGAGCTGCCGCAGCGCCGCGGCGCGGGGGTCGGTCTCGTCCTCGATCTCCCCCACCACCTCCTCGAGGATGTCCTCGACGGTGACGATCCCGACGGTGCGTCCGTACTCGTCGACCACCACGGAGAGCGAGGTCCGCTGCACCTGCAGGTCGTGCAGGAGGTCGTCGAGCGGGCGCGTCTCCGGCACGATCAGCGCCTCGCGGATGACCGGCTCCAGCGCCGCCTCGGGCCCGTCGCTCATGTAGAGCCGGGCGAGGCTGTTGTTGTGGACGATCCCCTTGACTCGGTCGGGGTTGTCGTCTTCGATCACGACCAGGCGGGTGTGCCCGGAGGTGACGCACTGCCGCAGCGCCGACTCGACCGTGTCGGAGGCATCCACCGTGACAACCGCCGGGATCGGCGTCATCACCTCGCGCGCCTCCTGCTCGTGCAGGTGGAAGACGCCGCCCAGCATCCCTGCCTCGCCCGGGTCAAGGTGACCGCCGAGCCGCGAGCTGTCGATGATCTGCTTCAGGTCCTCGGAGGTGTGGTGCTGTTCGAGGTCGCTCGGGTTGACGCCGAAGAGCCGCACGATCGCGTTGGAGAACCAACTCAGCCCCATCGTCACCGGTGCCGTCGCGACGCGGAACCAGTTCAGCGGCCGCGAGACCCGGCGCGCGGTGCTCTCGGCGCTGGCGATCGCCAGCATCTTCGGTACCTGCTCGCCGACACTGATGTGGAGTGCGGTGACGATCGCAAAGGCGATCGCCAGCGAGAGCCCCGCGGCGACCCCGTGCGAGAGGCCGCCGAAGATCGGCTCGATCAGCTCCGAGAGCGCCGGCTCGCCGAGGAAGCCGATCCCGATCGAGGCGATCGTGATCCCGATCTGGCAGGCCGACAGCGATTCGTCGATCTTGTCGAGCTGCTCGACCACCGCCTCGGCACCCGATTCCCCTTCCTCGGCCAGCTGTTCGATTTTGCCGCGGCGGCTGCGGACCAGGGCGAACTCGGCCGCGACGAAGAAGCCGTTGATCGCGATCAACAGCAGCAGGAGGACGAGCAGGAGGATGCTCATCGGCTATGTGGCCCGGTACTTCGGGCTGAAGGATCCTCGGCCATTCGGCGACCGCAATATAGCTGTCCGTCCACGCGGGGCTTTCGATAAATGCGATATTGAGCGCTTAATGCACGTCGCAACGCTCAGCGAGATGCTCGAAGAGATCGTCCACGCCGGTGAGGCTGACGGGACCGAGGCTGAGGCACACGAGCTGCGCGGCGAACTCGAGGGCCGGATGGCCGCGGTGCGAGCGGCAGTTTCGGGGGCACGGCAGCCGCGGGTGATCGCCTTGCAACGGCTCGATCCCCCCAGGGTCGCCGGCTTCTGGATCCCGGAGATGATCTCGATCGGCGGCGGCGAGGATGTCGCCGGTCCGCCCGGCCTCTCGCCGCCCGAGGTTGGCTGGGGAGCGCTCGCCGGCCTCGGGGCCGAGATCGTCCTGCTGCTGCTTCCCGGCGAAGCCGCCGACATTCGCGCCCAGGCGATGGAGCACTGGGAGCGGATCGAGTCGCTCGGCGCCGCCCGCGTGATCGCCGTCGATGCCGAGCCCGCCTTCACCGAACCGGGCCCGCGGCTGGTCGACGGCATCGAGCTGCTCGGCCACCTGCTGCATCCCGAGCTGATCGACTCGCCGGGAAACACCGGCTTCGCCCCCCTGCGGGCACCGGTCTCGCGGCCGGCCGGACCGGCCTGAGCCCAGCGCGCGTCAGGCAACGACGAGCGCGCCGAGCACCGAGACGACCCCGACCACCACCATCGCCGCCAGCTCGGCCTGCAGCCGCCGGCGCCCCAACATGCCCCGTTCGCCGGCGACGATCGCGGCGGCACAGAGCAGGCCGCCGGCGAGACCGCCGAGGTGGCCGCCGACGCTGATGTTGCTGGCGCCGAAGGTGAAGACGAGGTTGATCACGATCAGGAAGCCAAGCTCCGCCGCCAGGCCCGACATCCCGCGCACGCGGGCGAGCACGAAAGCGGCGCCGATCAGGCCGAAGACCGCACCGGAGGCACCGACCGTGTAGACGAAGGGCTCGGTGAGAAGCAGCGCCCCGAAGGCACCGGCGAGGAGCGAGGCGAAGTAGAGGGCGAGAAAGCGAGGCGTACCCAGAGCCGGCTCCAGCATCTTGCCGAGGAGGAAAAGCAGCAGCATGTTGAAGCCGATATGGATCGGGCTAGCGTGCAGGAAGCCGCTGGTGAGCAAGCGATACCACTCGCCGTCGGCGACTGCGAAGCCCTGCAGCGCGAAGTCGTCGACCACTGGGCCACTGACATTTCTGAGACCGCCCGAGCCGGTGCCGATCTCGATCAGGAAGGCGATCACGTTGAGCCCGATCAGGACGAAGGTCGCCGGCGCCTGCCAGAAGCCGGCCCCGCCGCCCCCAGTTCCCCGCACCACCTTGGTCCGCTGCCGCGAGCACTCGGGGCAGCGCATTCCGACCGGGGTCGGGGTCATGCAGTCGGGACAGATCGGCCGGCCACAGGACGAGCAGGAGACGGCGGTCTCACGGTCGGGGTGTCGGTAACAAGTCCGCATCGGGACGGGCAGCCTACAATCGCCGCCGATGGACGCCGCCAGCCCCGCCCGGCTCTACGCGACCCTGGTCGGCGCCTTCCTTGTCGTCTTCGGGATCGTCGGCTTCTTCTACAGCGCCTCCTTCGGCAGCCCCGGCGATATCGACGAGGCGCTTGGCGCCTTCGACTGCAACGGCTGGGTCAACCTCCTCCACGTCGCCACCGGCGCAATCGGCCTCCTGGTTGTCGGCCGGGCGGTGCGCACCTACGCACTCGTCCTCGGTGCTTTCTACGCCACCCTGGCGATCTGGGGCTTCGCAACCGCCGGGGAGACCGTCTTCAACCTCCTGCCCACCGGCACCGGCAACGACACGCTCCACCTCGTGCTCGGCCTGCTCGGCCTCGCCGCCGCGGCAGGCACGCCGAAGCTAAAGCCGCGAGCGAAGCGAGCGTAGGCCGCTGTCGGTCTGCCGCTTGCCGCGGCGGCGCAGCTCGAGCAGGACGAGGGCACCGGTGGCGACCCCTCCGGCGCCGACCGCGACGACCGGACGGACCCAGTTGCGGGGGTCGCGCAGCGCCCGCAGCTCGCTCTCGGAGAGCTCCTCGGCCCAATCGGAGAGTTCCTCGGCCGCCGCCTGGCTGACCGCCGTCATCGTGTTCTCGAAACGGCCCGAGAGCCGCTCCGGCGGCTCGATCGGGCGCAGGGCATCGGTCAGCAGTTGCTCGACGTCCCAGCCGACGCTGTCCCGGGCGGCCTCAGTCATCGCTCATCTGCTCCTGCAGTTGCTTGATCGCGCGATGGATCAGCACCTTGGTCGCGCCGTCGGAGCGTCCCAGCGCCCGCGCAATCTCGCGGTTGTCCATGCCCAGCGCAAAGCGCATGATCAGCACCTCGCGACGGTCCTCCGAGAGGTGCTCGAGGTTCTCCATCACCAGCCTCAGCTCCTCGCGACCCTCGGCAATCGCCTCGGTGTCGTGGCGCGCCGCGATCGGGTCGGCGTTCTCCAGCGTCGTCTGCGGTCGCCGCGAGCGATCGCGGTAGTAGTTGGCAGCGAGGTTGTGGGCGATGCGAATCAGCCAGGGGCGCAGAGGCCGCCCGTCGGACTCGCGCCGCGCCCGGTCGAAGTGCCGGTATGCCTGCAGAAAGGCCTGCTCGGTGAGATCCTCGGCGTCGTGATGATTGCCGACCCGGTAGTAGGCGTAGGAGTAGACGTCGCGCAGGTGCTCCCGGTAGACCTCGGAGAAAGCGCGGTCGAGCTCGGCCTTGGCTGCCGGGTCGAGACTGGCCGGCTCGACGTTCTCCTGGGCACTCACGCGCCAAGCCTAGACCTCGCCGGTCCGCCCGCATCAGGCGGCCCGCCTCGCCCGCTCGACCTTGCGCAGACCGGCGATCCAGGCATCGGCGTCGATCTCGCCGCGAATCAGAGCCGCGAGGCCGTCCAAGGCGTCGGCGGAAACCCCGCCCGCGGCAACCGCCTGCGCCAGTAACGGCGTCGTGTCGAGGCCCTCGGAGGCCTGGCCGATCAGGCCGGGGATCTCCGCGGCCGGAGTGCCGCTGCCGAGCAGCTCGCCGGCTCGGCGGTTGCGCCCGGTCGGCGCCATCATCGTCGCCGTCAGGTCGCCGACTCCGGCCAGACCGGCAAAGGTCTCGAGCTGGGCGCCGCGGGAGATCGCGTACTCGATGCACTCGCTCCAGATCTCCGCCGCGGCGATCCCGGCCGCGTTGAGGCCGTGCGGCTCGGCCGCGGCGGCGGCAAGGGCGGCGGCGTTCTTGGCGGCACCCGCCATCTCCACCCCGGTCACATCGCCGGAGCGCTCGCAGACCAGACCGGCCTGGTCGAAGACCTTGCCCAACTGCACCCGCAGGTCGGGGTCGGCGGAGCCGAGCACTAACGCGGCCGAGCCGGACACCGCCTCGCGCGCGTGGGCGGGCCCGCCGAGGCAGGCGATCGCGCGGGCACGAACTCTTTCCCCGACGTACTCGGCGGGCAGTTGCGCCTGCGGCCCGACCAGGCCCTTGGTCAGCAGCAGCACGGCCGAGCGATCGCCGACCCGGTCGGCGATCGAGCCGATCGCCTGCGGCAGCGACTTCGAGGGAATAGCCAGGCAGACGAGGTCCAGTCCGGCGAGCTCGATCTGCGAGGCAAGGCGGACGTCGATCGACTCCGGCAGCGCCACCCCCGGCAGGTAGCCCTCGTTCTCCCCGGCCGCGGCCATCGCCGCCACCTGCTCGGCGCTGCGGGCCCCGAGCTGAACCTCGAGGCCACCACGAGCCAGCAGCACCGCCACCGCGGTCCCCCAGCTGCCGGCGCCGATCACGGCGGCGCGGCGCATCGGCGGCAGGCCGCCAAGGTCTTCCCACTGCAACAGGACGTTGGGCCAGATCCGCGTCGTCACGGTCTCCGCCAGCGCCGGCGAGGGCGACTCGGCACGCGGGAAGGTCATCGCTCGCCCCAGCCTCACCTTCACCTTGCGGGGACGGATCCGCCAGCCACGGCGGACGTTTTCGGTGCCGAGCACAGCGGTGGGGATGACGGGGGCGCCGGTCTGCAACGCCAGCCGCCCCACGCCCCGCTTCGGATCCCCCAGCGTGCCCTGACGGATCCGCGTGCCCTCGGGAAAGATGCAGACGCTGCCGCCACGCTCGACCAGGCGCTGCGCGGTCTCCATCGCTTCCTCGTCGGCCTCGCCCCGGCGGATTGGGAAGCCCCCGAGCCGGGAGAGGATCCAGCCCTGCCAGCGGTTCTCGAACAGCTCCACCTTGGCGACGTAGTTCATCGGCCGCCGCCAGGGCAGGCAGCCGCCGATCACGAACGGGTCGAGGAAACTGCGGTGGTTGGCGGCGACGATCAGGCCGCCCTTGACGGGCCGGGCGTGCTCGCGGCCCGTTCGCCCGTAGCGGAAGTAGACGAGGAAGAACGGGGTCAGGAAGATGCGCGTCAGCAGGTAGACGAGCCAGTTGACACCGTGCTCACGCGTGTAGCGGTGATAGGTGGCGAGTCGCTCTGCAGTCACGCAGAGCGCTACACGACGGCGCCGCCTCGGTTACCAGGCGCTCTCGATCAGCTGCTCGAGCTCGCGGCGGTCCGGCTGGTCGGGCATGTAGGAGAGTTGCGCACGGGCGAGGATCGCGTCCAGCGCCTGGTCCAGCCTGTCGCGATCGGCCCCGACCGCTCCCAGGCCAGCGGGATGCCCACCCAGTTCGAGCACTCGTGCCTCGACGTCTTCGGGGTCGGTGCCGATCGCGGCAACGGCTGCGGCCATCTGCTCCGGGGCCCGGGCGACGAGCATGGCCATCGCCCGCGGCAGGATCGCCGCATTGGTCTCGGCATGAGGGCTGCCGCAAACCTGAACCAAGGTCTGGCAGACCACATGGTGCAGACCAAAGAGAGCCGAGTCGATCGCGTAGCCGCAGAGGACCGAGCCGAGCGCCAGGGCGGAGTCGTTGCGCTCCTCCTCTTCCTGGTCGAGTGCGGCGGCGATCAGCTCTGCCCCACGCAGCGCCGTCATCTCCGAGACCGGGTTGGAGAGGGGCGTGTAGAGAGAGTCGACACCGTGGGCCAGCGCGTTCATCGAGCTGGCCCGCAGCTGCGCCTCCGGCTGGCTGGTCATCGCCTCCGGGTCGGCGATCACCAACGCCGGGCGGACCATCGCCGCGGCGCGGGACTCGGCGCCGTGAGGCGGGCGATGAATGCCGGTCATCTCGGCTCCCGACATCGTCGTCGGGATCGCCGCGACCTCGGCACCGAGCACCGAAGCGACCGCCTTCGCGGCATCGATCACGCGACCGCCGCCGAGAGCCACTAGACGCGGCGACTCGACCTTGTCGAGCAGTGCCGCAGCCAGGTCAGGGACGGTGCCCGGCCCTACTACGTGCACAGCGTCCGCTGCGCTGGCGAGGTCCCCAACGCCGACCAACGCCCGCTGCGTGCTCAGCAGGTCGAAGGAACCGAAGTCGTGCTCGTGCAACAGGTGACCAGCCTGGCCAACGCCGCCGCGGCGGAAGACCACGGTGCGTCCCGCGTCCCGCCAGATGAACTCTCCGCTCACCCGTTCGCTTCCGCCCTCGGGTTCCTGACCGGCCGCAGATTCGGCTCGACCTCGTCCCGCAGGTGCTCGTAGTCCGGCGGCAGCGAGAGCTTCTCGCCGAGGTGCTCGAGCGGCTCGTCGACGGTGAAGCCGGGGCCGAGCGTCGCCAGCTCGAAGAGAACGCCGCTGGGCTCACGGAAGTAGACGGAGCGGAAGTAGAAGCGATCGATCACCGGCGTCGGCTGGGCGCCGGCGTCGATCGCCCGCTGCCTCCACTCCAATTGCTGGTCGGCCTCGCTGGCCCAGGCGACGTGATGGACGCTGCCGGCGCCCTGCAAGCCAGGCTCGGCGGGCGGCTCGTCATAGAGATATAGGCCGCCGCGCTTCTCGCCGCGTGCCTCCCAGCCCTCTCCGGCGCGCTCGAAAGAGAGCGCTTCAAGCAGTTGGCTGCTGGCGTCCGGGACAAGGCTGTAGGCGCGCACGGCATGGAAGCCCTGCAGCGCCAGCTCGGCTGGAATCTCCGGGTGCTCGGCGCTGAGCGGCGGGTCGGGGACGTCCACCACGGCCAGTTCGTGGTCGAGGCCCTCCGGATCGGAGAAACGGAGGCTGCCATCGGTCCGCTCGGACTCGATTCCGTTGGCCCCGAGCCGCCCCGCCCAGAAGGAGAGGGAGTCCTCGGAGCCAACCCGCCAGACAACCCGGTGGACCATCCCCGCCCCGGCACGACCGCGCGGCACTCCCGGGTACTCGAAGAAGGTGAGATCGGAGCCCGGGTCGCCGTCCTCGTCGGCGAAGAACAGGTGGTAGACGGTCGGATTGTCCTGGTTGACCGTTTTCTTGACCAGGCGCAGACCCAGCACCACGGCGTAGAAGTCGACATTGCGCTGTGCGTCCTCGGTGATCGCGGTTATGTGGTGAATCCCCTCTAGCTTCATAGGGCACGTATAGCATCCAGGCGATGAGTCGCGGAAGAGGACGCTTGGTCAAAGCACTTGTCGTCTTCGGCTCAGTACTCGCCTTTCTCAGCGTCTTCGCGATCTGGACCGAGCGCCAGGCGCTCGACACCGCCGATTGGGTCCACACCAGCGACCGGCTGATCGAGAACGAGACGATCCGCAAGGCCGTCGCCAACTACCTGGTCGAACAGCTCTACGACAACGTCGACGTCGAGCAGGAACTGAAGGAGATCCTGCCCGGCGAGACCAAGCAGTTCTCCGGCCCCCTCTCGGGCGGCCTGCGTCAGGTGGCCGGCGACGGGGCCGAAAGGGTGCTGGAAACCTCGACTGCGCAGTCGCTCTGGCAGGAGGCGAACCGCAATGCGCACACGCGCCTGGTCGAAGTTCTGGAAGAAAAGGGCGACGCGGTCTCGACCGAAGAAGGCGCCGTCAGACTCAACCTCGGCAGCCTGCTGACCGATCTCGCCGACCAGGTCGGGGTCGGCGCCGACCTGGCCGAAAAACTGCCGCCGGACGCCGCCCAGATCGAGATCCTCCGCTCCGATCAGCTCAGGACCGCGCAGAATGTCACCACCGCGATCAAGGGCCTGGCGCTGGTGCTCTCGATCCTCACCTTCGCCGTCTTCGCCGCCGCGATCTATCTCTCCCGCGGCAGCCGCTGGGTGACCGTGCTGTTCTGTGGGATCGGCCTGGTCGCCGCCGGCTTCGCCGTAATCGTCGCCCGTCACATCGCCGGCGGCATCGTCGTCGACACGCTGGTCGAAGACGAGAGCATCAGGCCGGCCGCCGAGGCCGCCTGGTCGATCTCGACCTCGCTGATGACCAGCATCGCGACCACGGTGATCGTCATCGGCGCTCTCTTCGCCCTCGCCGGCTGGCTGGGCTCACCGACCGGGTCGGCCGTTTCCTGCCGCCGCGCGATCGCACCGGTCCTTCGCAAGCACGTCGCCTTCGTCTACACCGGCCTGGCGATCTTCGTCTGCATCTACTTTCTCTGCGCCCCGACCCAGGGCCTGCGCTCCTTCCTCACCACCCTGGTCATTGCCGGGATGGCCGCCTTCGGAATCCACGAGCTCCGCAAACAGACCGCCTCCGAGTTCCCCGACGCCGAGTTCAGCGACACTTTCGGTCGCACCCGCGACAAGGTCGTCGGCGCGATCAAAGACGCCAACATCGGCGAGCGGGTCGGCGAGCAGGCGTCGAAGCTGCGGCTGCCAGAGTCGCGGAAGCCGGACGGCGAGGATGTGGCGATGGCGGCCGGCGACGGCGAGGAGGCGCGCCTCGGACGCCTTGAGCGGCTCGCCTCGCTGCACGAGAAAGGTGTCCTCACCGACGAGGAGTTCGCGGCCGAGAAGACCCGCGTGCTCGGCGGCGGCGAGGGCGCGTAATCAAGCCCGCCTCCGGGATCGAACCGGAAACCTCCTGATTACAAATCAGGTGCTCTCCCAGTTGAGCTAGGCGGGCACGGTGGCTAAGTCCGTGAGTACGAATATAGACAGATGAGTACTGAATTCCGATTCCTGGGGCCGGAGGAGGGTAGCGTGCTGACCGGGGCGATCGAAATCGCCTACGGGGACACCTACGACGTACGCTGGGTCTATGACGCAGAGGAGGTCTCGGCCCGCCTGGCCGACGGGCGCTACGTCTCCTGTGTCGCCGAGACCGAGGACGGGGAGCTGCTCTGCCATATCGGCATGAGCCTCGCCGCTGCCGGGGACGCGGTCGCCCACTCGGGGCAGGCGGTGACGCTGCCGGCGGCGCGCGGCCAGCATCTCTTCACCCGCACCAAGCGCCACCTGATGAACTGGGCACAAGATCGAGGTCTGGCC
The DNA here is from genome assembly GCA_036009365.1 of Solirubrobacterales bacterium. GTDB lineage: Bacteria > Actinomycetota > Thermoleophilia > Solirubrobacterales > 70-9 > VAYN01. Next base: position 12,432 of record DASYLY010000025.1, read on the forward strand.
GGGATGTACAGCGAGGCGACCGCCGCCCACCCGTACAGCCAGCGCGCCAACATCGAGCTAGGCGCTCACGAGACCGGCTTCCTGCTGGGTTGGATCCCGGCCTCGGTCGCGAACGACGCGGCTGTGCAGGCGCCGGCGCGGCGGCAGTCGGCGGCGCTCTTCTACACGAAGCTGAACGACGGTCATGAGCGGCGGGTCTATGCGCCTCCGCGCCACCACGAGATCGTCGGCCAGACGCTGGCGCTCTGCGAGCTGCGGGGAACGTTGGCGGCGGCGCCACCCGACTGCGAGCTGGCGCCGCGCAGTGAGATCACGGTCGAGGTGGACACCGACCACAACCTGGCGCTACTGACGGTCCACGTCCCGGGTGCCGACCTGGAGGCGGCGATCTCAGCCGAGCGCCGGCACCTCTTTCATCGCCGCAAGCTCGACGCGATCTACATCGACCTGCCCCTGGAGCAACCGGCGACGTCCCTGGTTGCCGACGACCTGGAGCGTCTCGGGGTCTCCTACGCCGGCGTCTTCCCCAATAGCCGCACCGACGGCGACGTCCTGCGGATGCAGTCGCTGCACCGGGTCCGAGTCAAGGCCGACGACATTGCCGTCGCCTCGGACCACGGGCAGCAACTGCTCGACTACGTGCTCGCGGATCTCCCTTAGAGCGGGACCTCACGGCTGGACAGATGGGCGCCGACCTTGCGCTTAACTCGCTGCAGGGCGTTGTCCACAGTCTTGGTATCGCACTCGAGCCGCTCGGCGACGACCTCATAGGAGTAGCCGTCGAGGTAGAGCGACAGCACCCGGCTCTCGAGGTCGGAAAGCACACCGGAGACGCCGGAGAGACAGGAGACCAGGCTCGCCAGCTCCTCGGTGGCGATCACCTGATTGACCGGGTCGTGGACGGTCGGACCGGGCAGGATCTCGTCGAGGGTGGTGTCGGAGTCGCCCGCCGCCGCCGGGGTCTGGCTGAAAGAGACGTACTGGTTGAGCGGCGTGTGCTTGTTGCGAGTCGCCGTCTTCACCGCGGTGATGATCTGTCGGGTGATGCAGAGCTCGGCGAAGTTGCGGAAGCTCGACTCCCGATCGGTGCGGTAGTCGCGGATCGCCTTGTAGAGACCGAGCAGGCCCTCCTGAATCAGGTCGTCGGACTCTCCCCCGAGCAGGAAGTAGGAAGAGGCCTTGAGACGGACGAAACCGCGGTAGCGACGCACGATCATGTCGTAGGCGTCAGGTTTACCTTCCTTTGCCAGGGCGACCAGATAATGGTCATCAAGCTCAGGTTGAGGGTGAGCACGATGGGTACTAGGCGTAGATAGAGCCACAGATCCTTCTCCTTGATGAAGGGTCGTGGCGCCAATTACCTCCCCTGAGGCGCCCTTTGACAGGTAAATCTCAGACTCAAGCTGAGGTTCACCCTTTGTTGCGCGCAAGTTTACGTCGGCGCGGAGTTCTGTCAACCCCGAACTGAGGTTCGTGCAAGCGCCGTTGCATTTGTTATGACGGTGCTCAGCCTGCGGAGCGCTGCCGCAGGGCCTCGAAAAGCAGCGCCGTGGCAGCGGCGGAAACGTTGAGGGAATCGACTTTGCCCGCTCCTGGCAGCGCTACCAGGCCGTCGCAGGCAGAAGCCACCCGAGGCCGGATGCCTTTTCCCTCCCCGCCCAGGACAAGCACCGTCGGGCCCTGCAAGTCGACTTTCCAAGGAGGAGAGGCAGCCTCGGCGTCGGCCCCCCAGATCCAGAAATTTTGCTGCTTTGCTTCGGTGAGCCAGTCGGAGAGGTTGCGGACACGGGCGATGGGGAGATGCTCGACGGCGCCGGCGGAGGCCTTACAGGTGGTAGCGGTGACCTCGGCCGAGCGGCGATCAGGGATGACGAGGCCGGCGGCGCCGGCAAACTCGGCCGAGCGGCAGACGGCGCCGAGGTTGCGCGGGTCCTGGACCTGGTCGAGAGCGACGATCAGCCCTTCGCTAGCCAGCAGCTCCCGGGCACCGGCGTACGGGTAGGAATCGACCTCGGCGACCACACCCTGGTGGTCAGGAGAACCGCAGAGCCGCTCCAACTCCTCACGCGAGGTCTCAGGCGCCCGATAGACCCGATGCACCCGCCGCCTCCCCCGCTCCGCCTCGGCAACCGGCTGCTTGCCGTAGATCAGGTCAGACATGTCGCGGGCCCCGAGATGCGCCGAGCGGCCGCGTCACCGACGAACCAGCTTGGCGCCATCGGCCCCGTCCCGGACTTCCCAGCCGAGAGCAGCAAGCTCGTCGCGAATCTGGTCGGCTCGGTCGAAATTGCGGCTCGCCCGCGCCTGCTCGCGCTCAGCCAGCAGCGCCTCCGCCTCGCTGTCGGCACCTTGCTCCGCCTCAGCGAGCGAACCAAGCCCGACCAGCCCCAGCATCTCGAGCACAGCCTCCGGCGCCCCGGGCACATCACCCCGGTTCGCTTCACCGACCAGCTCAAAGACCTCGGCCATAGCCCGCGGCGTGTTGAAGTCATCAGCCAACGCCTCGCGAAAAGCATCCAAGCGAGCCGCTGGCGGGGAGCCGGGGGAGGGCTCGGCGGAGCCTCCCCGCTGTTGCTCCGACGAGTCCTCCCCCGGCTCCCCCTCCACAGGATGCTCTCGAAAGAAGTTCCTGAGCCGCTCACACCGAGCGACAGCCTGCTCCATCTGCTCCGCCCCAAACGCCAACGGCTGCCGGTAGTGCCCCGACACCAGGTAGTCGACCACCGCCTCCCGCCCATACCGATCAAGAGCCTCCGACAGCTGGAAGATATTGCCGTCCGATTTCGACATCTTCGCGTCGGCCGTCTCGACCATCCCGTTGTGCATCCAGACCCGGGCAAACGGCCGCCCCGCCGCCTCGGACTGGGCGATCTCGTTCTCGTGGTGGGGAAAGACCAGGTCCGAGCCGCCACCGTGGATCGCGAAGGAGGCGCCCAGCTCGGCCTCGGCCATCGCCGAGCACTCGATGTGCCAGCCGGGGCGGCCAGGGCCCCAGGGGGAGCTCCAGTGCGTGTCCTCGCCCTGCTTGTGCGTCTTCCAGAGCGCGAAGTCGAGCCCGTCCTCCTTGAGCGAAGCAGAGCCTGCCTCCTCGCCCTGATCCATGTCCTCGGTGCGGCGATTGGAGAGCTTGCCGTAGCCGCCGAAGCTGCGGACGCGGAAGTAGACGTCTCCCCCGGCCTCGTAGGCGTGGCCGGTGTCGACCAGCTCGGCGATCAGGGCGACGATGCCCTCGATCGTCGCGGTCGCCAGCGGCTCGCCGTCGGGCCGTCCCAAGCCAAGCCGGTCGGTGTCCTCGAGGTAGGCGCGAGTCATCCGCGCCGCGAAGTCACCCGAAGACTCCCCCGCTTTTTCGGCGGCGGCATAAATCTTGTCGTTGATGTCGGTGACGTTGACCACCAGCCGCGAGCGGTAGCCCTCCGAACGCAGGAAGCGGGCGAACAGCGAGAAGACGACGAAGGGGCGGGCGTTGCCGATATGGATGCGGCTGTAGACGGTCGGGCCGCAGGCGTAGATCCCCACCTCTTCAGCGGGGTCGAGCGTCCGCACCTCGCCGCTCAGCGTGTCCCTGATCCGCACCTCGCGCATCGCGAGGCCGAGATTACCCGCCGACGGCGGGTTAGAAGGTGCGGTAGCCGGCGGTCGTGGCGGCGGAGTCGCTGCGCAGCCACTCGGGCGCCGAGTCCTCGGCGGCGGCGAGTACCTCGCGCTTGGCGCGGTTGGTGCTCGCCCTGATCTCTTCCTCGGCCGCCTCGCGCGCCCGCTCCTCGCGGCGCTCGGCCTGGCCTCGGATCCGGTCCGCCTCGGCCTGAAGCTGGTTTTCGGCGCGGGCGCGGGCGGCGGCCTCGGCTTCGCGCTCGACCTTGGCGACCAGCTCGCGGATGCTCTCCTCGGCTTCGCGGCGAACGTCCTCGGTGCCCTCCATCACGCGTCGCTCGATCTCGGTCTCCAGCCGAACCGCGGTCTCGTGGGACTCCGCGGCGGCGGCTTCGGCTTCGGCCGCGCGCTGCTCGGCCGCAGCGACGCGTCGATCGGCCTCGAGCTGGACCTCCTCGCGCGCCTCCTTGGCACGCCGCTCGGTCTCCTCTTCGAGGTGACCCACCGCCTCGGCAATGGAGCGGTCGGCCTCGGCACGGGCGCTTGCCGTCTCCTTGGCCCGTGCCTCGCGCTCCTGCTCGCTCAGCTGCCGCAGATCCTCGAAAGCTTTCTCGGCGCGATCGCGCGCCTCCTCGGCGCCACTCACGCGCGCCTCGGCCTCGACCCGGGCGGCGCGCTCCTTCGCGACCCGCTCGCGAGCCTCGGCGGCGACGGTCCGCACCGTGCCCATCGCCCGCTCCTTCAGCTCCGTCCTGGTCGCCTCGACACGCTCCTGCGCCTCGGCGGACGCGGCCTCGGCGCGGTCCTCCGCCGCGGCGACGCGCTGCTCGCTGACGCGAACCCACTCGAGAGCCTGGCGGGCGACGCCGTGGATCTCCTCGGTCGCCTCCCCGACGGCGCGAAGCTGCCTGGCTGGATCGCTCATCCCCAGGCAACCTACTATGGGCACCGGAGGCTACGCCAACAGGGTCGGGGCGAAAAAAGACGCAGTTTGCGCGGCTCGGCGGGTCAGGCCGACTTCTGTGTCTCGGCGTCGCGCAGGGCGCGCTTGAGGACCTTGCCGGTGGCGTTGCGTGGCAGCTCGTCGATGAACTCAACCTCGCGCGGCGCCTTGTACCCGGCCAGGTTCGCCTTCACGTGCGCCTTCAGGTCGGCGGCCGAGACGTCGCGCTCGGGGGCGAGCACGACGAAGGCCTTCAGCCGCTGGCCGAACTCCTCGTCCTCGACCCCGATCACCGCCGCCTCGAGCACCGCCTCGTGGTCGGCAAGCAGGTCCTCGACCTCGCGGGGGAAGACGTTCTCTCCACCGGAGACGATCATCTCGTCGTCGCGGCCGTCGATGAAGAGGCGTCCGGCTGAGTCGATGTGGCCGACGTCGCCGCTGCTGAGCAGGCCGTCGATCACCTCTTTGCCGCCACCGCCGGTGTAGCCCTCGAAGGACATCTCGTTGCCGACGAAGATGCGGCCGACCTCTCCCTGCGGCGCCTCGCGTCCCTGCTCGTCGACGATCCGCACCTCGGTGCCGCGCGGCGGCCGGCCGGCGGTGCCGGGAGCGGCGCGCAGATCCTCCGGGCTGGCGACCGTCGCGTAGGCAACCTCGGTCGAGCCATAGAGGTTGTAGGCGTTGTCGCCGAAGCGATCCATCCAGGCCAGCGCCAGCTCGCCGGGCAGGGCCGAGCCGGAAAGCGAGGTGATCCGCAGCGAGGAGAGGTCGTAGGCGGCGAGGGTCTCGTCGGGCAGGTTGAGGATCCGCTGGATCATCACCGGCACCACCGCCAGCACCTCGGCCCGGCGCTCCTGGATCGCCCGCAACGTCGCCTCGGGGTCGAAGCGCCGCTGCAGCACGATCGTCGCCGTGGTCGGCAGGCTCATCGCGAAGTGGAAGAAGCCCCAGGAGTGAAAGAGCGGCGCCGCGATCATCATCGTCTCGCGGCTGCGGAAGGGAATCTTGTCGATCAGCGCCGCCATCGCCAGCAGGCCGTCGGGACTGGAGCGTTGCGCCCCCTTCGGGGTCCCGGTCGTGCCCGAGGTGAGGATCACGAAGCGGGGCTTGTCGGGTGGCGGTCTGTGGTCGGCCTCGGAGCCGGCGGCAATCAGCTGCTCCAAAGTCGTCTCCGCGAGCTCGCCCTTGCGGTCGGTCCAGGCGACGATGCGCGCGACCGAGTCGTCGACGTCCTCCAGCAGGCCGCCGAACTCTTCGTCGTAAACGAGCGCTTTCGGGCCCTCGCGGCGGGTCACCTCGACCAGCTGCGGACCGGCGAACATCGTGTTCAGGTAGAGCGCGCTGGCGCCGAGCTTGGCCGCCGCCAGCGTCGCCTCAACGAAGCCGCGGTGGTTGCGGCACATGATCCCGACCCCGTCGCCGTAGCCGATCCCCCTCTCGGCCAGGGAGTGGGCGAGGGCGTTGGAGCGGCGGTGGAGTCGTTCGAAGCTGAGCGAGCCGCGCTCGTCGATCAGCGCCGTCTCGTGCGGATGGTGGATCGCGCCGGTGGCGATCCCGGTCGCCGGCGAGGCCCCCCAGCGGAGAAAGGTCGAGCCGATCTTCAGCGCCTTGTCGGGTCGCAGCGGGCCGACGATGCCCGCCCGCCGCAGCACCTTCGCCTCGAAGAGTGCGTCGGCGATCGATCCCTTCACGCTGGCGGCGCTTACGTCACCCATCGGTGACGAAGACTATTCGCTCTGTACCGAGGCGACCGCGATGCAGGCGATCCCCTCGCCACGGCCGATCCAGCCCATCCCCTCGTTGGTCGTCGCCTTGACGCTGACCCTGGCCGAGGTCGCCTCGCCGAGCACCCGCTCCATCTCCGCCCGGTAGGGACCGAGGCGGGGCTGCTCGCAGATCACCGTCGCGTCGACGTTGACGATCGGCCCGGAGACCGTGCCGACCGCCGTGCGCAGCAGGTCGATCGAGTCGGCGTCCTTCCACTCGGGCTCGCTGTCGGGGAAGAGCGTGCCGATATCGCCGCCACCGGCGGCGCCTAGGATCGCGTCGATCACCGCGTGGGTGAGGACGTCGGCGTCGGAGTGGCCGACGAGGCCGCGGTCATGCTCGATCTCGACGCCGCCAAGAATCAGCGGCCTTCCCGCTTCGAAGCGGTGGCTGTCGTAGCCGATGCCGACCACTAGATGACCCGGCTGCCAAGCGGCTCGAGACGCCGCCGGCGATGCTCGAAGACGCATATCTCCCCCACTCCGAGCGTGTCGAGGAAGTCGATCGCCCGGTCATATGCAAAGCCGACCTGCTCCGGCAGGTGGGCGTCGGAGGAGAGCGCGAATGAGGCGCCGGCCTCGACGCACATCGCGGCGAAGCCGGACTCGGGGTAGAGCTCGGCGACCGGCTTGCGCAGGCCGGCGGTCGAAACCTCGACCGCGATCCCGCTCTCCGCGATCGCCTCCACGGCGGGCTCGTAGAAGAAGCGCAGATCGCGCTCCGGCAGCGGCCGCGAGCCACCCCACACCTTGACTAAATCCGGGTGGGCGAGGATGTCGAAGAGGCCGGAGCGGGCGCACTCGGCCAGCGACTCGAAGTAGCGGCGCCAAACCTCGTCGGGGTCGCCGCTGCCCTCCCAGATATCCCAGCCGGGATGGTCGACGGCGTCGTTGCCGATGAAGTGGACCGAGCCGACGACGTAATCGAAGTCGCGGGCCTCTAATAGCGAGGCGGTGCGGTCCTCGGCGCCGGGCACGAAGTCGCACTCGATTCCCAGCCGCAGCGGCGTGCCGCGGACGAACTCGCAGTACGCGTCGATGTCGTCGCGAGCGTTCTCGATCCAGAGCGGGTGGCGCCAGACGTCGAGCGCCTGGGTGAAGCGGTAGACGTGCTCGGAGACGCCCAGCTCCTCGATCCCGACCGCCGCCGCGGCCTCGAGGTAGCGATCGACGTTCTCGGCAGTGAAGTAGCGCTCTGCCGTCGTCCCCTCCTCGTCGGGGCGCAGGTGCAGGTGGTAGTCGGTGAGCATGCACGAGAGCCTAGTCGGGTCGAGCGGGGCGGATACCCTGCCGCAATGGTCCACCTGCGGATCGTCGTTCCCAGTGATCGTTCGGCGAAGCTCGTGGAGCTTCTCGACACCTCGGCGACCGTCTGCAACCTCGTCGTCCTGCCCGGCGCCGCCCGCAAGCCGGCGGGCGACGTCGTCCTCTGCGACATCGCCCGCGAGGAAGCGAGCGTGCTGATCGCTGACCTGAAGGAGATGGGCGTGCACCGCGACGGCTCGATCTCGCTGGAGCAGATCGACTCGCAGCTCTCCGACGCCGCCGACCGGGCCGAGCGGGCGGCGCGCGGCATGCCCTCCGACGCGGTCGTCTGGGAGGAGGTCGAAGCGCGCACCTCAGAGAACACCGAGCTGGGCGGCAACTTCCTCGCCTTCATGGTCCTCGCCTGCCTGATCGCCTCGGTCGGGATCTTCCTCGGCTCACCGATCCTGATCGTCGGCGCGATGGTCGTCGGCCCCGAGTTCGGCCCGCTGGCCGGGATCTGCGTTGCCCTCGTCGACCGTCGCCTCGACGTCGCCCGCCGCTCCCTGCTCGCCCTCGCCGTTGGCTTCCCGATCGGCATCACCGCCGCCTTCCTCTTCACCTTGATCGCCGAGGCGACGGGCTTGATCGATGCTGACTTCAGCGGTTCCGATCACCTGCTGACCGAATTCATCGCCCACCCTGACGCCTTCTCCTTCATCGTCGCCGTCTTCGCCGGAATCGCGGGCATCCTCTCGCTGACCTCGACCAAGTCGGGGGCGTTGATCGGCGTCCTGATCTCTGTCACGACGATCCCCGCCGCGGCCAACATCGGCATCGCCGCGGCGCTCGGCGACTGGTCGGAATGGCGCGGCGCGATAGCCCAGCTCGCCGTCAACCTGACCGCGATCGCGATCGCCGGTCTCGGCACCCTGGCGATCGAGCGCTGGATCTACCGGCGACGGCTGCGGCGACACCGCGACGGCGGCGCCCCGCACGGCTGCCGGCCTGCCCGGCAGCGGCACCTAGACTGCCCACCCGATGGCGCGTCAGTTCCTTCTACTGCTGGCTGCCTTCGCCGGCGGCGCAGCGATCGCGGGACTGCTCGGAGCGGCAAGCCTCGGGGTCGCCTTCGGCGTCGGCCAACTCTGCTTCGCGGCCGTCCTGGTCTGGCTGCTGCTCCGCTAGGCCGACGCGCAGCCCGGCTCAGGCGAGCAGGAGCTCGGCGAGGCGCAGGTCGTGCGGGGTCGTCACCTTGAGGTTTCGCGGCGAGGAGGGGTGGATCAGGACCCGCATTCCTGCTGCCTCGACCAGCATCGCCTCGTCGGTCGCAGCGTCGCGTGCAGCCGCGTCGACCTCGAGCGCGGCCCGCAACGCCGCCGTGCGGAAGACCTGCGGCGTCTGAGCCGCCCAGAGCCCGGCCCTATCCAGGGTCTCCGCGATGACGAAAGCTGCATTCGCCCCCTCCAGGGTGGTCGATGCAGCTTTCGTCTGTCGCTTGACAGTGTCGGTGACCGGGGTCGCGGCGATGGCGCCGGCAGCTTCCGGGTCGGCGGCAAGCAGGGAGACGATGCCTTCGAGCAGCTTCGGTGTCAGCAGCGGCCGGGCGGCGTCGTGGATCGCCACCAGGTCGGTCTCGACCGCCGCGAGGGCATTGGACACCGACTGCGAGCGGGTGGCGCCACCGTCGACAACGACGACGCCATCGCCGAAATTGCCGCCGTGCCCTGGCGGGCAGGCGAGGAGGATCGAGCGCACCGACGCGGTCGCCCGCAGCGCCTCGATCGACCACTCGACCATCGGCCTCCCGGCCAGCGGTACGAAGGCCTTCGGGCCGCCGGCTCCGAGACGCTCTCCGGAGCCAGCGGCCGCGACGACTGCGGTGACGTCCGCGGAACTAAGCGGCGGCGGTAGCTGCGAAGCGGTCCTCCAAGAGGCCGTCGAGGTATTCCTCAGCGCCCTCCTCGTCTTTGTCGAGCGCGTACATGAACTCGGAGGCGAGGATCTTCTTCGCCCGCGTGTACATCTGCTTCTCGCCGGTGGAGAGGCCCTTCTCCATCTCGCGGAGCGCGAGGTTGCGGACAACCTCGGCGAGCTCGAAGACATCGCCGGTCTTGATCTTCTCGCGGTTGAACTTGAAGCGCCGGTTCCAGTTCTTCGGCATCTCCGAAACCTCATCGGTAAGAACGCTGGTGACCTTTTTGATCTCCTCCTCGTCGATCACGCGGCGCAGACCAGCCTTGCCGGCGTTTTCGCAGGGAACCATCACCGTGAGTTCGTTATGGAGGATCTTGATCGTGAGGTATTCACGCTCGGTTCCCATCAGCTCCCGGCTCTCTTTCGTCAAGACCAGCCCGGCTCCATGATGCGGATAGACGACCTTGTCGCCTATCTCGAAATCGCAGACGTAAACGACGTCCTCGTCGAAGACTGCCTCCATGCCCTCGTCTAGCTCAGAAATCGGTGGCTCCTTTCTCGTTTCGACGGCGGGTATCGCCATCAGCTCTGTAAGTACCGGTCGACCAGATCGACCTCTTGAAGTCTGCGCAAGCCCTCGCGGATGTCCTTGGCCCGCGTGGCGCCGACTCCATCGACGGCCTCGAGATCGGCGTCGGAGGCCGCCAGGACCTCCTCCAAGCCGCCGAGCTCGTGGACGATCTTCTGGACGACAAGCTTGGGGATGCGGGGGACGCGGCCCAGCACCCGGTAGCCGCGCGAGGCAACCGGGAAATCGATCGTGTTGAGCTTGCGGTCGTAGCCGAGCAGCTCGGCGAGGCGCCCGAAGTCGAGCACGTCCTGGTGCGGCATCCGCGCCAGCGCCGCCAGCGTCGCCGCCAGCGTCTGCTCGGAGTCCTCGACCGCGTAGTCGCGGATCAACGCCGTCTTGTCGCTGGCGACCCCGACCATCGTCTCCTCCAGCTGCATCTCGATCAGGCGGCCCTCGGTGCCGAGCTCGACGATGTAGCGCTCGACCTCGACCGCCATCCGCGTCACCAGCTCAGCCCGTTGCAGGACCGCGAGGGCATCGTGGAGGACGCCACCGCCCTCGAACTCGAGCACGGTCAGCCGGGCCGAGACCTGGTCGAGCCGCTCGCGGTACTTCTCCAGCGTCGCCAGCCCCTGGTTGGCCTTGGCCAGCACCGCGGGGATGTCCTGGAGGATGTACTTCGTCCCCTCGATGTAGAGGGAGACGACGTCACGCCGCTGCGAGATCGCGATCACCAGGGCGTCGGTCTGTTTGGAGACGCGCTCGGCGGTGCGGTGGCGGGTGCCGGTCTCCGAGGAGAGGATCGTCGGGTCAGGCATCAACTGAACGTTGGCCCAGGCGATCTTGGTTGCCTGGGCATTGAGCACAATCGCGCCGTCCATCTTCGCCACTTGGTAGAGCATCGCCGGCGTGTAGTCGATGTCCAGCTTGATCCCGCCGGAGAGCAGATGAGCGATGTCGCCGAGATCGCCGACGACGATCAGACCGCCGGTGCGGGAGTGGACGATGTTGTCGATTCCCTCGCGCAGGGAACCGCCTGGGGCGACGACATCTAGGGCCCTTAGTAAGCGGGGATCTTGGCGTTCTGAGAGCTCATGGAGCTCATCCCCTGACAAAGAAGGCATCGCTTAAGAGGATGGCAAAAATGGCTCTGGAATGCGGACTGGTCATATCCGAGTGGATAGGTCTGATTACCCGTTGTCAAGGACTGCAGCTACAGTCGGCGCCAGCCTCCCACAGGGCCGATCAGAGGTGGAAGCGCCAGCGGCGCAGGCGATGCGTTCAGCGACGGTCCGGCCGCCGCCGCTACGCCAGGATTTTTTGGCTCCCGACCAAGGTGAAAGCCGCGGCGCCAGCGAAGGTCCGTCGCTTGCTGCGTGCGCCGCCCGCATACTCCGGACGCTAGGGAGCGCCTGCGACGGTCGCGTTTTGGTCGCGGGCGTGGTAGCAACTAAGCGGTGGTGTGGCGCTTCCACCCACTGCGACTGACGTACCTACCGGTAGACGCGTTGCGAACACGTCGGACCTCCTTCTTCAACTCGCGCGCATACGTCTTCGAACTTATTTTTCCCTCAAGCATCTTCCGGTAAGCAGACGACTCACTCATCCGAAGCCTCCGTTCCATCGGCAGTGTCTGATGACCCTACACCCCTCCCGGCGCCGTCCCGGGAAGGATCACCCGGCGCTTCGGGAGCGCAGGGATGGTCATCCGCGTGACCTTCGCGGGGGGCACCGTGACCTTCGGCGCCTTTGAATCGAGTTCCTGCACAGCCATACCGAACGCGAGCTGGATGATCGAGCCGAGGGAGGTGAGGTAATTGATGTCCGCAGGGTCAAAGGCGTCTTCGCTGTCGGTGACGATGTTGAAGACGCCGTGAGTCTTGTCACCCATCAGGATCGGGATGGACACCATCGACCGAAAGCCTCGCGTCGCTTTTGGATTCTGGGTGAAGCTTCGCTCTTCGGCAGGCGCGTTCTTCCAAGCTTGGATCTTCCTCTGGCTCTCGATGTTGTGGCCGGCGGCCCACACCATCTGGAAGTGCCCATCGGCCACGAGAAGGACCGACATGCGCAGGTCATGAGGATGGCCGTTCTCGCGCATGACATCTCGTGCCGGGGCGAGGATGCCACGCTCAATAAAGCCGCCCATGGTCATCCCCTCGATGTCCTTTGCATTGATTTTCTGGAACGTGTCCAGGACCGAGCAAAGGTTGCTGCCGTAGGACTCATGCCGGTCCAGCTTGTCCTCCGCGCTCTTCAGCTTCGGCCGAAGCTCGTGAGCCTCCCGCCCGGCGACCCGCCTCGCCAGGTACACGAGCAGGAGGGCGAGAAATCCCATCGCCGCCAACGCCCACGCCGGCACCTTCCATCCGGTCAGGACCAGTGCAACAAGCAGCGCTCCGAGTAGGAGGGCCGCCCAGCCGAGCACCTTCGCCGTGACGCTGACGAGGACGTTGTAAAGGACGTCCTTGGTGAACTGGTCGAGCCCCTTCTTCCGGGAGGGATCCTTCTCATCGATCACGGCGTCACAGGTCGTTCTCCTGCCAGCTCGTAGGGTCTTTTCGCGCCTTGGCACCAACCGCGTCCCGGACTTGAGGGGTCAGTGAGGTTTCCATCTCCAACTCCTCAATGCCAGCATGCCCTTCGGACGCTTTCAGCCGTGAGGGCTCCGTAAATTTGCGGAAACCTGCGGGGAGGGTCTGCCAAAAAAACCCAGGTTCTCGCGCGTCAGCCAGAAGCGACCAGGTCGCGGCCGGGGTCTATGCCCCAGCGCTTTCCCACGGCCGCCAACTCTGAATCAAGCGCCCAGCGGTCGGGGCGCTCCTCGCCTTCGTGGGCGGGGTTGGCGCCCTTCAGCGCCATGCTGCCGGCATTGTCGCCGATCGCGCGGATTGCGGCGACGTCCTCGGCGCTGAGCCGCTGCTCTGCCGGCATCGAGCCAAGTTCGACCCGCTTGGCCTCGATCGGGCAGGCGTCCTCACCGGCCTCCTGGATCAAGGTGGGCGCCACGCACTCGACCGCCGGGTGGGCGAGGTTCCACTGACAGGCGAGCTGAATCGGGGTCAGCCTGGCCCGTTCCGCGATCGGCAGCACCTGCTCCAGCTTCGCCAGGCCGGCCTCGATCCAACCGTCGGGGCGGTGGGCACGATGGTCGCCCGGGGCCAGCTCCATCCCCGCTCGCAGATCGCCCCAAAAAAGGCCGCCGTAGTCGACGACCCGGGTCAGCACCTTGACCCCGTGGCGCGCGGCGGCATCGAGGCAGAGCTCCCCCGGCCAGGGCTCAAACGGGTTGAGGATGATCATCGCCCAGTCGATGCGGTCGCCGAAGCGCTCGAGACAGGCGACGAGGTCGAGGGTGAAGCCGTTGGCGGGGCCCGGCGCGATGCCGATCCGCGTCGCCAGCCCAGCCTCGCGCAGCGCCGCCATCCCGTCCCAAACGGCCTCGCTGCCGTAGCCGATGCGGTCGGGGTTGTGGAGGAGCAGAAGGTCGAAGGAGTCGATCCCGATCCGCTCGAGGCTGCGCTCGGTCGCCATCCGCAGGTAGTCCGCGTACCCCCCAGGGCTGCGCAGCTTCGGGTCGGTGAAGCGGGGGAACCCCCGGGGCCCGTCGCGCTCGCCCGCGTAGAAGTCGTGCCCTACGGCGCCGATCGCCGAGTAGCTCTCACGCGGCACGCCGTCGAGGGCCCTGCCGAGCAGGCCGTCGGCCTCGCCCTGCCCGTAGGTATCGGCGGTTAGCACCGTGTCGATGCCCTTGCCTGGACGCAGCAGCGCCACCAGGCGGTCCTCGTCGATCGTCTCGCCGTAGCGCAGGAAGCGGCCACCGCTCCAGGTGCCGATGGCATTGCGGCCGGGTTCAGCCACGGATCGAGCCCCGCTCAGGACTCGGAGTCGTCGTGCGAGGAGCCGTCCTCGCCGGAGCCGTGCTCGCCATCGCCCTGCTTGGCACCGACGCCAACCTTCTCCGGCTCGGGCTCCTGCGACGGCTTCTTCGCCGATTTCTTCGGGGCGACGATGGTCAGGCTGAGCGGGTGATCCTCCTCGTCGCCGGCGGCGTCGCGGGCGATCATCACGGTCGAGCCGGGGGTCATCTGGCCCTGGCGCAGGACTTCGTCGGCGAGCGGGTCCTCGATGTAGCGCTGGATCGCCCGGCGCAACGGACGCGCGCCCATCGACGGGTCCCAGCCCTTCTCGACCAGCAGGTCCTTCGCCTCGTCGGTCAGCTCCAGCTGCAGTTCGTGCTCGGCGACCTGGACGCGGACCCGGTTGATCATCAGGTCGATGATCTCCTTGACCTCTTCCTTGGCGAGCTTGTGGAAGACGATCACCTCGTCGATCCGGTTGAGGAACTCCGGCCGGAAGACTTTTTTGAGGTCGCTCATGATCCGGTTCTTCATGTCGCCGTAGGACATCCCGGTCTCGTCGGAGACGGTGAACCCGATCGAGGTGTTCTTGGAGATCTCCGAAGCGCCGATGTTCGAGGTCATGATCACGATCGCGTTGCGGAAGTCGACCGTGCGGCCCTGGGCGTCGGTGAGGCGCCCGTCCTCGAGGATCTGCAGGAGGATGTTGAAGACGTCCGGGTGGGCCTTCTCGATCTCGTCGAGCAGCAGCACCGAGTACGGCTTGCGCCGCACTGCCTCGGTCAGCTGGCCGCCCTCGTCGTAGCCGATGTAGCCCGGGGGTGAGCCGACCAGGCGGCTGACCGCGTGCTTCTCCATGTACTCGGACATGTCGATCCGGACCATCGCCTCCTCGTCGCCGAAGAGGAAGTCGGCCAGGGTGCGAGCGAGCTCGGTCTTGCCGACCCCGGAGGGACCGAGGAAGATGAATGAGCCGGCCGGGCGCTTCGGGTCCTTGATCCCGGCCCGCGAGCGGCGGATCGCTTTGGAGACGGCGGTGATCGCGACCTCCTGGCCGATCACGCGCTTGTGCAGTTCCTCCTCCATGCGGATCAGTTTCTTGGTCTCGGCCTCGGTCAGTTTGAAGACCGGGATGCCGGTCCACATCGAGACGATGTCGGCGATCTCTTCCTCGCCGACGACCGGGCGGTCGCCGTCCTCGCCCTCGGCCCACTCGTCTTCGAGCTGGCGCTTGCGGGTCGTCAGCTGACGCTCGGTGTCGCGCAGGTTGGCGGCCTTTTCGAACTCCTGGGCCTCGATCGCGGTCTCCTTCTCGCGCCGCGTCGTCTCGATTTCCTCCTCGAGGTCGCGGTAGACCGGCGGCGTGCTCATCGACTTGATGCGCATCCGCGAGCCGGCCTCGTCGATCAGATCGATCGCCTTGTCGGGCAGGAAGCGGTCGGAGATGTAGCGGTCGGCGAGCTCGGCGGCAGCTTCGAGAGCTTCGTCGTTGATCGTCACCCGGTGATGCTGTTCGTAGCGCTCGCGCAGTCCTTCGAGGATCTTCACGGTGTCCTCGGGCGAGGGCTGGTCGACCTTGATCTGGGCAAAGCGACGCTCCAGGGCGGCGTCGCGCTCGAGGTACTTGCGGTACTCATCGAGCGTGGTGGCGCCAATCGTCTGCAGCTCGCCACGGGCCAGGGCCGGCTTCAGGATCGAGGCAGCGTCGATCGCTCCCTCGGCGGCGCCGGCGCCGACCAGGTTGTGGAGCTCGTCGATGAAGAGAATGATGTCGCCGCGCTGGGTGATCTCTTTCATCACCTTCTTCAGCCGCTCCTCGAACTCGCCGCGGTACTTCGAGCCGGCGACCAAGGCCGCCAGGTCGAGCGTGTAGATCTGCTTGTTCTTCAGCAGCTCCGGAACCTCGCCGTTGTTGATCCGGGCGGCCAGGCCCTCGACCACGGCGGTCTTGCCGACACCCGGCTCGCCCAGCAGCACCGGGTTGTTCTTGGTGCGGCGGGAAAGGACCTGCATGATCCGCTCGATCTCGGTTTCGCGACCGATCACCGGGTCGAGCTTGCCCTCCTCGGCGAGGCGGGTGAGGTTACGACCGAACTGGTCGAGCAGCTTCGAAGACTTTTTGCCCTCGCCCTGTCCGCCACCGCTGCCGCCACCTTGACGGCGGCCGCCGGGGCCGGAGAGCATCCGGATCACCTCATTGCGGATCTTGTCGGAGTCGGCGTCGAAGTCGAGCAGGATGCGGGCGGCAACGCCCTCGTTCTCGCGCACCAGGCCGAGCAGGATGTGCTCGGTGCCGATGTAGTTGTGGCCAAGGGACAGCGCCTCGCGCAGCGCCAGCTCGAGGACCTTCTTGGCGCGCGGCGTGAACGGGATCTGGCCGGAGGTGACCTCCTCGCCGGACCCGACGATCCGCACGACCTGCGAGCGCACCCGTTCGACGGTGATGTCGAGGGACTCGAGGACGCGGGCGGCGAGACCCTCCTCCTCGCGCAGCAGGCCGAGCAGGATGTGCTCGGTGCCGATGTAGTTGTGCTTGAGCGTGCGCGCCTCCTCCTGGGCCAGGACGACTACTTGGCGAGCTCGCTCGGTGAATCGCTCGAACAAAAGATTCCTCTTCTTGGTCGAACCCGGATTACCCGGGTTAGTACCGGTAGACGCCCAATCGATATCGGAAGGCGCCCATGTGTGCCTTAACTGTACCGGGAGCGACCGACCGGCTTTCCGCCCCTGCTATCCGGTGAGAGCGGGGTTTCGCGGCTAGGATCGCAGCGTGGCGAAGCCGACGGCCCCCGGTCTACTTGCGAAGTTCGCCGAGCTGCACGGCCTCGCCTTTGCGCCCAGCGCCGATCTGCCTGCACAGGGCGACACTTTGAGTCGCGACGGCGGCAAGGCGGAGGGAGTTGCCGGCGGCACCCTGCCGGGCGGGATCGAGGGCACGCTCGCCCACTTCGTCTACGTCTACACCTGGACCGACTCCGACAATCACAGCCACAGCGAAGATCGCCGCTTCACGCTCGTCGTCACCCGGATCCCTGAGAGCATCGGCTTCCTCCCCTACCTCGGCTTCTCGGGCCCGGACAGCAAGCTCAGCGCCCGAGCCGGCGGCGAGGACATGGCCCCGATCGACATGAGCAAGTCCGAGGTGCTGAAGCACGCCACCGCGATGGCCTACAAGGGCACCCGCGAGACCTGGCTGGCCCAGTTGCTCTCGCCGGCGCTGGTCCAGTGGCTGGAACGCTGCGACGGGGACTTCGGCTTCGAGCTGGCCAACGGCGTCCTCTGCGCCGGCCGCAGCGGCTATCTCAGCGACCCGCATGAGCTGGAGGCCGTCTGCGCCGACGCCGCCCACCTGGCAACGGCGATCCGCGAAGAGTCGCTGGAGGAGGTGGGGACGGGCGGCGAGGAAGCCGAAGCAGCCACGGATCCCGACGCTGTCGACCCACAGATGGAGACGGCACTGCGGGACGTCGAGCTGGACTCACCGGCAAACACCGGCGCCGCCAAAGGAGCCTTCAAGAGCTACGCCCGGCGCGCCCCGGCGACCTCATTCGGCGCCCTGCGGTTCGCCCTGCTGCTGAGCCTGGGCCTCAACATCCCCGCCGCCGCGATCCCGATCATCTTGATCAGCGAAGGCGCCTACCTGCCGCTGGCGCTGATCGAGGGGGCGCTGGTCCTGACCGTCTTCTTCTTCTCGTTTCGCAGTCGGGTTCGGCAGCGCAGCAGCAAGTACGCCGAGGAGGCTTTTTACCGCGCCTACGCGACCGATCGCGAACTGAAGCTGGAGGAACCACTCCATTTCGCCGCCACCCACGCCGAAGCGAAGCTGCCGTTCAAACCGGACCGCGTCCTCAGCGGGCCGCTGCCCGGCGGCTCCAACGGCTCCCTGACCCTGACCGGCGACGGCGCCAAGCGATCAGACCGGATCGCGATCGTCGCGGGGCCGACCGGCCCAGTCGCTGAAACCGAGCTGCAAGCGGAGGCGGAGGGGATCTCGGCGAAGCTGCTCGACGGCTACGCCGCGCGGCTGGCTAAGGAAGTGGCCGAAGACCTGGCCACGCGCCCGCCGGCCTGAGCCACCGGACTCAGCTCCGCATCGCCGGGAACAGCAGCACCTCGCGCAGGCTCGCCGCCCCGGTCATGATCATCACCAGGCGGTCGATGCCGAGGCCGACGCCGCCGGTCGGCGGCATCCCCTGTTCGAGCGCTTCGACGAAGACCTCGTCGTAGGGCTGGGCCTCTTCGTCGCCACGATCGATCTCCGCCGCCTGCTGCTCGAAGCGGCGGCGCTGCTCGTCGGGGTCGTTGAGCTCGCTGAAGGAATTGGCGATCTCCATGCCGCCGGCAAAAGCCTCCCAGCGCTCGACCACGTCCGGCTCGGAGCGGTGGGCCTTGGCGAACGGCGACAGCTCAACCGGGTAGTCGAGGACGAAGGTGGGCTGGATCAGGTTCGGCTCGACGTGCTTGGAGAGCAGCCCGTCGACCAGCTTGCCCCAGCCCTCCTTCGGGTCGAGCTCACCGCCGATCGCCGCCGCCAGCGCCTCGCGGGTCGGGTGCTCGGCGATGTCGATGCCGGCCCGCTCAAGAATCGCCTCGCGCAGGGTGATCCGCCGCCACGGCGGCGCCAGGTCGATCTCGCCCTCGCCATGCGGCACCTTGGTCGTGCCCAGCACCCGCTCCGCCACCTCGGCGACCAGCAGCTCGAGGTCGTGCGCGGTCTTGCCGTAATCGGCGTAGGCCTCGTACCACTCGAGCATCGTGAACTCGGGGTTGTGCTTGTGGGAGACGCCCTCGTTGCGGAAGTCCTTGCCGAGCTCGTAGACCCGGTCGATCCCCCCCACCACCAGCCGCTTCAGGTACAGCTCGGTGGCGATCCGCAGGTAGAAGTCGCGGTCGAGCTGGTTGTGGTGAGTGACGAAAGGGCGGGCCATGGCGCCGCCGTAGAGCGGCTGCAGGACCGGCGTCTCGGCCTCGACGTAGCCGTGATCGTCGAGCCAGCGGCGCACCTCGCTGACGGTGCGGGCGCGGGTGGCGAAGATGCGGCGGCTCTCCTCGTTGGCGATCAGGTCGAGCTCGCGGCGGCGGTAGCGGGTCTCGGTGTCCTCGAGGCCGTGGAACTCACTGGGCGGCGGCCGCAGGCTCTTAGCCAGCAGCCGCCAGCGGGTCAGGGCCAGGGTCAGCTCGCCGCCGCGCCGCGTCGCCATCGCCGTCCCCTCGACGCCGACGATGTCGCCGATGTCGAGATTGACCAGCAACGCGAACGGCTCCTCCCCCAGCAGGTCCTCGCGCGCGTGCAGCTGGATCTGCCCACTGCCGTCGCGAATGTCGAGGAAGGCAGCCTTGCCGTGCCCGCGACGGCCAACGATCCGCCCCGCCACCCGGTGCATCGACTCGGTCTCGATCCCCGGCGCCAGCCCCTCGTGCGCAGCCCGCACCTCGGCAATGTCCTCCCGCTCCGGGAAGTCATGCGGAAACGGATCGATCCCCGCCTCCCGCAAGCGCTCCAACTTGTCCCGCCGATCGCGGAGAACGTCGGAAAGTTTTGGTTCGTCAGTCACGTTGAGAGCGCCGGAAAGCAAGCAGGTCGGGGGAAGCAGGCCGGAGCCGCGAGCGAGCGTACTTCAGTACGTGAGTGAGGGGCGAGGACCGATGACCCCGAGATGCGCCGCTTTCCGGCGCTCTCAGGCCTTCTCAATTTTCGTGATTTTAAGTTTCTTCTTCGGCCCGCGCGGCACCTCAACCGTGACCACGTCGTTGCGCTTGCGACCGACCAGCGCTTTGCCGATCGGAGACTCGTTGGAGAGCTTGTGCTCGAGCGGGTTGGCCTCGGTCGAGCCGACGATCTGGAATTTCTGCGAGTCGCCGGTTTTTTGGTCTTTGACATGGACGACCGAGCCGAAGCCGACCTCCTCGGTGCTGAGCGCCTTCTCGTCGATCACCTGAGCGCGGCGCAGTTTCTCTTCAAGCTGGGCGATCCGGCCCTCGAGCAGGGCCTGCTCGTTCTTGGCGTCGTCGTATTCGGCGTTCTCGGCGATGTCGCCGAATTCGCGCGCCTCCTTGATCCGCGCCGCCACCTCGCGGCGTTTCGTCGTCGAGAGGTGCTCGATCTCCTCTTTAAGTTTCTCGAGGCCCTCGGGGGTGATGACAGCCTGACGACTCACAGTTGCACTACCTCGCTTTAAGTTCGTGGAGAGCCGCAAACCGGCTTATAGACTCGAAAATGCCCAAATGAAGCGACCTGCCCTCGCCCCATCTAGGCACATGAGTCGCGGGATTATAGCGAGGGGCCAGAGCCGGCAAACACGACCGCTCAGATCGCACCGACCGGCTGCACGAGGCCGCCGATCAGCTCTTTCGCGCGGTCGAGGTCGGCGCGGCGCTGCAGCTCGTCGGCCACCTCCGGCGGGGCCTGCAGCCGCTCCAGGTACCAGGGGTAGAACTTGCGCAGGTAGCGCTCGGCCCGCTCCGCCCCGAGGTGCTCCTCGGCGCGGTCGACGACCCAGAGCAGCTCGGCGACCACCTCGGCCTGCCCCGGGGGCTCCGTGCGCTTCCCGGTCAGCTCCTCGAAGACCCAGGGGTTGCCGAGGGAGCCGCGGGCAATCATCACCGCGTCGGCGCCGGAGGTCTCGAAGGCGCGACGGGCGGAATCAGCGCTGCTGAGACCGCCCGAGACGATCACCGGCACCTCGATCCGCTCGACCAACTCGCGGGTTAGGGCGTAGTCGGGGTCACCCTTGTGCCCCTTGGTGGCGACCCGGGGGTGGAACCCGATCGCCGCCACCTCCGCCTCCTCGGCGAGCCGTACCGCGAGGTCGAAGCCGGAGCGGTCGCCGGCCTCGATCCCCGAGCGCAGCTTCACCGTCACCGGCAGGCCGCTGCCCTCGATCGCGCCGCGAGCCAGGGCCAGGGCCAGCTCGGGGTCGCGCAGAAGCTGGGCGCCGGCGCCCGTGCGGCGGACCTTCGGCACCGGGCAGCCCATGTTGATGTCGATTAGGTCGGCGCCGGCCGCAGCGGCGACTTCGGCGCCGGAGCGCATCACCTCGGCGTCGTGACCGAACAGCTGCACCGAGACCGGGTGCTCCTCGGGATGGATCCGCATCAGCTCGCGCAGGGTGCGCTCGTTGCGGTGGTGCAGACCAAAGCTGGAGACCATCTCCGAGACAGCGAGGCCGGCCCCGTGGCGCTTCGCCTGCAGCCGCACGAACCAGTTGCCGATCCCGGCCAGCGGCGCCAGCAGCACGCGGTTGGAGATCCGCACACCGCCGATCTCGAAGGGGTCGGTCAGCTCATGTCGCGTTGCGTTCATGAATCAGCCTCAGCCCCTTCAGGGTAAGCAGGTCGTCGACCTCTTCGATCGTCTCCGTGAAGGGGACCACCACGGAGGCGAGCCCCCCGGTGGCGAGCAGACTAGCCTCGCCCAGCTCGGCTTCGATGCGGCGCACGATCCCGTCGATCATTCCGGCAAAGCCGAAGACGAAGCCCGACTGGATCGCCGCACGGCTGGAACGGCCAATCGCCGTCTCCGGCTCGGCCAGGTCGATGCGGGTGATGCGCGCCGCCCGATCGATCAGAGCGGTGAGCGAGATCTCCAGGCCCGGGCCGATCGCGCCGCCGAGGTATTCGCCCTCGGCGGAGACGGCATCGACGTTGATGCCGGTGCCGAAGTCGACGACGATGCAGGCGCCCTGGAAACGCTCGTAGGCGGCGATCGAGTTGACGAGCCGGTCGGCGCCAACCTCGAGCGGGTTGTCGATCCGGATCGGCATCCCGGTCTTCGCCCCGGGGCCGATCGCCAGGCACTCGGCCTCGAGGTAGCGCTCGGTCAGGCGCTCGTACTGGGCACCGAGCGGCGGCACGACCGAGGAGACGCAGACCGCGTCGAGGTCGGAGATCGACATGTCGCAGAGGGCGAAGAGTCCGGCGATCCGCTCTGCCAGCTCATCACCGGTCGCTCCTGAGCGGGTCTGGAAGCGCCAGTGCTCGACCAGCTCCTCCCCTTCGAAGGCGCCGAGGTGGGTCTGGGTGTTGCCGACGTCGACTGCGAGCAGCATCGGCCGATTATCCGCGAGTGGCCGGTCGGGGGCGTTTGCGCATAGGATCGCCGCTGTGGAGGCGAGGCTCTTCGTCATACCCGGGTCGCACCCGAGCATCGCGGTGGCGCTGATGCTTGACCGCAAGGGCATCGCCTTCAAGCGCACCGATTTGGTGCCGGTGGTTTCCAGGGTCGTCGTACGAGCGCTCGGCTTCCCGGGCAAGTCCGTGCCGGCGCTGAAGATCGACGGGCGCAAGGTGCAGGGATCGCGACAGATCGCCCGCGAGCTGGAGCGCCTACGGCCCGAGCCGTCACTCTTCCCCACCGACCCCACCCTGCGGGCGGAGGTCGAGGAGGCCGAGCGCTTCGGCGATGAGCGTCTCCAACACCCGCTTCGACAGCTCGCCTGGTGGGCGCTGAAGAAGAACCGAGCGCCCCTGCGCAGCTACTCCGAGGGCGCCAGGCTCGGCATCCCGGTTGGTCTGGCGGTGAAGACCGCGGCGCCGATCGTCGCCCTCGACGCCCACATCCACAACGCCACCGACGAGACTGTACGCAGTGGCATCAACGCCCTGCCGAGGATGCTCGACAAGATCGACGGCTGGATCGAGGCAGGAGTGCTGAACGGCGAGCAGCCCAACGTCGCCGACTTCCAGATCGCCCCCAGCATCGGCCTGGCGATGACCTTCGACGACCTGCGGCCGGCGATCGAGAGCCGGCCCGCGGCCGCCCTGGCAAAACGATTCGTGCCGGACTTCCCCGGCCACATGCCGCCGGTCGTCCCCCCTGCCTGGCTGGAGCCGCTGCGGAGCTCAGAGCCGTCCGGCTGACGCGACCGCTTCACCCGACGGCAGCGCAGCGAGAGCCTCGGTGAGGCGGGTGCCGTCAGGCAGAGCCAGCTCGGGATCGAGCTCGAGCAGGGGAACGAGGACGAAGCGGCGGCTGGTCACCTCACGGTGGGGCAGGGTGAGGCGCTCACTCTCCAGCTCGATGTCGCCGAGCAGCAACAGGTCGACGTCGAGCGGGCGCGGGCTGTGGCGAGGCGCCTCGAAGGAGCGGCCGCGCTCGGCCTCAACCACCTTGCAGGCATCGAGCAGCGCCTCGGGCTCCAGCTCGGTGCGGACCCGGATCGCGGCGTTGAGGAAGTCGGGCTGGTCGAGGATCTCGCCGACCGGCTCGGTCTCGTAGGTCGAAGAGACCGTCACGACCTCCACCCCGTGCGAGGGCAGCAACTCGATCGCTGCCCGCAGGTGGCCGGCACGATCGCCGACGTTGGAGCCGAGGCCGAGGTAGCCGGTCCGCACCGCTAGCCCGGGGTGCCGCCGGCGTCTTCCCCGTCGACGCTTCGTTCCTGGGTGACCTCGACGGCGACCTCCTGGATCGCCAGCGGCAGCGGCGGCTCGGGCTTGGCCGCCCGCACCCGCACCGACTCGCAGCCGTAGCGCTCCATCAACCGCTCGCCGACGACCTGGGCAAGCCGCTCCAGCGTCTTGTAGCTGCGCTCGGTGGCGGCGAGAGCGACGATGTCGCAGACCTGCGCGTAGTCGACAGTGTCCTCGAGCCGGTCGGTCAGCACCGCGTCACAGGCGGGGACGTCGAAGGAGACGTCGAACTCGAGCCGCTGCCCGACCTCCTGCTCGGCCTCGCTGACCCCATGGTGGGTGTAGATCGAGAGCCCGCGCAGCTCGACTTCAGCGCTCGACTCGATTCCGTTGCCGTGCGTCTCCATCTCGACGTCAACCTATCCCAGAACCGCATCGGCAAGGACAAGCGCCTGGTGGACCTCGGCGACGTCGTGGACCCGGAGGACCTCGGCACCCTCGACGGCGGCGAGGACCGAGGAGGCGATCGTGCCTCCGAGGCGATCGTCGACCGATGAGCCGTCGGCCTTGCCGATGAAGCTCTTGCGCGAAGTGCCGACGACCAGCGGCCGGCCGAGATCCCCCAGCTCGCCGAGGCGGCGCAGCAGCTCGAGATTGTGGGCGGCGGTCTTGCCGAAGCCGATCCCCGGGTCGAGCCAGATCCGCTCGGCGCCGATCCCCGCGGCCACCGCAGCTTCGACCCGCTCGGCGAGGAAGCCCTTGACCTCGTCGACGACGTCCTCGTAACGGGGTTCGTCCTGCATCGTGCGCGGCTCGCCACGCATGTGCATGAGGACGACGCCGACACCGCGCTCGGCGCAGAGCCCGGCCATCTCCGCATCGCCGCGCAGGGCGGTGACGTCGTTGACGATCGCCGCGCCGGCGTCAAGCGCGGCCGCAGCGACGGCTGCCTTGGAAGTGTCGACCGAAATCTGCGCGCCAGCCCCGGCCAGCCCGGCGACGACCGGCTCCACCCGCCGCAACTCCTCCTCCGCCGTGACGACCTCAGCCCCAGGCCGCGTCGATTCGCCACCGACATCCAAGATCTCGGCCCCCTGGGCAGCCAGTTCGCGTCCGTGCGCTACGGCGGCCTCGGGATCGAGATACAGCCCTCCGTCGGAGAACGAGTCCGGCGTCACGTTGACGACGCCCATCAGCTTCGGAGTCATGGAACTGAGTATCGCGGCCCTCCCTCCCGCGGGTGGCGCGGGGGCGGGGGTCCCCCGCGGCGCGGAGGATGCGCAGCATCCGAGCACCGTGGGGATGCCGCCGCGACAGGACCCGCGGGCCGGGCGGCCGGTCTTAGCTTGCGTCGCCGCCGGCGTAGCCGGGACGAGGTGGCGCGGGTCTTGGGCGGGCGCCCTCACGTTGTGCCCGTTCTGGCTCCGCCGCCGGCTCCTCCAGCTTCGCCGCCTCTTCGTCCTCCGCGGCGAAGACCTCGGCCTCGGGGGTGCCTTCGAGCAGTTCGACGAACTGGCCGGCGTCGATCGTCTCGTGTTTCAGCAACAGGTTCGAAATCCGGTCGAGCTGCTCACGGTTGTCGTTGAGCAGGCCCCTGGCGGTCTGATGGGCGCTCTCGACGATGCGGCGGATCTCGTCGTCGATCTCGCGGGCGATCTCGTCGGAGTAGTCGGGTTCGGTGCTGAATTCACGGCCGAGAAAGGGCTGGCCGCGATCGTGGCCGAAGACGCGCGGGCCGAGCCGCTCGGACATGCCGAATCGCATCACCATCTGCTTCGCCGTCTCGGTCACCTTTTCGAGGTCGTTGGAGGCGCCGGTGGTGATCTCGCCGAAGACGATCTCCTCGGCGGCGCGGCCACCCAGAGTCATCGCCATCGTGTCGGTCAGCTCGGCGCGGGTGGTGAGGAACTTGTCCTCGGTCGGCAGGCTGATCGTGTAGCCGAGCGCCTGGCCGCGGCTGATGATCGAGATCTTGTGGACCGGGTCGGTGTTCTCGAGCAGATGACCGACGATTGCGTGGCCCATCTCGTGGAAGGCGGTGATCAGGCGCTCCTTCTCGCTCATCACCCGGGTCTTCTTCTCGGGGCCGGCGACGACGCGCATGATCCCCTCCTCGAGCTCCCGCATGGTGATCTCGCGGTGGCCGGACCGAGCGGTCAGCAGCGCCGCCTCGTTGATCAGGTTGGCGAGGTCGGCACCGGTGAAGCCAGGGGTCTGGCCGGCCAGCGTGTCGAGGTCGATTTCACGCGATAGCGGCTTGCCCCGGGTGTGAACGTCGAGGATGTGCTTGCGGCCTTTGCGGTCGGGGCGGTCGACGACGACCTGGCGGTCGAAGCGACCAGGCCGCAGCAGCGCTGGATCGAGGATGTCGGGCCGGTTGGTGGCCGCGATCAAGATGATGTTGTCCTTCATCTCGAAGCCGTCCATCTCGACCAAGAGCTGGTTCAGCGTCTGCTCACGCTCGTCGTGACCGCCGCCCATGCCGGCACCGCGGTGACGACCCACAGCGTCGATCTCGTCCATGAAGATGATGCAGGGCGAGTTCTGTTTCGCCTGCTCGAAGAGGTCGCGGACGCGGCTGGCGCCGACGCCGACGAACATCTCGACGAAGTCGGAGCCGGAGATCGAGAAGAAGGGGACACCCGCCTCGCCGGCGACGGCGCGAGCCAGCAGGGTCTTACCGGTGCCGGGGGGCCCGTAGAGGAGCACGCCCTTGGGAATACGGGCGCCGAGCGACTGGAATTTCTTCGGGTTCTCGAGGAATTCCTTGATCTCCCCGAGCTCCTGAACCGCCTCGTCGACGCCGGCAACGTCGCGAAAGGTGATTTTCGGAGCGTCGACCGACATCCGCTTCGCTTTCGATTTGCCGAAGCTCATCACCCGCGAGCCGCCGCCCTGCATCTGGTTCATCAGGAAGATCCAGAAGCCGAGGAAGAGGACGAAGGGCAGGATGAAGGTCAGCAGCGAGAGCAGTCCGTTGCTGCCGGACCCGTGCACGTCGGTGTCGACTTTGTTAGTGCGCAGCTCGTTGATCAGGCTCTGCTCGGTGTTCGGCGGATAGCCGCTGGAGAAGCTTTCGCCGTTGCGCTGCTTGAAGTCGAGCGTGTTGTCCTTGGTGTCAAGCGAGGCTTCCTTGATCTGGCCCGCTTCGACCTTGGTCAGAAACTGGCTGTAGGACGGCGACTCCGTGCTATCGCCAGGGCTGATCACACGCTGCGCCACGAAGGCGAGGATGACCACCAGCAGGATCGGAAATGCCGCGCTTTTGAAAAAACGCCTCAAGGGTGAAATCAGCGTACCAGGGCGGTTTACGCGCCCTGGTCGGCGAGCGCGGCCACGTAATCGAGGTTGCGGTAGCGCTGTGCGTGGTCGAGGCCGTAGCCGATCGCGAAGCGGTTGGGGATCTCGAAGCCGATGTAGCGGGGCGAGAGGTCGACCCGCAGCCGATCTGGCTTGGTCAGCAGGGCGCAGACCTCGAGCGAGGCCGGGTTGCGGGCACGGAGGTTGCGCATCAGGTAGTGGAGCGTCAGGCCGGAGTCGATGATGTCCTCGACGATCAGCACGTGGCGGCCCTCGATCGGAGCGTCGAGGTCCTTGAGGATGCGGACCACGCCTGAGGAGTCGGTCTGTGAGCCAT
Source organism: Solirubrobacterales bacterium (assembly GCA_036009365.1). Lineage (GTDB taxonomy): Bacteria > Actinomycetota > Thermoleophilia > Solirubrobacterales > 70-9 > VAYN01. The sequence goes on from DASYLY010000025.1 coordinate 39,316, forward strand.
AGCTGGAGACCGCCATGAAGTCGACCTCGCAGGGAACGTCGAGGCTGCGCATCAGGTCGGCCAGAAACAGGACGGCGCCCTTCAGCACTCCGACCATGACCAGCTCGCGCTCGCCGTAGTCGCGACTGATCTCGGCACCGAGCTCGGCCACACGGCGCCGCAGCTCGTCGCTGGAGACGAGGATCTCGCCGATCGCCGGGTCGCTCACGCGCCGCAGTCTAGATATAGGGCTAGCGCTCGGCGCGGAGGATGCCGCGCTCGACCACGGCACGGACGCCGCCACCGAGATCGAGCATCGCGGTGCCGGTGCGGCGCAGGCCGCCAACCTGCTCGGCGAAGCGGGCGGCGCCGGGCACCGGCTGGCCGGCGGCGCTGTCAGCGAGGCGCTGCACGACGAGCCTGCGCAGCGCCGGGTGCAACTCATTGAGGCGGGCGAGCGAGATCGTGCCCCGCGGGGAGTCGCCGCTACCGCCGACCTCGGCATCGACGAGGGCGTCGAGCACCTCGGCCTCGTCGCGCAGCAGCGCCGCCGTGCGCAGCACGTTCGCCGTCGCGGCCGGATGGACTTCCTCAAGGGCCGGCAGCAGCCCGCGACGGATGCGATTGCGGGCGTAGGTCGGCTGCTCGTTGCTGGCGTCGTCGCGCCAGGGCAGCGAGCGCTGCTCGCAGTAGGCGGTCGTCTGCGTCCGGGTGAAGCCGAGCAGCGGCCGCGACAGACGACCGCTGTGAGGACGCATGCCGAGTAGGGCGCGGCGGCTGGGCGAGGAGGCAAGCCGGTAGAGGATCGTCTCGACCTGGTCGTCGGCGGTGTGGCCGGTGACGATCGTCGCGTCGCGCGGGTCCGCCAGCCTCGCCGCGGCGGCGTACCGCCTGTCGCGGGCCCAGGCTTGGAGATTGCCGGGTCCCTCGGGGCGCTGTGGGCGCTCGGTCTCCAGGCTCACCCCGAGCCGCTCGGCAAGGGCTGCGCAATGGCGCTCGTCCTCGTCGGAGTCGTCACGCAGTCCGTAGTTGACATGCAACGCCGTGACCGCTTCGGCGCCCGCCACCCGCACCGCCAGGTCGAGCATGCAAACCGAGTCGCGACCGCCGGAGAGCAGTACGACAACAGGGGCGCCGGGCTCGAGCAGCCCACCGTCGCGCACCTGCTCGAGCATGCCGTCGGCGTCCACCGATCGAGTATCGCCTCTCAGACGGCCGGGCGGACCAGGAAGAGGTCGGTCGGCGCCGGGAACCCCTTCAGGCTGACCTGCCCGATCGACTCCTGCGCCAAGCGCTCGTTGGCGGCGATCGTCTCGGCGACGCGATCGGTGACCAGCACCTCCCCCGCCAGGGCGCGGCTGACGACGCGGTGAGCAAGATTGACCTGGCTGCCGAAGTAATCGCCGTCGCGGTAGACGGCCTCGCCACAGTGGATGCCGACCCGTGGCCGCGGCCGCTCCGGGAAGCGGTCGAGGAACCCGACCGCCCACTCGGTCAGCGAGGCAGCGTCGGGGGAGACCAGCATCACCTCGTCACCGATCGTCTTCACGATCGTCGCCTCGCGCGGCAGCGTCGATTCGACCGTCTCGACGAAGTTCTCAACCACGTCGAGGGCCTCTTTGTCGCCCTCCTCCTCGGTGTAGCGGGTGAAGCCGGTGAGGTCGATGAAGCAGAGCGTGACGGTGACCTGGCCGAGCTCGATTTCCGCCGTGTCGGCCCCCAGCCCGGACTCCATGTGACCGACCACGTCCTGCTCGACGAAGAAGCGCAGGTAGCGAGTATGCAGGTACTCGGTCAGCGGTGCCGCCAGCGGCAGGATGTCAGCTGCCAGCTCCCCCATCTCCTCGGCCATCTCCAGCTCCGGCACGGCGTCGCGGATCAGCGGTTCGTGCACGTAGAGATGGAAGAGGCGGACCTCGGCCTCAGCGATCCGCCGCATCGACTGCACGTAGACGCGGACCAGCTGCAGGAAGGCGACAAGTGGAAAGCCCGCGGCGAGCACGCGGGCGCAGTGGCGCAGGGCGGCAACGTCACTCGGCGCTAGCTGACGCTGCTGCCCCTTTGGCGTGCCGAGAATGACGAGGATGCGTTCAATTAGCTGCGGCTCGAGGCCGGTCTCGGCGGCCACGTCGTCGACTGTCAGCTGCTCGCTCTCCGCGGAGAACAGCTCTTCCGTGAACCCGAAGGCGAGCCTCCCCTCACGCCCGGCCCGTTTCAAATCCTCCAGCGAATGCCCCCGCTCCCGCATCCGCGCCACCACCCGCGCCTGAGCCGCCGCCGTAGCCGTCCACCGCCCCCGCCTTACCGGCACGACCCCCTCCTCAGCCCACCGTTTCAGCGTGCTAGCCGGCACCCCCGACCGCCGCCCCGCCTCACTCAGCGAAATCCGCTCGTCAGCCATGGACCGAGGCTAGTCACTACGTAGGAGGGAGCGGACACCCCTCCCCGGAGACAAGTCCCGGGAGACCGCAGGGAGGGGGAGCCGACCTCCTCCCCCGGGA
>DASYLY010000026.1:0-12017 GCA_036009365.1 Solirubrobacterales bacterium
CTGCAGGTGCTCGGCGTCGACCCGATCAAGAACCTGGTCGTGCCGCGCTTCCTGGCGCTGATGCTGATCACCGGCCTGCTCGACATCTACGCCCTGGTCTTCGGGATCAGCGGCGGCATCCTCACCGAGCTTCTCTACAACCAGCCGCTTGGCGGCTTCCTGGCGACGCTCTTCTCCAACGCCTCGATTACCGATCTCGCCGGCTCGGTCATCAAGTGCACCCTGTTCGGTGCCCTTATCGCCGTCGTCTGTTCATACAAAGGGATGACTGCGTCCGGTGGCGCCGCCGGCGTCGGCCGCGCCGTCAACGAGGCGGTCGTCATCTCCTTCATGGGCGTCTTTGCGTTCAACTACGTCTTCACCCAGACCATGCTGGCGACCAACCCAGAGCTGCAGACGATCCGATGAGCGCCTGGCTCGAAGTCCCGCGTGGCTGGCTCGACTCGTTCGGCGAGATCGCCCGTTTCGGCTCACGGGTGGCAGGTCTTGTCTACTCCGGCCGCGTCTTCCGCTTCTTCGGCGAGAGCCTGCGCCAGGCAGGGATCCTGATCCTCGGCTCCGCCCTGATCATCTGGGGCCTGGTCTTCACCCTCGGCCTGCAGTGTGGGATCGAGGGCGCCTACCTGCTGCGCGCCCAGGGCGCGCCTGCCTACGCCGGCGTCTTCTCCGCCTGGTGCGACCTGCGCGAGATCATGCCCTACGCCTTCGGCTACATGCTCGCGGCCAAGGTCGGGACCGGGATCGTCGCCGAGCTTGGCGCGATGCGGATCTCCGACGAGATCGACGCCCTCGAGGTGATGGGGGTGCCGCCGGTGACGTTCCTCTGCGCGACCCGCCTGCTGGCTGCCTGGATCTCCTTCCCGTTCATGTACCTGGCCGGGATCGGAATCATGTACCTGGCCAGCTACCTGGCCGTCGTCGAGCAGATCGGTGACGTCTCCTCGGGTGGCTACTTCTTGATCTTCTGGATGTTCCAGAACCCGCCCGATTTGATCTTCAGCTTGATCAAGGGCATGGTGATGGCCACGGCGATCGTGATGGTCGGCTGCTACTACGGCTACACCGCTTCCGGGGGGCCGGTTGGAGTCGGCACGGCCACCGCGAAGTCGATGGTCCTCAACATCGTCTTAGTCCACATCATCGGGATGCTCGGAACCCTTGTCTTCTGGGGGGCCAACCCGAGGGCGCCAATAGGAGGCTGAACTTGCAGATCGACGACGAGAACCGCATCGAAGAAGAGGAGCTTCAGGACGAGGCCGCGACCAGCGCCGAAGCGCCTCCGGCGATGGCCGCCTCCGCGCCCACCGCGAGCGGCCCCTATGTGAGTGAGGACGGCGCCGTGATGGGCCGCGACTTCATCATCCCCGGCGTCGAGCCGGGCGAGGCCGATCCCTACCGCTTCCACACTGGCCGTAAGCGCGACCACGGCGGCGAGGACGCGATCGAGATCATCGACCTGGTCAAACAGTTCGGCCGCGCTCGCATCCTCAATGGCCTCAATCTCGGTCTGCCCGAGGACCAGGTCTCGATGGTGCTGGGCCCGTCGGGAACCGGCAAGAGCGTGCTGATCAAGCACATCGTCGGGCTGCTCTACCCGGACTCCGGTGACGTCCTCGTCCACGGCGAGTCGATTCCGAACATGACCGACGACGAGCTCTTCGACGTGCGCAAAAAGTTCGGCCTGCTGTTCCAGGACGGCGCCCTGTTCGGCTCGATGAACATCTACGACAACACGGCCTTCCCGCTGCGTCAGCACACCGACAAAAGCGAGGAAGAGATCGGCGAGATCGTCAACCGCCGGCTCAAAGAGGTGGGCCTCACCGAGGCGACCTACAAGATGCCGAACGAGCTCTCCGGCGGCATGCGCAAGCGCGCTGGCTTCGCCCGGGCGCTGGTGCTGGAACCGGCGATCGTGATGTTCGACGAGCCCGATTCCGGGCTCGACCCGGTCCGCACGGCGCTGCTCTGCGAGTTGATCCGCGAGGTCCACGCCGAGAACGGCGGCTGCTACCTGGTGATCAGCCACGACCTCGGCACGGCGCGCCGCATCGCCGACTTCATCGCTGTGCTGTGGAGCGGCAAGATCGTCGAGTCCGGCCCGAAAGAAGAGTTGTTCGACTCGAGCAACCCGTTCGTGAACCAGTTCCTCAACGCGGACGTCAGCGGTCCGCTCACGATGGACTGACCCACAGATGCTCGGCAGCCTCGCTGCCTGGGCGGTCCGGCATGCCCGCATCATCCTCGCGGCTGCCGTGCTGGTTGCGCTTGCCGCCGGGATCGCCGCGACGACGATCCCGACCGACGCCGGTGTCGGCACCCTGGTCGACCACGACGACCCCACCTACCGGACGACGCAGGAGGTGCGTGAAACCTTCGGCGAAGAACCGGTCGTCGTCCTCGCCAAAGGCGACCTCCAGCGGCTGATCCTCACCGACAACCTCTTCCGGATGCTGCGATTGGAGGGGTGCCTGTCCGGCAGGGTGCCGGAGGGTGCCAAGCCGCTGCCGGGCCCCTGCACGGAGCTGGCGGAGATGGGGCCGGTTGAGTTCGTGGCCGGGCCCGGGACCTTCCTCAACGAGGCGGTGGTCCGGATCGAGGCTCAGCTGAAAAAGATGTCGGCGCAGGTGCCGCCGGAGCGCTTCCGCGAGTTCCTCGTCGCGGTCGCCGCCAAATACGGGATCACCAGCATCCCCAGCCTCACCAACCCTGACTTTCTCGCCACCGTCGTCTTCGATCTCAGCCAGGACCGCGGTACGCCCAAGGCCCGCCTCGCCTACCTCTTCCCCAACGACCACTCGGCCCAGATCATCGTGCGCCTCCGTCCGGACCTCAGCGACGGAGAGCGACACCGGGCACTGGGGCTGATCGAAGACGCCGTGAGCGAAATGACGCCGAGGCAGGCTTGCGCCGAAGACGGCAAGCCGGCGCCGTGCTTCGAGCTGCGCGGCGGGCACTATGTGGTCTCCGGTGCTCCGGTCGTGGTCGACGGCATCTCGCGGGCGCTGCAGGACGCGCTGCTGGTTCTCTTCGCGGTGGCGCTGGTGGTGATGGCGCTGACCCTGCTGCTCGTCTTTCGCTCCCGCTTGCGCCTGCTGCCGCTCGGCGTTGCCTTGGCGGCGGCGGGGATCACCTTCGGTCTCTGGGGTCTTGCCGGCGGCTCGCTGACGATGGCCTCGATCGGGGTGCTGCCGATCCTGATCGGGCTCGCGGTCGACTACGCGATCCAGTTCCAGGCGCGCTTCGACGAGGAGATGGCTGCTGGGAGCGGAGACGTGGGCGCGGAGGTCCCCGTCGCGGACCCGTTGTCGGCCGCGAGGCGGGCGGCGAGCAAGGGTGGTCCGACGATCGCGACCGCCTGCCTGGCGACCGCCGCCGGCTTTCTCGTCCTACAGCTCTCGCCCACGCCGATGGTCCGCAGCTTCGGCCTGCTGCTCCTGCTTGGGATCGGCATCGCCTTCTTCCTCGCCGTGACCGCCGGCTTCGCCGCCCTCAGTCTGCGTCCGCCGGCACGTGGCGCCTTAGTCGCTCATAGTGCGACTAAGGCGCCACGTGCCTTAAATCGTGTCCGAGCGGCGGTAAGCCGTACCGGTGAACGGACTATCTCGTATTCGACCGAGTGGCCTGAGCGGGTCCTTCTGATCGGGCTGGTGCTGTCGCTGGGGGGCTGGATTGCCGGGACCCAGGTCGGTACCGTCGCCGAAATCCGCTCGCTGGCGCCGCAGAGCCTTCCCGCGGTGCGCGGTCTCACCGACCTCCAGGAGGCGACCGGGGTCTCCGGTCAGCTCGACGTCCGTATCGAGGCCCCCGATCTCGCCGATCCGGCGATGATCGAATGGATGGCGGGCTTCAAGGAGCGGGTGCTGACCTCGAACGGCTTTTCGGGAGAGGAGCCGAGCTGCCTCACTGCCGATATCTGCCCCGGGCCGGCGCTCTCTGACTTCCTCACCCAGGGCGAAGGTGAGCTGACCGAAGCAGGGGCACGGGCGACGCTCGAGGCGCTCTCCCCCTACGACCTGCGCCAGGTCGCCCCACTCGATCCGGAGACCGGTGAAGTCGGGCAGGTCGCCCTGATCTCCTTCGGCATTCGCGCCCAGTCGCTGCAGGATCAGCAGGAGCTGGTCGAACGGGTGCGGGGGGAGATCGGCGAGTCGGGGGAGCCCGGCGGTCCTCCAGAGGGGGTCGATGTGCAACTGGCGGGCCTGCAGGTGATCGCAGCGGAAGCGGCGACCGACCTTGACGCCAGCCGTTACTGGCTGACTCTGGCCGGGCTGCTCGCGGTCGGCCTGGTCCTGTTCGCGGTCTACCGATCGCCGGCGCGGGCGCTTGTGCCGCTGGTGCCGACGGTGCTGGCGACCGGCTGGGCCGCTCTGGCACTGTGGGTCAGCGGTATCCCGCTCAACCCGATGTCGGCGGCGCTGGGGGCATTGACGATCGCGATCGCGACCGAGTTCGGGGTGATCGTCGCCGGTCGCTTCCACGAGGAGCTCGGCGGCGGCCGCAGTGTTGACGAGGCTTTGCGCCTTGCTTACGCCCGCACCGGCGCCGCCGTGCTCGCCTCGGGGGCGACGGCGATCGCCGGCTTTGCGGTGCTGATCGCCAGCGACATCCAGATGCTGCGTGACTTCGGGCTGGTCACGGTGATCGATCTCACCGTCGCCCTGCTCGGCGTGCTGGTGGTGCTGCCGGCGGCGCTGGTCTGGCTCGAGGATCGATGAAAGACCGCTACTCGATCTTCGTCGGCCTGATGTTCCTGGTCATAGTCGTGATCGCGACTCTGAGCACCTTCGGTAGCGATGACGGCGGCGGCACGCTCGGGCTCGAACGGAGGCAATCGGGCTGGGCGCTGCCCGAGTTTGCGGTTCCGGATGCCGCGGGGACGCTCGAAGGCGATGCCAACGTCGCCCAGGACGACTGCGAAAGCTCGGAGGTTCCCTGTCCCGCCGACGCCCGTCGCACGCCGGCTTGTCAGATTGACACGGACGGCGCGATCCGCGTCTGCGACTTCTTCGAGCGGCCACTGGTGCTGTCCTTCTGGTTCACCAAAGGTGACGACTGCGTCGAACAGCAGGACGTGGTCGACGCAGTCGCCGAGCGCTACCGTGGGCGGGTGGGCTTCCTCTCGCTGGACGTGCGCGACAGCCGCGACGCGGTTCGCGATCTGATCCGCCAGCACCGCTGGCGGATGCCCATCGGTTACGACCGCGATGGCGCCGTCGCCAGCCTCTACAAAGTCGGCGGCTGCCCGACCTTCGCTTACGTCTATCCCGGCGGGACGTTGCAGGAGGCCGGCGTCGGCCATCTCGACCAGAAGCAGCTCTCGGCTCGCGTCGAGAGCTTGCTGCGCGCCACTCGAGATGCGGAAGGGGTCGGCCGTGGTCGCTGAGCCCGGTCGTATCGGGGCGGACCCGGCTCCCCAGCAGGGCTGGGTGGCGCCGCACATCGCCACCGAGTTCCCCGGCCTCGGAATCGCCTGGATCGAGGTCGAGACCCGCTCTGGCAAGAGCCCCGATCCGGTGCGGCGGCGCCTGGAGGATCTCTCCAACCGCTTTTACGGATCGCACGCAATCCACTTGCGAGAGCGTCCGGTTCCCTGGGCTTACCGCGTCTTCTTCCGCCAGATAGGTCTCGACCCCGATCGCACCCGGACGCCGGTCGAGCAGCTCGCCTTCGAGCGCATTCACGATGGTGGTTTCAAGGCCCGGGGTCTGCCCACCGACGCGCTGACGATCGCGATAGTCGAGACCGGGGTGGCGCTGTGCGCCTTCGACGCCGAGCGGCTGGTTGGCCGGCTCTGCATCCGCGACTCCGCCCCCGGGGAGTCGCTGCCAGGCCGCGCTGGCGAGCTCGCCCAGGGCACCCTGACGATCGCCGACGAGTCGACTCCGGTCGGGCTTCTCTTCGGCCCCACCGCCGATGGCTACGGGGTCGAGCGCGATAGCCGCCGGATTGCGATCGCCGCGGTTCAGGTCAAGGGTGTGCCCCAGATCGCCGTCGACGAGGCACTTTGGATGGCGGCGGCGACGCTAGAGGGGACCTGACCCTTAACGCGCCCTTGCTTGTCAGAGCGCCAACGTGATTTAGACTTCGAAGCACGCTGATGGTCGCTCTACTTGAACGAGACAGCCTTACCGGGCTTCACTTCGAGGTCGACGAGAGCTTCGCGCGGGCGCAGTTGCGCCAGCAGATCGCCAGGCTCGAGGCCGAGCTGGCGGGGCTCTTCGGCGAGGCCTTCGGTCACACCGAGGTCGAGCACCGGGTCGCCGCCGTCGCGGCTGAGCCGCGGATGCTCGACCTGGGCGAGCTGGAGCGAGTGCGTGACGCACTCGCCGACCGCATCGCCGAAGCACGGGTGACCCTGCGCGAGCGAGCGCTGGTGGAGACCGAGAACCGCGAGCTGCTGCGCCGCATGATTGAGGCGCCGGAGAACTTCAAGTGGGTGCGGGTGACACGCAGCGACGTCGGCGAGCCCGGTTGCGGCGCCTGGCACTCGCGACCCCGGCTTGGCCCGCTGGGGATGCTGATGGGCTGGTGGCGGGTCAAGGTCTCCTCGGGATGCCCGTTAGCCGGGCGGCTTACGGCCGTTGAGCGCGCAGTCCGGAGCCAAGCGAGTCGAAACCCCCGACGAGCGCCCGCCGGCGCCATGGGGGAAGTTCCCGCTCGCCGAGCTATCAGTGCTGGCCGGCATCGTCGCCCTGATCGTCGGCGTCGTCGGCGGTAACCCGACCGCGATCGGCGTCGGCGTTGTGCTCGGCGGCCTCGGCGGCCTCGAGGTTTCCGCCCGTGAGCACTTCGCCGGCTACAGGTCCCACACCACTCTGCTGGCGGGGACTGTCTTCGTGCTCACGGTCGGGGGCCTTTTCTACCTCGCCGACCTCGTCCTTGCCATTTGCTTGGGGATCGGCGCGGCCGCCTTCGCGGTCGCCTTCTACCTGCTGAGGCGCGCCTTTCAGCGCGCCTCGGGCGGGCTCAGCTTCCGCGTCGGCGGCCTGCGCGGCTAGGTCTAGACCGGCAGCGGCCTGCGACTCGAGCTCGCCGAGCGCGACGCCAGCTCGGTCGCCAGCAGCCGGCGCTGGCGCGAGGTCAAGGTTCCCAGGCGCTTGTTCTCGCTCAGCGAGAGGGGAAGGAGGAACTTGCGGGCGCGGGTGCGGCCCCAGCGGCGCTGGCTGGTCAGCAGCTCGGCGATCGTCATGCTCTCGGTCTCCCAAGGGCACTCCTGCACCACCTGCGACGGATCTTTGTCTCCCCGCGCGATCGCGCGCTTCAGCTCGGCGCGAGCCAGGCGCACAGAGTTGGCCCGCTCCAGGGCCTGCATGTGTTGCGGTGTCTTCGTCACCGCTGATGCGGTCGTCGTTGCAGGGACCGTCGTCGAAGCAGCGTCCACTGAGACTCCTCCCTTCAAGGAATCGGTTAACTGGGATTCGCGTCTGACCGGAACCGGCGGCTTGGGGGCCGTCGCCCGGCCTGGTCTGAGGCTTATGCCGCCGCCCCACCCGGGAGCTGTACGGCGAGTGCGCAAGGTATGCGGCGGGATACCGAGCGTCAACCCCGGGCGGGCAAATCGGACGCGAGTCGACCCGCTAAGAGCATCTTTTTCGCGTGACGTCGACCTTGTCCGTATCTGGACAAGGCTGAAACTACCCAGAAGGGGGGATGTCAAGATTTCGTTACCGAACGATTAGGCGCGCGGTAGGTCCGGGAAGTCCTGCAGCACCCGAGCGATCGTTCCCAGCGCGGCGTCGAGGTGCTCGCGCTCGTGGGTCGCCATCAGGCTCGTCCGCAGCAGCGCTCCCCCCGGCGGCACAGCCGGATGAATGGCGACGTTGGTGTAGACGCCGGCGTCGAAGAGAGCTTTCCAGAGCAGCACCGCCTGCCAGTCATCGCCGACCACGACCGGCACCACCGGCGTCGTCGCCACGGTCCCGTCGGGCAGCGTTCCCGGCTCGATCACCTTGAGGCCGAGGTGGCGCAGGCCCTCGCGCAGGTACTCGGCGTTGCCGAGCAGCGCCTCGAACAGCTGCGGCCCCTCGTCGCGGACCACGCGCAGTGCTGCCAGCGCTGCGCCGACCGCGGCTGGCACCGCCGAGGCGCTGAAGATGAAGGAACGCGAGGCGATCCGCAGGTACTCGATCACGTCGGCCGGCCCGGCGATGAAACCGCCGCAGGAGGCGAGGCTCTTGGAGAAGGTCCCCATCCGCAGGTCGACCTCCTCCTCCAACCCAAACAGCTCACAGGCGCCGGCTCCACGGGCGCCGAGCACGCCTGCCCCGTGGGCCTCGTCGACCATCAGCCGCGCCCCATGCGCCTGGCAGAGCTCGACGATTCGCGGTAGGTCGCAGACGTCTCCCTCCATCGAGAAGACCCCGTCGACGACGACGAGGACACCGCCGCCGTCGTCGGCAGCGCGTCCGAGCATCTTCTCCAGCTTGTCCATGCGGTTGTGGCGGAAGGGGCGTAGCTTGGCGCCGGCCAAACGGCAGCCGTCGAGGATCGAGGCGTGGTCGCCGGAGTCGCAGATGACCGTGTCGCCGGGACCGAGGATGGTGCCGATGCAGCCCAGGTTCGACTGGTAGCCGGTGGTGTAGACAATCGCCTCCTCGGTGCGCATCCACTCAGCAAGCTCGCGCTCGAGCTCGACGTGCAGCGGCGTCGTCCCGTTCAGCAGGCGCGAGCCGGTGACGCCGGTCCCGTAGGTCTCGAGAGCGTCGCGAGCGGCCTGCTTGACCCGCTCGTCGCCGGTCAGCCCAAGGTAGTTGTTGGAACCGAGCATGATCGTCTCCCGGCCTTCCATCTCGACCACCGGACCGGCCTGCGAGGTGAGCAGGCGGAAGTAGGGGAGAAGGTCGTGCTCTTTGGCGGCTTCGAGCTGCTCGAGCCGGTCGTGGTCGCGTGCCTTGGCGAAGACGTCGACCGGCGCTTTAGTCGTATCGCTCATGCTCCAGAGTGTAGGTTCCGCCTCCCATGGCAAGCGTGACGATCCGGCCGGTGCGGACCAGGCGCGAGCTGAAGCGCTTCGTCAAGGTCCCCTTCTCGATCCATCGCGAGAGTGCTCAGTGGGTGCCGCCGCTGACCTTCGAGCGGATGCAGTTCCTCAACCGCAAGAAGAACCCGTGGTTCGAGCATGGCGAGGCCGAGCTCTTCATCGCCGAGCGCGACGGCAAGGCGGTGGGGCGGATCAGCGCTCAGATTGACAGTCACTGGGATGACTACCAGGGTGGCAACGACGCGATGTTCGGTTTCTTCGAGGCGGTCGAGGACGCCGAGGTCGTGCGGGCGCTGGTCGAGGCGGCGAGCGGATGGGCGAGGGAGAAGGGGCGCGAGCGAATCCTCGGGCCGATGGACTTCACCACCAACGACGAGCTGGGGATCCTGATCGAGGGCTACGAGCTGCGACCGATGATCCTCGAGCCGTGGCACCCGCCGTACTACCGCGAGCTGCTGGAGGCGGAGGGGTTGGGGAAGGCGATGGACCTGCTGATGTGGGAGCTGAATTTCGGCGACCTCAAGGAGGGGGAGGCATTCGATCCCTCGATCCACGCCGCCGCCGAGAAGGCGCTGCGGGCGGAAGGGATCGAGATCCGCAATATGCGCAAGCGCGAAATGGCCGACGAGATGCGGCGCTTTCTCGGTGTCTACAACGATGCCTGGGGCAAAAACTGGGGGTTCGTGCCGATTACCGACGACGAGGTCGAGTTCCAGGCCAAGAACCTGAAGCAGGTCCTCGACGAGGACTGGGCGTACATCGCGGAAAAGGACGGCGAGACGGTGGGCGCGGCCTGCACCCTGCCCGACATCAACCAGGTGCTGGCGAAGCTGGGCGGGCGCCTGCTGCCCTTCGGCTGGCTCCACTTCCTGGTCGGCAAGCGCAAGATCGACCGCCTGCGGGTCCTGGCTCTCGGGGTCAAGAACGACTACCGCCACACCGGTGTCGCCGCCGGTCTTTACCTCAAGCACCTGGAGACGGCGGCGCAGCCGGGGGCGATCAAAGGCGGCGAGATGGGCTGGATCCTGGAGACGAATGGGCCGATGAACCGCGCCATGGAGGGGATGGGCGGCAAGGTCGTCAAGCGGTACCGGCTTTACGAGCGGGCGTTGTAGAGAGTCCGCAGTTTGCGGATGAGCTTTGAGGGGCGACCTGGGGTCTCGCTAGAGTCGGTTTGGTGAGTGATCTCGAAGTAGATGGCGAAGTGATCGCCGAGGAAGACGCCGTGCCGCGCGAGGCGGAGCCGGTGCGGGCGCTGCCGCTGCCCTACGAGGAGCCGGCCTCACCGGTCCTGCGTGGCGAGGTGCGCACCGCCGCGATCGCCGCTGCGGGCGGGGTCTTGGCCGGTGCCGCCACGGTTGTCGCCGTGCGGGCGGTCAGCGCCGTCGGCTCGCGCCCGCGCTCCAGCCGTCGTTTGACGCGTCGCCGCGATCGCCAGAACGTCGTCGCCAGCCGCTCTTTCCTCGTGGACGTGCACCTGCTCGGCAGGTGAGCCTCCTCGAGCTGGAGATCCGCCCACCCTCGCCCTACCGGCTGCCTCGAGGCAGCAGCGAGGACCGCACGGTGCGGGTCGCCAACGGGGTCGTGACGAGGCTTCTTCACGTCGAGGGCAGGCCGATCGTCGTGCGAGCCTGGCAGCCGGGAAAGCAGAGGGTGGCGCTGCGGGCCGAGGCGGTCGACCACGCCTCCGACGAGCAGCTCGAGCGGGCGTTGGAGCGGATGCGCTTCGCGCTCGGCGTCGACGATGACTTCAGCGCGTTCTTTCGGCGCTTCCGTGGCGACCGGCTGGTCGGGCCGCTGCTGCGGCGGATGCCCGACTTCCGCCCGAAACGCCACCCGTGGCCGTGGGAGGCGCTGGCCTGGGCGGTGGTCAAGCAGCTGATCGAGTCGCGGCGCGCGGCCACGATCCAGCGTCGCATCGTCGGCCGCTGGGGGCCGCGGCTGGGGGAGGGGCGCGAGGCGCTGCGGGACGTGCCCTCGGCGGCGACGATCGCCGGCAGGGCCCCAGCGGAGCTGCAGTCGATGGACCTCTCGGCAGGCCGCGCCCTGGCACTGCGCCGAGTTGCCCGCGAGGTCGCGGCGGACCGCTGCGACCTCAACGATCCCATCGATGACCGCCGTCTGCTGGCGATCCCAGAAATCGGCCACTGGACGCTCCAGTGCCTAGCCCTCTTCGGCCGCGGCGACCACGACTCCCTCCCGGCGGGAGATCTGGCCTACATCAAGCTCGTCGGCCGCCTCGCGGGGCTTGGCCGGCGCGCCACCATTGCCGAGGTAGAAGAGTTCTACGCGCCGTATGAGCCCTACCGAGGCTTGGTTGGAACCCTGACGATCGCCGGGCTGCACCGCGCGATTGCGCACGGCTCGCCTCTGCGCTTCGCTGCTTGAACTCCTCGCCCACAAGGAGTTCGCGGCGCTGCTGGACTAGCAGGTCCCGCGGCGGGATGTATCTAGAATAAGTCGCCCAAAAGGCGACTTTATGCACTTTGGTTGGTCTCAGTAGTTGCTTGCTTATTGCCGATACGTGCAATAACCTTGCTTGAGCATGCGCTTGACATCGGGGGGTGGGCTTGGTATATGACTCGGCCCCCTGGGTAAGGAGCCAACATGACCGTCGCAGAGATCAACAAGGCCTTGGAGGCTGAGCGAGAGCTGGGGCTTGCCCTGGACGATTATGCTGGGAAATGGGTAGGCGTCTGCGATCATGAGGTCGTAGCGAGTGCGGCAACTCTGGGAGAGCTTGTTGAGCAGATCGAGGCGTCAGGGAAAACCGAAGTCGAGGTCATCCAGGTCCCAGAAGACACCAGCGCAGCCTGCTTCTTCTAAGGCAGCTGGACCCAGCAAGACACTCAACTATCGCACCGTTGGTGGTGGTTGTCTTCGACCTGGGGTCCCGCTAGATGATTGATTCCACGCCTCAGGCGACGTAGTCGACCAGAGCACGGCTCGGACGCCCGAGCCTGTGGTTGAGCGCAATGCAGGCAGCAAGTGCCAGCATTCGCTGAGCGATCCGGGCACGCAGGTTGTGCAGGGTGCG
>DASYLY010000027.1:0-5903 GCA_036009365.1 Solirubrobacterales bacterium
CGCACCCTGCACAACCTGCGTGCCCGGATCGCTCAGCGAATGCTGGCACTTGCTGCCTGCATTGCGCTCAACCACAGGCTCGGGCGTCCGAGCCGTGCTCTGGTCGACTACGTCGCCTGAGGCGTGGAATCAATCATCTAGACCTCCGGCGCTCTCATCGTTCGTGACTCAGCGCAGGCTCTCGCAGGCGATCCCATCGTGGTCGGCGTCGAGCCGGTGCGGGTCGTACTTCGGGCCGCCGTGGTTGATGTAGAAGTTCTGGGCCTTCCGCCAGGTGCTGAAGTCCGCGCAGTCCTTGTCACCGGCTGCGGCCGGCTGCGCTGCGATTCCAAAGCCGGCGATGACGAGCGCAATGGCGGTTATTCGACGCACAAAAATCCTCCTATTTTCTAGATAGATATTGGGGCGATCCTATTTGATTGGTGGACGAGTGGCGGGACGGTCGCGTCTTCTAGGCTGCACTGCATGTGCGGACGATTCACGGTCACGGCCAAAGACACGAAGACGATTGCCGATCGGTTCCAGGTCGAGCTGGAGAAGGCGCTGGAGCGGGGCGGCGACGGCGAGGCGCCAGCGCCGACCAAGGAGCGGGCGAAGAAGATGGCGAAAGGGCTCGGCCGCTTCAATGTCGCCCCGACCCAGGAGGTGCTGACGGTGCGCTCCTCGCCTGATCCCGACGAGGCGGCGCAGGGCGAGCGCGAGGCGCGACTGATGCGCTGGGGCCTGGTGCCGCGCTGGGCCAAGGACCTCAAGGTCGGCTACCGGATGATCAACGCCAAAGCCGAGAACCTGACCTCCAGCCGCGCCTACGGCCCGCTGGTCGGCAAGTTCCGCCACCGCTGCCTGATCGTCGCCGACGGTTTCTACGAGTGGATGCGGGCCGAGGACCCGAAGCAGCCGCGCCAGCCCTGGCGCTTCACCGTCGACGGTGGCGCGCCGTTCGCCTTCGCCGGCATCTGCACCCGCAAGGAGTGGGATGACGAAGAGGACCGCGGCTTCGACGACGGCTGGCTCTACAGCTGCACGATCGTCACCACGAGCCCGAACCCGCTGGTTGCCAAAGTCCACGACCGGATGCCGGCGATCCTTCCCGGCCCGGAGGCGGAAGCCGCCTGGTTGCGTCCCGACCTCAGCGTCGAGGACGCAGTGGCGATGTGCGCGCCGCTGCCCGCCTCGCGGATGGACAGCGCTCCCGCCAACCCGAAGCTGAACAAAGTCGGGAAAGGGATCGAGGGCCCCGAGCTGCTGGTGGTGCCGCAGGCGTAGGTCGCTAGCCGGGGAGGGAGGCGCTGTTTTTGACCGTGACCGTGCCGCTCTCCGTGGTCAGCGTGCAGATGTTGGCGGCGGTCGGGGTCTCCCGGGTTCGCCAGATCGAGGCGAAGCCCAGCTTCAGCTGCTCCTCCGGCTTGCCGGCGGGCAGGAACCAACGCCATTCCTCGCGGCCGGGGTGGAACGGCGGCCATTCGACTTTGACGCCGTCCACGTTCGTGTAGTCGTCGAAGGCGTCTTCGTATTCGAGCAGCGACAGAGCGCTGCCACGGGCGTTGAACTCGAGCAGCAGGTTCTCCTTGACTTCCTGCTTCTGCAGCTTCGCTTCGTCGCTGGTGGAGACTGGGAAGGCGGCTCGGCGCTGGGTCGTCTTGGCGACGATCACGTTCCTGGGGACCCTCGTCGTGCACTTGATCCGGCCCTGGCCGACGGCGGCGCCGGCATCGATCGCGATCACGGTGGATACCCGGTAGAGCTTGTAGCCGGCGAAGTTCGGTTCGGTCACCCGCAGCTGGCCGTCGACCAGGCGCATCGAGCCGCCTCCGCCGGGCACTTCGGCGGCTTTGGAGTCGGGAATCTCAGTCGATGCCGTCCACTCCAGCGATGCCGCCCCGACCAGGTCCTCGTTGGTCAGGATGACCGCCGCAAGAGAGGCGATGAGGCCGACTGCGACGACGATCAGGGCCCCTCGCGGGGGGCGTGTCTGCGGGTCGGGCGAGCTCACGGGGCAGCACAGTATCGACGCCGCCGTCACCCGGCCCCGCTCCCTGTCGGCCGAAGTCTCCAGGCCTCAGGGGACGACGCGCCCGACAGGATTCGAACCTGTGGCCTTCCGCTCCGGAGGCGGACGCTCTATCCAGCTGAGCTACGGGCGCTTCCTTCGCAGCTTATCCAGTGAGGATGGCTCGGCCTCCTAGCCCTGATCCCGGTGTGAACTTCGCGTAGGCTCGCCGCCGTGGACCTGACGGTGACCTTTCTCGGCACCGGCGGCTCGGTGCCGTCGGCACGGCGTTCGACCGCCAGCGTGCTGGTCGCGCATGGGGGGGAGCGGCTGCTGTTCGACTGCGGCGAGGGCACGCAGCGGCAGATGCAGCGCTCGCTGGGCCTGGTCCAGGTCGACGAGATCTACTTCACGCACTTTCACGCCGACCACGTGCTCGGCTTGCCGGGACTGTTGAAAACCTATGACCTGCTCGACCGCGAGTTGCCGCTGGTCGTCTACGGCCCGCCCGGCCTGGGGGAGATGTTTGACGGCCTGCGCCGGATCATCGGCCGTCTCTGCTTCGATTTGGAGCTGGTCGAGCTGAAGCCGGACGAGCCGGTTCTCTATGACGGCTACGAAATCCGCCCGTTCGAGGTCGCCCACGGCACGCGTGCCTACGGGTACGCGCTGACCGAGGATGAGCGCCCCGGCCGCTTCGACCCGACGGCGGCCGAAGCGATGGGAGTCCGCGAAGGCCCCGCCTTCGCCGCCCTGCAGAGGGGGGAGGAGGTAGAGGGCGAGAAGGGCCCCGTCTCCCCTTCTCAGGTGATGGGACCGACCCGCGCGGGCCGCACGATTGTCCTCACCGGCGACACGGCCCCCTGTCCGGCGACCATCAGGGCTGCTGCTGACGCCGAGCTCCTCATCCACGACTCGAGCTTTTCCGACGAGGACGTCCAGCGAGCCAAGGAAACCGACCACTCGACCGTCGGCCAGGCCGTTTCCGTGGCCGAGGAGGCCAACGTGAAGATGCTCGCCCTGGTTCACATCTCATCCCGCTACCACGTCGGTGCCCTGCTGGACGAGGCCCGCGAAATATTCGAGCCAACCGTGGCGCCCAGGGATTTCGACCAGATCGAGATCCCCTTTCCTGAGCGTGGAGACCCCAAGCTGATCCCGAATGGAGCTCGGGAGCGGGACAAAGATCAACCAGCTAACGGACTGGAGTAGTGGTCCGAAGCGGCGGGGATGGGTGGGGCGTCGAGGGAGCCTCCCCGGCACCGCAGAGTGATTCTTGGCCCGCAGGGCCACTCGATTGCACCGCCTCAGGCGGTGCTGGCTCCAGCGATGCCCCACCCATCCCCGCCGCCCCCACTGCTACATTCCCACCGTCCTTTAACCAGGTCCCGCGAGGCCAGGAAGGAAGCAAAGAGTGCCTGAGAAGATCGTGCTTGAGCACGATGATTTGCGGCGAACGCTGAGGCGGATCGCCCACGAGATCGCCGAGAAGAACCCGAATTGCTCGGAGCTGGCGATCATTGGCATTCACACTCGCGGCGCCCTTCTTGCCCAGCGCCTGCACCCGATCCTCGGTGAGCTAACCGGGGCCGAGCTGCCGATCGGCGACATCGACATCTCCTTCTACCGCGACGATGTAGGCGCCAAGGCCCCGGCGTCTCAACCTGTCGTTCACGCCTCCCACATCGACTTCGACCTCAGCGAGCGCACGGTCGTCCTCGTCGACGACGTCCTCTTTACGGGTCGCACCGTCAAGGCGGCGATCGAGGCGCTGTTCGACTACGGGCGCCCGCGGCGGGTGCAACTGGCCGTGCTCTGCGATCGCGGGCACCGGGAGCTGCCGATCCGCCCCGACTACGTCGGCAAGAATCTGCCGACCGCCCACGAGGAGCGGGTCAACGTGCGACTTGAGGAGATCGACGGGATCGATCAGGTGACGATCTCCGAGTCGCGCCCAGCGGAGGCGATCGCGTGAAGCACCTGCTTGCGATCGAGCCGCTCTCGCGGGAGGAGATCGAGACGATCCTCGACCGGGCTGAGAGCTTCGCCGAGGTCGGCCGGCGCGACATCAAGAAGGTGCCGACTCTGCGCGGACGCACCGTCGTCAGCCTCTTCTACGAGTCGAGCACCCGCACCAGCAGCTCCTTCGAGCTGGCCGCGAAGCGGCTCTCGGCCGACTTGGTCTCGGTCAAGGCGGCCGGCTCCTCGGTCGACAAGGGCGAGTCGCTGAAGGACACCGTCGCCACCCTCTCCGCCTACGACCCGGCGGCGATCGTGATCCGCCATCCCTACGCCGGTGCCGCCCAGCTCGTCGCCGGCTGGACCGATGCCGCCGTCGTCAACGCCGGCGACGGCAAGCACGAGCACCCGAGCCAGGCCCTGCTCGACGTCTTCAGCTTGCGTCGCCGCCTCGGCACCCTCGACGGCAAGCGGATCTGGATCGTCGGCGACGTCCTCCACAGTCGCGTCGCCCGCTCCAACCTGATCGCCTTCCAGCGGCTGGGCGCCAAGGTCACCGTCTGCGGCCCGCCGACCCTGATCCCGCGCGGAATCGAGCAGCTCGGCTGCGAGGTCAGCTACTCGCTCGACCGCCTCGAGGAGGCCGACGTCGTCTATGCGCTGCGGATGCAGATGGAGCGGATGAGCGAGAGTTTCGTCCCCTCGCTGCGCGAGTACGCCGCCTGCTTCCAGATCGACACACGCCGCCTCAACCCACGCCAGCTGCTGATGCACCCGGGGCCGGTCAATCGCGGCGTTGAGCTCTCCGGCGAGGCGATCGACTCGCCGCAGTCGCTGATCGTCGATCAGGTGGGAGCGGGCCTGGTCGTGCGGATGGCAATCCTCTATGAGCTGCTCGCCGGCGGCGAGGGCCCGGCCACGCTGAGCGACGGCGAGGGCGCGACCCGGCCGACCCCGATCGGGCAGCCGGCGTGAGCCTCTCCGAGCTGCTCGACGTCCGCTCCGGCGAGAGCGCCGACCTGGTGCTGCGCCGGGCGACGGTGCTCGACCCGGTGGCCGGGATCGACGGCGTCCACGACGTCGTCATCCGCGACGGCTCGATCGCCGAGCTGGCGGCACCCGACACCGCCGCGGTCGACGGTGTCGAGACGATCGAGGCCGAAGGGCTGCACGCGTTCCCCGCCTTCTTCGACCCGCACGTCCACCTGCGCACCCCCGGCCAGGAGCACAAGGAGGACATCGAGACCGGCACCCGCGCCGCCGCCGCCGGTGGCTACTGCGGGATCCTGGCGATGGCCAACACGGCGCCGCCGGTCTCGACCGCGGCCGACATCGCCTCCTTGCGCGAGCGAGCGCGGGCCGGTGCCTCTGTGCCGGTCGGCTTTCTCGCCACCGTCACCAAAGGCATGCAGGGCGATGAGCTGACCGAGATGGTCGAGCTGCGCGAGGCCGGCGCGATCGGTTTCTCCGACGACGGTCTGCCGATCGGCAGCGCCCGGATCATGCGCCGGGCCCTCCAGTACCAACACCTCTGCGGCGGCACGATCGCCCTGCACGAGGAGGACCAGGAGCTCTCCGGCGACGGAGTGATGCACGAGGGGCCGGTCTCGGCCGCACTCGGCCTGGCCGGCGTGCCGTCGGTCTCGGAGTCGACGATGATCGCCCGCGATGCCGCCCTCGCCGCCTACGAGAACGCCCGCATCCATGTCCAGCACCTCTCCGCTTCCGAGTCGGTCGAGGTCGTCCGCGCCGCCAAGGCCGCCGGGGTGCAGATCAGCGCCGAGGCCAGCCCCCATCACCTCTGCCTCACCGACGAGGAGGTCCGCAGCCTCGACCCGCACCGCTTCAAGATGAACCCGCCGCTGCGCACCGAGGCCGACCGCCAGGCTCTGATCGACGGGCTGCGCGATGGCACGATCGACTGCGTCGCCACCGACCACGCCCCCCACGCGCT
>DASYLY010000028.1:0-17308 GCA_036009365.1 Solirubrobacterales bacterium
GGCGACGAGGTGCGAGTGAAGGAGATGACCACCGGACTCCTCCCGCCACCAGCCCCCCACCCCCTCGGCGCGAGAGTTATGGTGGACCCGAACCTTCGAAAGGAGCGCGGGACATGCCGACTTACGTGATGCTGACGAACTTGACCGCCGAGGGCGTGCGGACGCTGAAGAACAATCCTGGGCGGGTAGCCGAGGTCAACAAGGAGGTCGAGCAGATCGGCGCCAAGGTGGTGGCGCAGTACGCGACGCTCGGCCAGTACGACTTCGTGACGATCGTCGAAGCGCCGGATGAGAAGGCGATGGCCAAGGTCTCGGTCGAGCTCGGCTCGCGCGGGACGATGACCAGCCAGACGCTGGCCGCGATCTCCGCCGACGAGCTGTCCGGCTCCCTCTAGCGGTTCGTTGAAGGCACTGGTCGTTGGAGGGGGCGGGCGCGAGCACGCGATCGTGCGCGCCCTCGCTCGCTCCGTCCACTCCCCCGAGCTGCTCTGCGCCCCCGGCAACGCCGGCATCGCCGCCGATGCCGAGTGCCTGGCGGAGATCGCTGCCGACGACGTCGAGGCGATCGTCGCGGCGGCGCGCGAGCGGCGGGTCGATCTGGTCGTGGTCGGTCCCGAGGCGGCACTGGTCGCTGGCGTCGTCGACGCGCTCGAGGAGGCGGGGGTGCCGGCCTTCGGCCCCAGTGCCGCCGCCGCCGAGCTGGAGGGTTCCAAGGCCTTCGCCAAGGAGCTGATGAAGGAGGCCGGGGTGCCGACCGCCGGTCACGTCCTCCTGGGCAGTCGCGAGGACGCGCTCGAGCAGCTCGCCGGCGCCGACTACCCGATGGTGCTGAAGGCCGACGGGCTGGCGGCGGGCAAGGGCGTAATCATCTGCCCGAGCGAGGCCGAGGCGCGCGAGGCGATCGACGTCTTCTTCACCGAGCGGCGCTTCGGCGCGACGACGGTGGTGATGGAGGAATTCCTCGAGGGTGAGGAGCTCTCGCTGCTGGCCCTCTGCGACGGCGAGAACGTGATTCCGCTCGCCCCCGCCCAGGACTACAAGCGGATCTTCGACGGCGACGAGGGACCGAACACGGGCGGGATGGGCAGCTACTCGCCGGTACCGGGGTTCGGCCCGGCCGAGGTGGAGGAGATCGCCGATGCCGTCCATCGCCCGATCGTGGCGGCGATGGCGCGGCGTGGCCTGCCCTTTCACGGCGTTCTCTACGCCGGCCTGATGATCGGTCCCGGCGGGGTCAAGGTGCTCGAGTTCAACACCCGCTTCGGCGATCCGGAGACGCAGGCGGTGCTGCCGCGACTGCGCTCGGACCTGGTCGACCTCTGCCTCGCCGCCCGCGAGCCGGGTGGGCTGGCCGGCGCCAGCGCCGAGTTCAGCGAGGACTGGGCCGTAACCCTGGTCCTGGCCTCGGCCGGCTACCCCGAGTCCTCTTCCAAGGGGGACGTAATCAGCGGCCTCGCAGCGGCGGCGGAGCTGGCCGAGGTCACCCATGCCGGCACTGCCGAGCACGACGGCGAGATCGTTACCGCTGGAGGTCGCGTCCTCAATCTGACCGCGCTGGGGGCGACCCCTGCGGCAGCCCGCGCTCGCGCATACGATGCGGCCGGCCGGATCTCCTTCGCGGGAATGCAGATCCGCTCCGACATCGCCGCCCGGGCCGTCGACCGGGTCCCCAGCCAGCCCAGCTAGAGAGGAAAGAGATGAGCGAGATCTCAGAGGAGCCACAACCGAGCACTTCGACCTCGTCGGTGACGCTGCCGGCCGTCGAGGAGGCCTTCCAGGAAATAGACGTCGACGAGCCGTTGGTAGGAATCATCATGGGCTCCAAGAACGACAAGCCGAAGATGCAGCCGGCCGGCGCCGCTCTCCACGATGCCGGCATCCGCTACGAGGTTCGTGTGATGAGCGCCCACCGCGACCCGGAGATGGTCCGCGAGTACTGCCAGAACGCCCGCATGCGGGGGCTGAAGGTGATCATCGCCGGCGCCGGAATGTCGGCGGCGCTGCCCGGCGTCGCCGCCGCTCACACCGACCTGCCGGTGATCGGCGTGCCGATTCTCGGCAAGGCACTGGGCGGGCTCGACGCCCTGCTCTCGGCGGTGCAGATGCCACCCGGCATCCCGGTCGCCTGCGTGGCAATCGACGGCGCAAAAAATGCCGGTGTGCTCGCGGCGCGGATCATCAACTGCTGATGCCGCGAACGGCCCGCCGATGATCCCCCGCTACACGCGTCCCGAGATCGGGGCGGTCTGGTCACAGCAGCGCAAGATGGAGTGCTGGCTGCAGGTCGAGCTGGCGGCGACCGAGGCCTGGGCCGAGGAGGGCATGGTGCCGCGCGAGGCTGCCGAGGCGGCGCGGGCTGCCGCTGCCTTCACGGTCGAGGCGGTCGAAGAGCGCGAGCGGGTCACCGACCACGACGTCGCCGCCTTCGTCGATGTCGTCGCCGCCTCGGTCGGCGAGCACGGACGCTGGATCCATTACGGGCTCACGTCCTCCGACGTGCTCGACACGGCGCTGGCACTGCAGCTGCGCCAGGCCGGCGAGGTCGTCGTCGCCGGCGCCCGCGCTTACCGCGATGCGCTGATCGAGCGGGCGCTGGAGCACCGCGACACGCTCTGCGTCGGCCGCACCCACGGCGTCCATGCCGAGCCGACCACCTTCGGCCTGCGGCTCGCCGGTTTCGCCTTCGAGGCCGATCGCAACCTGGCCCGGCTCGAAGGGTCCTTTGCCCAGCTCGGCTTCGGCAAGCTCTCCGGCGCGGTCGGCACCTACGCTTCGGTGCCGCCGGCGGTCGAGGCGCGGGTGATGGAGCGGCTCGGCCTCGGCCGCGAGGACGTCGCCACCCAGGTAGTGCCGCGTGACCGCCACGCCCAGCTGACCTCGGCGATCGCGATCGCCGGCGGCGGCCTGGAGCGCTTCGCGACCGAGGTGCGCAACCTGCAGCGGACCGAGGTGCGCGAGGTCGAAGAGCCGTTCGCCGCCGGCCAGAAGGGCTCCTCGGCGATGCCGCACAAGCGCAACCCGATCCGCACCGAGCGCGTCACCGGCCTCTCCCGCGTCCTCCGCGGCTACGCCCAGGCGGGACTGGAGAACATCGCCCTCTGGCACGAGCGCGACATCTCCCACTCCGGCGCCGAGCGGGTAATCCTCCCCGACGCGACGATCCTGCTCGACTACGCCCAGGACCTGGCGGCCAAGGTGGCAGCCGGGATGACCGTCCACGGCGACCGCATGCAGGCCAACCTCGGCCTCACCCACGGCGCCCTCTTCAGCCAGCGGGCCCTGACCGCGCTGGTTGAGTCGGGGATGACCCGCGACGGCGCCTACCGGGTCGTCCAGGAGAACGCCCAACGTGCCTGGGACACCGGTACCGAGTTCCGCGACCTGCTCGCCAAGGCGGCCCCGGACCTCGACCTCGACGCCGTCTTCGACTACGGCGCCTACCTGACCCATCTGCCCGAGATCTTCGGGCGCCTCGAAGCACTGCGCTGATCCACGGCCATGACCGCGGATCCCGTTTCGGGCTAGGCTTGCAGCGATGATCCTCTACACCTGTGGAACGAAGACGATGGGCCCGGGCTTCGCCCATCCCTGCGGCAAGGCCGGCAAGGCACTCGACGCGGCCGGCTACGAGTACGAGATCAAGACGGTCGGCGGCTACCGGCTGATGCCCTGGACCTGGGGCAGCCGCGAGCAGGACCGCGCCGAGGTAACCGAGCTGAGCGGCACCCCGGAGGTGCCGATCCTCGTCCTCGACGACGGCGAGGTCATCTCCGGCTCCAGCACGATCGCCGACTGGGCCAAGGAACATCCGACCGCCCGCGACGGCGCCAAGCGCTCTCGGTAGGCTCAGGCATTTCAGGCTGGCACAGCGGCGCAGCCTGACGTCAGCTACCGGCGCGACGAGGCACAGGCGGACGGGTCGAGAGGGCCCTCGACCTTGAAAACGTAGTCCGGCTGAGGCGTCACATCGGGCTCTTCGAGTACCTTCGTCAGCGCCGGGTCGGTTTTCAGCCAGGCGTAGATTGGGTACCAGAAGTCGGCGTCACGTGAATCCTGCGTGGCGCGACTCACGATCAGGTAGTCATAGTCGCCTTCGTTGACGAGACGGCGGAACTGCGGGCACGTCGTCGCCAGCCTGTACTGGCCCTTGGGTCCCTTCACGCCTATGTACTGAACGTGATTGTCGACCCCTCGCCCGAAGAAACCGTACTGACCGAAGATGATCGTGCCCGAACCGGCGATGCCGATTCGCTTGCCGCTCAGGTTCTGTGCGAAGTCATAGGCTTTTCGCGGACCGCCGTCGCCTAGAAAAGCCGTGGTGTGGCTGTAGTGGTGCTTGAAGTACTGGACCTCCTGGGCACGGCCGAGGACGATCGCCAACAGCAGTACCGTCACAGTTACCCCGGCGACGAGCGCGCGGCTGACCTGTCGTCGCGCCCTCAGCAGCACCAGTCCGGCTGGCGCCCACACCAGCGCCCCGGTGATAAACACAGTGCCGACGATGTATCCGGGGTACCAGCGTGGCGAAGTCAACACCGTGACTGCGTACACGGCCGTGAGGAAGAGAAGCGTCTGCCAGGCTCGGCTATCAGGAGCGCGAAGAGGTCGCGCCAGCGGCATCACGATCAGGGCCAGCAGCAGCCCTGGCGTCAGGTAGCGGGTGTTGGTGAAGAAGCCGGTGGGAGACCCTTCCGGGCCGGCGGCGGTCAGCGGCGTGACGACGTAGACGAAGGCGGTGGCGAGGGCGCCGACCGCGAGCACGCGCAGGATCACATTGCGGGAGCGGAAGGCGAGGTAGACGGCCGCCGCCACGGCGACGATCAGGATCAGCGGCCAGAGCACCCCGAAGGCGTTGTCGAGCTGGGGGAAGAACCACTTGCGGTAGATGGTGGGGTTGAACAGGTAGTCGGCGACGGCGAAGCGCGGCCTCGCGTCGAGCGGCATCTGGTCGGGACGGGGTAGGTGCAGCGGGCCGAAGCCGAGCTGCGGGGCGGGGTTCCCGCCGGTGGCGATCATCGCCCGCACGTACCAGTAGGCGCCGAGGACGAAGGTCGAGAGGCCCAGTATCCAGGCCGTGGTCAGCCGCCTGCCCCGGCCGCTAAAAGCGATCACCCCGAAGCCAATTGCAACAATCGGCACGAGTAGGGTGAGCTTGACCGAAATCGCCACCCCGGCGGCCAAGCCGGCGATCACTAGCGGCCCCCTGTCGAGTAGTGGCGCGTCGCGCTCGGGCGTGTCCTCAACCGCGCCAGCGACCGGCGCGCGGCGTTGGTGGCCGTTGATCAGGAAGGCGGCGAAGGCGATCAGGAAGGCCAGGCCCATGATGTCGTTGCGCCCTTCGCCCGGCTGGGTCTCGATCATCACCCCTGCATCGAGAATCAGCGCCCCTGCGACCAGGGTCGCCGGGCCGACTTTGTAGGGCCGGCCCACGCACCACGACCCCAACAGCGCCAGCGCCAGCCAGAAAAGGTTGATCAGGGTCGAGAGCCAGTCGCTCTTGAAGAGGACGATCGCGACGCCGTTGAACAGCTCAGAGGTCTGCGGGTAGAACCACACCGTGAGCCGCAGCGGATCGGTGAAGAGGAAGTGGGTGATCGAGTGTTCCTGGGCCATTCGGGCCGCGAAGGGCATGTGGTACCAGGTCGTGTCGCCGCCGAACATGCCGGCGTCGAGGTTGAGCTGGGACGGGAAGGACCACTCGGCGACGGTGAAGGAGGCGACTCCGAGCGCGATCAGCATCGCCAGCATCTGGATCGGTGCCGCTTCGACTCCCTGCTCGACCTGCGGCGCCTTGCGCCGGCCGATCAGGGCGGCGAGCAGCCCGACCGCAACGCAGGCGACGACGATCCAGCCGATGTAGAGGAGGCTGAGCGAGCCGAGCAGCTGGAAGACGAGGACCAGCAGCGCCGTCGCGATCGTCGCCTCGGCGAGCCGGGCCAGCGCTCCCGAGAATTCGGGCACGATCCAGCGGCGCAGCCAGTAGCCGCCGTAGCCAACCGCGGAAACGATGGCGATCAGGGCAAGACAGCCACCGACGTAGGTGGAGAGGGAGGGCGTCACGATCGCGGAATGCTAGTCGGCGTGCCGGGCAGGCGGCCTAACGGCTAAACGGCGACCTGGTTGCGCTCACGCGCCAGGCGGCGCGCGGTGAGAACCACAGGAGTGCCGTCGCGCGGGGAGAAGGTGATGTTGCGGCGGCCGGTTCGCTCGGGGATGGGATCGGCCTTGTGGAGGTCGCAGCGGGTCAGCACCTCGCGCAGGACGATCCGCATCTCGAACTCGGCGAAGGCGGCGCCGAGGCAGCGGCGGATGCCGCCGCCGAAGGGGATCCAGGCGTAGGTCTCGGGCCCGTCGTCGAGGAAGCGCTCGGGGCGGAAGGCGAAGGGCTCGGGGTAGAGGTCGGCGCGGGTGTGGGTGAGCCAGATCGCCGGGGTGACGTCGGTGCCTGCCGGCAGCGTCAGACCGTCGACCGAGAGCTCCTTGGCGAGGCGGCGGCCGGCGAGCGGGATCACCGGCCGCAGGCGCAGCGACTCGGAGATCGTCGCGCGCAGATAATCGTCCTCGCCGGCGGCCAGCGACTCGCGCAGGCGCGCCAATGGCTCGGGGTGGCGCAGCAGCAGATCGAAGCTCCAGGCGAGCGCCGTCGCCGTCGTCTCGTGACCGGCCAGCAGCAGCGTCATCAGCTGATCGCGCAGGTCGGTATCGGTCATCGCCTCGCCCCCCTCGAAGCGGGCCAGCATCAGCATCGAGAGGATGTCCTCGCGCTCGGCGAGGTCGGGCTTGGCGCGGTGCTCGGCGATCTCGGCGTAGAGCAGCTCATCGATCGCCCGCAGCTGGCCCTCGAAGCGAGCCAGTGGGCTGCGACCGGAGAGGCGCTGGAGCGCTAGGCCGACGAGCTGCGACCGCGGCGAGGAGGTCTCCGTCAGGACCCGGTCGAGCATGCTCCGCAGCCGCTGCAGCCGCGGACCGTCAGCCATGCCGAAAACGACCCGCAGGATCGCCTCCAGGGTCACCCCCTGCATCCGCGGGTGGATCGGGAACTCACTATCGAGCGGCCAGGAATCGACCTCGGCGCTGACGATCTCCTCGACCACCGGCTCGTAGGAGCGCATCCGCTCGCCGTGAAACGGCGGCAGCATCAGCTTGCGGCGGGCGAGATGGTTAGCGCCCTCCAGTAACAGCACCGACTGCGAGCCGAGGATCGGCTCGAGGATCGTGTTGCGGCCCGGCGGCAACCCATGCTCGCGATCGGCGTAGAGGGCCTTGATCGCCGCCGGGTCGGAGATGAGCACCATCGGCCGCTCGAACCCGAAGAAGCTGACGCTGAACGAATCGCCGAACTTCTCCCGACACTCATGCATGAACGCAAGCGGCCTGAGAACCCACCGAAGCATTTGAACCAAAGGGGGACTGGTGGGCCCAGGCGGCAACATCTGATGCAGAGGTTCGCAGACCGTCGGAAGGGCCGGGTGTCCCCTCCTGGGAGACTTTGGGAGCGGAAACATCCCGCACCCAGCACGCCTGCCAGCCGTACGGTCTCCCGGGAGGGGACACCCGGCCCTTCCCCCGCCTCCCCAATAGCTAGCATCGCCAAAGTGCCGACCCAAGTCTCCGACCTCAAGCTCCTCTCCTCCGGCAAGGTGCGCGAGATCTACGCCTGGGAGAACGACCTGCTGATGGTCGCCTCAGACCGGATCTCCACCTACGACGTGGTGATGCCGACGCCGGTCCCCGACAAGGGCAAGGTGCTCAACCGGATGTCGGAATTCTGGTTCGAGCTGACCGCCGACATCGTCCCCAACCACTTCCTCTCCGACGACGTGCCGGAGGAGGTGACGGAACGGGCTATGCGGGTCCGGCGGCTGGAGATGCACCAGGTCGAGTGCGTAGTCCGCGGCTACCTCTCGGGCTCGGGCTGGAAGGAATACCGCGAGAGCGGCGCCGTCTGTGGGATCGAGCTGCCGGCCGGCCTCCTGGAGTCCGACAAGCTGCCACAGCCGATCTTCACGCCGGCGACCAAGGCCGAGATCGGCGACCACGATGAGAATGTCGACTTCGACCGCGCCGCCGAGATCGTCGGCAACCGGGCGTTGATGGAGGAGCTGCGGCGGATCTCGATCGAGGTCTACGAGCGCGGCGCTGCCCATGCCGCCGAGCGCGGGATCATCCTCGCCGACACCAAGTTCGAGTTCGGCAGCCACGCTGGCGCCGAGATCGTCCTCGGCGACGAGGTCCTGACTCCCGACTCCTCGCGCTTCTGGCCCGCCGACAGCTACGAGCCGGGCAAGACTCCCCCCTCCTTCGACAAGCAGTTCGTGCGCGACTGGGCGACCGAGACCGGCTGGGACAAGAAGCCGCCGGGGCCGAAGCTGCCGCCCGACGTGGTCGAGCAGACCCGTGGCAAATACGTCGAGGCCTACGAGCGGATCACGGAGCGGTCCTTCTAATGGCGAAGGCGCGGGTCCTGATCCGGCCGAAGGAGGGGATTCTCGACCCGCAAGGCAAGGCGGTCGAGCGGGCGCTGCCGGCGCTCGGGTTCGAGGGAATCGAGCACGTCCGGGTCGGCCGC
The DNA here is from genome assembly GCA_036009365.1 of Solirubrobacterales bacterium. Lineage (GTDB taxonomy): Bacteria > Actinomycetota > Thermoleophilia > Solirubrobacterales > 70-9 > VAYN01. Next base: position 8,570 of record DASYLY010000028.1, read on the forward strand.
ATGGTCGAGCTCGAGGCGGCGGACCCGGAGCGGCTGGCGGAGCTCTGCGAGAAGCTCCTCGCCAACCCCCTGATCGAGGACTACGAGATTCAGACCCTGTGATCTGGGGAGTCCTTCAGTTCCCTGGATCCTGTGACGAGCGGGACGCACTGCACGCCTGCTCGCTGCTCGGCGAGGCCCGCATGGTCTGGCACGAGGAGCGCGACCTCGACGGGATCGACGCCGTGCTTGTTCCCGGCGGCTTCTCCTACGGCGACTACCTGCGCGCCGGCGCCATCGCCCGCTTCAGCCCGGCGATGGAAGCGGTGGCGGAGATAGCCGGCGGCGGCGCCCCGGTGCTGGGCATCTGCAACGGCTTCCAGGTCCTCTGCGAGGCCGGCCTCCTCCCCGGCGCCCTCCTGCGCAACGTCGAGCTGCGCTTCATCTGCCGTCAGGTCGACCTGATCCCTGAGTCGAGTGGTGGGTTACGGGGTCCAGAGACCCCTCAAGCGACCACTCGATCGACCGAGACGCTGTCGATTCCGGCGAAGCATGGGGAAGGGCGGTACTACGCGCCGGAGGGGATGCTCGATGAGCTCGAGGCCAAGGGGCAGGTTGCGTACCGCTACGCCTCGGGGCACAACTCGAACGGGTCGGTGCGGGACATTGCCGGGGTTCGCAACGAGGCCGGCAACGTGGTCGGGCTGATGCCGCATCCCGAGCACGCGGTCGATCCCCTGACCGGCTCGACCGACGGGCTGCGGGTGTTCGAAGAAGTCGCCGCGGCGGGCGGCGTCAGCGTCGGAGCACCGGCGTGACGGTCGAGGTCGCCAAGCACCGAGAGCTGGGGCTGACCGACGCCGAGTTCGAGCTGATCGTCGAGAAGATGGGACGCGAGCCGAACGTCGTCGAGCTGGCGATGTTCAGCCTGCTCTGGTCCGAGCACTGCGCCTACAAGCACTCGCGCAAGCTGCTGAAAAGGCTGCCGACCGAGGGCGAGCGGGTGTGATGGGGCCGGGCGAGAACGCCGGCGCGGTCGACGTCGGCAACGGCTACGCGGTCGCCTTCAAGGTCGAGTCCCACAACCACCCCAGCGCGGTCGAGCCCTTCCAGGGAGCGGCGACGGGGGTCGGTGGCATCCTCCGCGACGTCTTCGCGATCGGCGCCCGGCCGATCGCGATCCTCGACTCGCTGCGCTTCGGCGAGCTCGACTCAGTCCGCTCGCGCCACCTGCTCGACGGCGCCGTGCGCGGGATCGGCCACTACGGCAACTCAATCGGGGTGCCGAACGTCGGCGGCGAGATCTACTTCGAGGCACCTTATGAGCACAACTGCCTGGTCAACGCGATGTGCCTCGGCCTGGCCGAGACCAAAGACATGGTCCGCGCCGCCGCCGCCGGGGTCGGCAACGCGGTGGTGCTGATGGGCGCCTCGACCGGGCGCGACGGGATCGGCGGCGCCTCGGTGCTGGCCTCGGCCGAGCTCGGCGACGGCGACGAGGCGAAGCGACCGACGGTGCAGATCGGCGACCCGTTCGAGGAGTCGAAGGTGCTGGAGTGCTGCCTGGAGCTACTGGCGAAGGGCCTGCTGGTCTCTCTGCAGGACCTCGGCGCCGCCGGGCTGACCTCCTCGGCCGGCGAGATGGCCTCGGCCGGCGGGGTCGGAATCGACCTCGACGTCGCCAAGGTGCCGCTGCGCGAGCCCGACATGGAGCCCTTCGAGATCATGGTCTCCGAGTCGCAGGAGCGGATGCTGGCAGTGGTCGAGCCGGCCAAGGTGGCGGCGGTGCTGGCGCTCTGCGAGAAATGGCAGACCGGCTCGGCGCAGATCGGGGTCGTCACAGACAGCGGCCAGATCCGCATCCTGCGCGGCAAGGAGGTCGTCGGCGAGATGCCGGTCGAGGCGCTGGTCGACGGCTGCCCCCTCTACGACCTCAGCCCGGCCGAGCCGGCGGGCTGGCTCTACGGCAACGAGGACGTGCTCGCCACGCGGGTCGCCGCCGCGGCCGGCGGCAACGCCGACCCCAGCGACCCCGGCGCGGTTCTGCTGGCGCTGCTGGCTTCCCCCAGCATCGCCTCCAAGCGCTGGGCCTTCGAGCAGTACGACTCGGTGGTCGGATCGCGGACCGTGCGCCGACCGGAGTCCGCCGACGCCGCCGTCCTGCAACTGCCCGAGGCCGGCAACGCGATCGCCGTCTCAATCGACGGCAACGGCCGCCGCGTCGCCTGCGACCCGCACGCCGGCACGATCGAGGCGGTCCTCGAGTGCGCCCAGAATCTCGCCTGCGTCGGCGCCGAGCCACTCGGCCTGACCAACTGCCTCAACTTCGGCAACCCCGAGAAGCCGGCCACCGCCTGGCAGCTCGACCGCGCCGTCAGCGGCCTCGCCGAGGCCTGCGAGGCGCTGGGAGTACCCGTGGTCGGCGGCAACGTCTCTCTCTATAACGAGGGACCGGAAGGACCGATCTACCCGACCCCGGTGGTCGGCATGGTCGGCGAGCTGCCCGACCCGGGGCAGGTCGCCGGCAGCGCTTTCGTCCGTAAGGGAGGCGCGATCGCCATCTTCGGACCCTTCTCCCCCACCCCCTTCGGTTCGGAGCTGGCGAAGCTGCGCGGCGAGCTCGACGCCGGCCTGCCGGAGCCCGACCTGGCGGCGGTCGCCGCCGCCTGCGCCGCGATCCGCGATGCGGTCCGCGCCGGCAAGCTCGCCTCGGCTCACGACATCAGCGATGGCGGTCTCGCCTGCGCCCTGGCCGAGTCGGCGATCGGCGGCGGGGTCGGTTGCCGCGTCGACCTGCAGCCGCTGCGCGATCGCGGCTGCTCGCCGGAGGAGGCGCTGTTCGGCGAGGGGCCCGGCGGCTTCCTGCTCAGCGGCGAGCGGTCGGCGCTGGAGGAGATCGGCGCCACCGTTATTGGCGAGGTGGGCGGCGAGGCAATTGAGATCGCTGCCGGCGACCGCAGCCTCTCGATGTCACTCGCCGACGCCGAGAGCGCATGGCGCTCGCTGGACGAGCGCATCGAAGCGACCGCCTAGCGCGCCTCCGCCGACAACGGCTCGCTGACGACATCTGCGGCCGGCGAGGATTCGGGCCCGCCGGCCGTCTGGGACACGGGCCGCAGCGCCAGCGTCACCGCACCCGAGAGCAGCGCGGCGATGACGGCGAAGAGGTAGGCAGTGTGGGCGGAGTCGAGCGCTTCGGGTAGTGAGGACGGGTCGCCGACGATGGCGACCAGGATCGCGGTGCCGAGCACGGCGCCGACCTGGCGGAAGGCGGCGTTGACGGCACTGGCGGTGGCGAAGCGGTCGTCGGGGATGTCGCGGACGGCGGCGGAGCCGAGCGTCGGGAAGGCGAGGCCGATGCCGATGCCGGTCAGGCAGGCACCCGGCAGCCAGAGGCCGAGCCAGTCGGGTTCGGCGCCGGCCGAGCCCAGCACCCAGACGCCGGCGGCAAAGATGATCGTGCCGGGGACGATCACGGCACGGTGGCCGAAGCGGTCGGCGAGACGGCCGGCGGGGCCGGCGAAGATCGTCGAGAGGACAGGCCCCGGCAGCGTCGCGGCGCCGGCCTGGAGCACGGAGTAGCCCCAGATCGTGGTCAGGAAGAGGACGTTGCCGAGGATCAGCGAGAAGAAGGCGAGGGCGAAGAGCAGGGTGCCGAGGTTGCCGATGCGGAAGGAGCGGTGGGCGAACAGGGCCGGCTCGACGATCGGCCGGGGGTGGGTGGTGCTGCGGACGGCCACCCCGGCGAGCAGGGCGAGGCCGGCGACGAACGAGCCGAGGACGGGAGCGGAGGTCCAGCCCCAGTCGTTGCCCTCGACGATCGCGAGCGTGATCGCGGCCAGCGAGAGCGCCAGCATCGCCGCCCCCGGCAAGTCGGGCAGGCGGCTGTCGAGGAGCTTCGGCCGCGGTAGGCGGCTGCGGCCGGCGAGCAGGACGGCGGCGCCGAGCGGCAGGTTGACGAGGAAGACGAGTCGCCAGTCGGAGAGCTCGACCAGCGCTCCGCCGAGAGTCGGCCCGACCGCCGCTGCCGCAGCTGCCGCAGCTCCCCAAAGGCCGACGCCCGCCGAGCGCCGCTCGACCGGAAAGCTGTCGAGGACGATCGCCAGCGAGGACGGCGCGATCATCGCCGCGGCCACCCCCTGCAGGATCCTGAAGGCGATCAGCAGCTCGAGGCTGGGGGCGACGGCGCAGAGCAAACTGGCGACGGTGAAGCCGGCCATCCCGAGCAGGAAGATCCGCTTGTGGCCGAAGCGATCGGCTAGACCTCCGGCCGGCACCAGCAGCGCTGCGATGACGACGAAGTAGCCGTCGAGCACCCAGGAGAGAGCGCTGCGGTCCGCCCCGGAGAACGACTCCGAGATATCCGGGAAGGCGATGTTGACGATCGTCGTGTCGAGAAAGGCGACGAAGGCGCCCGCGCAGGCGATCGCGATTGCACTCTTTCTATGCCCATTGTCATACATGGGCCGCCACTATAGACTATGTCCGTGGGCATATCCAGACTAGCCGACGGTCAGCCGCCCGAGCCGAAGCGCCGCGACGGCCGCGAGCGCCTGCTCGAGGGCGCCGGACGGCTACTGGCCGAGAAGGGCTACGCGGGGATGGAGCTGCGCGACGTCGCCGAGCGCGGCAGCGCCCCGCGCGGCTCGATCTACCACCACTTCCCCGGCGGCAAGGCACAGCTCGCCGCCGAGGCCGCTGAAGTCGACGGCGACCGCGTCCGCGAGGCGATCGAGAAGTCGCTGGCCGAGCGCGGGCTGAAGGGGACGCTGCGGATGTTCGGCGAACTCTTCCGCCGCCGCGCCGACCAGCACCCGGAGCGGATCGGCTGCCCGGTCGCCGCCGCTGCCCTGGCCCGCCCCGAGGATCCCGCTCTCGCTGCGGCCGCCACCGCCGCCTTCCAGAGCTGGGAGGGGGCGATCGCCACGGCGCTGGAGGAAGAGGGTGTCACGGCAGAGCAGGCGGCGACCTTCGCCGGGCTCGTCGTCTCAACTGTCGAGGGCGCCCTCGTCCGCACCCGAGCCGCCGGCGACCACGCTCCGCTCGACTCGGCAATCGCCGGGCTCGAACAGGCCTTCGACGGCCTCCTCGCTCAGAGCGCCGCCTAACCCTCGCCCGTCACCGCGCCGCTCCTGTTTGACACCCGCCCCAGGCGGGCATTCGGTTGATGCACCAGGCGGGGGTCAGGTGCATCGATGGAGGATCGAACTTGACATCCCGCGCAACGACCAAGTGGCTCTCCTGCCTTTTCGCCGCGGGTCTGGCGACGCTCGCCCTCAGCGCCTGCGGCAGCAGCTCGGCGGACTCGGGGCCGCGCCAGCTCACCTACTTCGTCGCGATCCAGCCGGGCGGCACGATCGAGGACGCATCGGCCCGCTGCTCCAAAGAATCGAACGGCCGCTATGAGATCACGCCGGAATTCCTCCCCACCGATGCCTCCCAGCAACGCGAACAGCTGGTCCGCCGGCTCGGTGCCGAGGACCCCTCGATCGACATCATCGGCATGGACGTGATCTGGACCGGCGAGTTCGCCAACGCCGGCTGGGTCGAAGAGTGGACGGGGCCGCTGAAGAAACAGGTTACGGAAAAGGTTTTCCCCAACGTGATCGAGACCGCCTCCTTCGAGGGCAAGCTCTACGCCGCTCCCTTCAACACCAACACGCAGCTGCTCTGGTACCGCAAAGACCTGGTCAAAGAGCCACCGAAAACCTGGGACGAGATGATCGACCAGGCGGAAAACCTCAAAGAAGCCGGGTCGATCCAGGTCCAGGCCAACCGCTACGAGGGGTTCATGGTCTGGGCCAACGCGCTGATCGAGAGCGCCGGGACCGAAATCCTCTCCGGCCCGGAAGAGGTCGACCTCGAACAGGGTCCGACCGAAGAGGCGCTGGCTGTGATGGGCAGGCTGGCACGGGGCTCCGCCGCCCCACCGAGCCTCTCGACCTCTGATGAGGACAGCGCCCGGCTCGGCTTCGAGGCGGGCGAATCGGCCTTCATGACCAACTACACCTTCGCCTACGCCAGCGCCCAGGCCGAAGCTCCGGAGATCGGCAAAGAGATGGGCTTCGCCCGCTTCCCGGAGGTCGTCGCCGGCACCCCGAGCAAGCCGCCGCTCGGCGGCTTCAACCTCGCCGTCAGCTCCTTCTCCGACAACAAGGACATCGCCTTCGACGCCGCCAGCTGCCTGGCCGGCAAAGCGAGTCAGCTGACCGCGGTCGAACTGGACGGGCTGCCGCCCTCGCGCTCCGACCTCTACACCGACAAAGCCGTCACCAAGGCCTACCCCGGCTTTGCCGACCTGGTCAAGGAATCGATCGAAGGCGCCGGGCCGCGGCCGACGACGCCCGCCTACCAGGACGTCTCGCTGGCGGTGCAGCGCTCCCTGCACCCGCCGGACAAGATCGACCCCGAGGACACCGAACCGACCTATGACGAGCTGAAGTCGAACCTCGAAGACGCCGTCAAGCGCGAGGGGCTGCTGTGAGCTCGCGGACGCGCTCGGAGCGCAAACTCGCCTGGATGCTCTGCGCACCGGCGGTGCTGGCGATGCTCGCGGTCACCGCTTACCCGATCGGCTACGCGATCGTCCTCTCGCTGCAGCAGGTCGACCTCCGCTTCCCCGAGGAGGGCGGCTTCGTCGGCCTCGACAACTACACGGCGGTGCTCGGCTCCGACCTCTGGTGGACCGACTTCTTCAACACCGTCTTCATCCTCGTCACCACGGTGGCGATCGAGCTGGTGCTGGGGATGGTGATCGCGCTGGTCATGCACCGGGCGATCTTCGGCCGCGGCGTCGTCCGCACCTCGGTCCTGATCCCCTACGGGATCATCACCGTGGTCGCCGCCTTCGCCTGGCAGTTCGCCTTCTCGCCGGACACCGGCTTCGTCAACAACCTGCCGCTGATCAGCGACGAAATGGACTGGTTCGGCGGCCGCTTCAGCTCCTTCGTCGTGATCATCATGGCCGAGGTCTGGAAGACGACGCCGTTCATGGCGCTGCTGCTGCTGGCCGGGCTGGTGACGATCGACAACCAGCTCTACGAGGCGGCGAAGGTCGACGGCGCCAGCGCCTGGCAGCGCTTCACCCGCATCACCCTGCCGCTGATGAAGCCGGCGATCCTGGTCGCGCTGCTGTTCCGCTCGCTCGACGCCTTCCGCGTCTTCGACACGATCTTCATCATGACCCGCGGTGCCCAGGACACCGAATCGGTCTCGATCCTCGGCTTCAACCAGCTGATCTCGCGGCTCAACCTCGGGCTCGGCTCGGCCGTCTCGGTGCTGATCTTCATCTGCGTCTTCCTGCTCGCGTTCCTCTTCGTCAAGGGGTTCGGCACGCGGCTGGAGGAAGGACGACCGGGAGGCTGAGATGGGACGAGGAAGCCGCGATTACGCTCTCTGGTCGATCGGCATCCTGCTGGTGCTGATCTTCGCCCTGATCCCCGTCCTCTGGCTGATCTCGCTCTCCCTGAAGCCGCCGGACGCGATCACCGACGGGCGCTTTATCCCCTCCGAGATCTCCCTCGACAACTACAAGAGCCTGTTCGAAGGCGGGATCGACGACAGCCCCTTCATCAAGCCGCTGATCAACTCGATCGGGATCGCCCTGATCACGACGGTGATCGCGATCACCCTCGCCGCCTTTACCGCCTACGCGATCGCCCGGCTCGAATTCCCCGGCAAGCGGCTGATCCTCGCCGGGGCGCTGGCGATCGCGATGTTCCCGCCGATCTCCACGGTCGGGCCGCTGTTCGACATGTGGCGGACGCTCGGGCTCTACGACACCTGGCCGGGCCTGATCATCCCCTACCTGACCTTCTCGCTGCCGCTGGCGATCTACGTCCTCGTCGCCTTCTTCCGCGAGATCCCCTGGGAGCTCGAGCAGGCGGCCCAGGTCGACGGGGCGACCCCGTTCCAGGCCTTCACCAAGGTGATCGTGCCGCTGGCCGCGCCGGGGGTGTTCACGGCGGCGATCCTCGTCTTCATCTTCGCCTGGAACGACTTCCTCTTCGCGATCTCGCTGACCTCTTCCGATGCCTCGCGCACCGTGCCAGCGGCACTCGCCTTCTTCACCGGCGAGTCCTCGTTCACCCAGCCGACCGGCAGCATCGCCGCCGCGGCGGTGGTGGTGACGGTGCCGATCATCGTCTTCGTCCTCTTCTTCCAGCGCCGAATCGTCGCCGGCCTCACCTCCGGCGCCGTCAAGGGATAAGGAGCAACGCCATGGCCGAGATAGTCCTCGATGGAGTCACCAAGGTCTTCCCCGACGGCTATGAGGCCGTCAAGGACATGGACCTCGACATCGCCGACGGCGAGTTCATGATCCTCGTCGGGCCCTCGGGCTGCGGCAAGTCGACGGCGCTGCGGATGATCGCCGGGCTCGAGGACATCTCCAGCGGCGAGCTGAAGATCGGCGGCGAGCAGGTCAACGACAAAGCACCGAAGGACCGCGACATCGCCATGGTCTTCCAGAACTACGCGCTCTACCCGCACATGACCGTGCGCGAGAATATGGGCTTCGCGCTGAAGCTGGCGGGGGTCGAGAAGGAGGAGATCGACCGCAAGGTCGAGGCGGCGGCGGGGACCCTCGACCTCACCCAGCACCTCGACCGCCGCCCGGCCAACCTCTCCGGCGGCCAGCGCCAGCGGGTGGCGATGGGGCGGGCGATCGTCCGCGACCCGAAGGCCTTCCTGATGGACGAGCCGCTCTCCAACCTCGACGCGAAGCTGCGGGTGCAGATGCGGACCGAGGTGGCGAAACTG